>NZ_JBIWJF010000026.1:0-114812 GCF_044764985.1 Kitasatospora sp. NPDC093550
GGGCCCGCGGGGTCTCCCCCGGGGGCCCAACCCCCGCGGCCTCCGGGGGGGCGCGTCGGGGGTCGTGCGCCCGGGCCCGCCCCCGCCCCCGCCGGGGGGGGGCCCGGCCCCCGCCGCCCCGCCCCCGGCGTTCTGGTCTGGAAGGGCCTGAACGGCCGGGCCGCGCCGTGCGGCCCGACGGATCAGAAGCCGCCGGTCTGCTCGTCCCGACGACGCTGCCAGCGCTGCTCGACCCGGTCCATCATCCCGGCCTTGCGACGCGGGGCCGCGGCCTGGCGGGGCCCGGAGCCCTGGCCCGCGGGCCCGCGGCGCCAGCCGGTCACGGCGAACACCGCGCACCCGAGCATCACCAGGAAGCCCACGACGCTGACCCAGATCTGGTCCGGAACGACCATGCCGCCCATCAACAGGCCGATCCCCACCACGAAGCCCGCGATGGCCAGGTAGACCCGCCGACGGGTGTAGGTGCGCAGCCCGGTTCCCTCGAGCGCCGACGCGAATTTGGGATCTTCGGCATACAGCGCTCGCTCCATCTGGTCGAGCAGTCGCTGCTCGTGCTCCGAGAGCGGCACGGAGTCCTCCTACTCGTCGGTCGCGGATGCGACCGGTCCGCCCACCCCGGTCGGGGAGGCAAGTCCAATCAGCCTTGGGGCACACGGTCGGACGCCTGTGCGGGGGGCCCGGCCCGTGTCGTCCATATGCCCCACGCGTCCGGCTGTCATGCTTTCCGGCTTTACCCAGATCATACGGTCCGTGGGCCCGTTACGGGGTGGTCTGCGCCGCGTGGGACGGGCCACTTCGACCGGGCACGGCCGCACCGGTGTCAACGCGCCACGCCCCGGACAAGTGCCCGATCCTGTGGAATCGGTCCGGACCTGGGGAGCTCCGCCCCCGGGAAGCGGAAACCGGTCGGCCGACCGGGCCGGGAACCGGTGGGCGACCGGGACGCGAACCGCCGCCGTACGGTGTGCGAACCGTACGACGGCGGAAGATCTCGCGAAGGCTTCGCGAAGGCCCCGGGCGGGGCCCGCTCAGGCCAGGGTGGCCAGCAGGTGCAGCTGGGTCGCCACGGCGTGGAAGGCGGGCTGCGCGGCGGCGGCCTCCTCCAGCTTCAGCAGCGCCTCCATCGCGCCCGGCTCGGTGTCCACCAGCACGCCGGGGACCAGGTCGGAGAAGACCCGGACACCGTGGACCGACTCCACCCGCAGGCCCGCGGCCTCGGCCAGCCGGCCCAGCTCCTCGCCGGTGAAGCGGCGCGGCATCGGGTCGTGCTCGCCCCAGCGGCCGTCGGCGGCGGAGAGCACCGTCCGGGCCTCGGTGAAGTGCCCGGCCAGCGCGCGGGCCAGCACGGCGCCGTTGCGGTTGGCGGCCAGCAGGCTGACCAGGCCGCCCTTGCGCAGGGTGCCGGCCAGGCTGCCGAGCGCCTCCGCCGGATCGTCCACGACCTCCAGCACGCCGTGGCAGAGCACCGCGTCCACGGTGCCGGGGGCGACCAGCTCGGGCAGCGTCTGGGTGTCGCCCTGGACGGCCCGCACCAGGTCCGTCACGCCCGCCTCGGCGGCCCGGCGCTCCAGGGCGAACAGCGCGTCGGGGCTCGGGTCGACCACGGTGACCCGGTGGCCGAGCTTGGCCACCGGCACGGCGAAGTTGCCGGTGCCGCCGCCGGTGTCGACCACGTCGAGCACCGGCTGGTCCAGCTCGGCCGACCGCTTCTCCAGGGCTGCCCGGACCACCTCCCACACCACGGCGGTACGCAGGGCACTGCGGGGACGCGTCGGGTACAAGGTCGGGCTCCTTGGCACGTGCGGTTCGATCAGGATGCCTCCACCTTAAGCCTGACGGGTGGGCGGATCCGCTCCCCCCGGCCGCTCGTCGGCGTCCAGCGGGAGCCGCGGCGCCGGCGGAACGGCCCGCAGGCCCAGCAGCCGCTCGACCAGGCGCAGGAACAGCGCGGTGTTGCGGATCAGGTCGTCCGCGTCGCGGGCCGACGCGGCGCCCCGGATCCCGGCCTCGGCGGCGGCCCGGCGGCGGGCGCCCGCGCCGTAGTAGAGCGCCCACTCGGCGAGCTCGGGGGCCACCTCGGGCAGCACCTCCCAGGCGCTGCGGATGGCCTTGCGCCGCCGCGGGTTCTTCTCCGGGCGGCCGCGCACCGCGAGGACGGCCGCCACCGTGCGCAGCGCGGCCAGGTGGGCGGTGGCGTAGCGCTCGAGCGGGTCGTCCAGGACGCGGGCCCGGGCGAGCGTGCGGTGGGCGTCGGCGAGCAGGTCGAGGGCGCCCGGCGGCGCGGCGATCCGGCGGAGCACGGGGTGGACGTCCCGGCCGGCGGGGCGTCCGCCCGGCGGCTCCGGGGTGTACGGGAGGGCGGCGGAGTGGAGGCGGGCGGTGACGGGCTCAGGGTGGCTGATGGTCATGGTCTCCCCCGTTCCGAGGCAGCGCGCGGGCCGGGTGGTCCGTGCCCCTCCATCGTGAACGGCACCACTGACAATCCGTCCGTTCCGGGTCCGGACCGGGGGCCGCCCCCGGCGCCGGGAAGCAGCGCGGCGGCGAGCGCGGACCCTCCCCCGGTCCGCGCTCGCCGCCTGGTGCCGTCGCTCCGCCGTTCCCCCCGTGGGCGGCGGTGGCGAACCTCCCCCGTGGCCGGTCTCCCCCCGGCCCGCTCCGCCGCCCCGTGTCGGCGGTGCGGGGACCGTGACCAGCCCCGTCGCGGATCTCCGCCGCCGTCCCCCGGCCTCGCGGCCGGACGGGGACGGACGGATCCGCCACCCGGGAGGGCCGGCGCCCGACGCGCCGCCCCTCCCGGGTGCCACCACTCTCCCGTCTCCGCAGGTCGGAGACCATCCGCTCAGCTACTCAACCGCGGACCTGAGTATCCGTACTCAGTCCCCCCCGCGGGGGAACCGGCGCCCGCCCGGGCGGCGTCCCGGTCCCGGTACGGTACGGCGTGACCGGGCGGTGTCCGCCCGGGTTCGCGAGGAGGGGGAGGCCATGACGATCCTGCCGCTGATCTTCACCAGCGGGCTGGCCAGCGGCATCAACGCGTACGCGGTGGTGCTGCTGCTCGGGCTGCTGGGGCGGTTCGCCGACGCCCAGTCGGTGCCGCACGCGCTGGAGCGCACGGACGTGCTGATCGCGGCCGCCGTGCTGTTCGCGCTGGAGGCGGTGGCCGACAAGATCCCGTACGTGGACAGCGTCTGGGACGTCGTGCACACCGTGATCCGCCCGATCGCGGGCGCCACCGTCGGCGTGCTGATCGCGAGCAACGACCCCGGCTCGCTCAGCGAGGTCGCGGCCGGGGCGATGGGCGGCACCACGGCGCTGGTCAGCCACCTGGTGAAGGCCTCGCTGCGGATGGCCGTCAACACCTCCCCCGAGCCGGCCAGCAACATCGTGGTCAGCATGGTGGAGGACCTCTCGGTGGCCGGCCTGGTCACCCTGGCGATCTTCCACCCCTGGCTGGCCGCGTCGATCGCCGCCGCGGTCCTGGCCGTCGGCCTGCTGCTGGTCTGGCTGGCGATCAGCAAGATCCGCGCCTTCCGGGCCCGCCGCCGCGAGCGCAAGGCCGCCCGGGCCGCCCGGGCCACCCAGGACGCGTACGCCCGGCAGCCGGGGGTGTGAGAGCGGGCCCTAGGATCGGTTGCCATGGCACGGATCGTCATCATCGGCGCAGGAATGAGCGGGCTCGCGGCGGCCTCCCGGCTGGCGACCCTCGGCCACCGGGTGACGGTCTGCGAGGCGGGCGCCACGTACGGGGGCATGGTCGGCCGCTACGAGCGGGACGGCTTCGGCTTCGACACCGGGCCCGGGCTGCTCGCCCTGCCCGCCGTCTACCGCGACCTCGCGCTGAAGACCGGCAAGGAGCCGCTGGAGCAGCTGGTCGAGCTGGCCCCGGTCGAGCCGGAGAGCCGGCACCTGTTCCCGGACGGCACCGCCGTCACCCTGCCCAACGCCTCCCGCGGCGGGGTCAGCCGGGCCCTGGACGAGGCCTTCGGGGCCGGCTCCGGCGCCCGCTGGAGCGCCGTGATGAACCACGGCCGGACGGTCTGGGAGGCCACCCGGCGCCCGCTGCTGGAGGAGCCGCTCCCGGCCGACCGGGCGTTCCTGGGCACCGACCCGTACCCCGTCCCGCCGCGCACCGGGCTGGCCCGGCTGCGCCGCGCCGCGCCGTGGACCCTGCACGACGTGGCGGCGCGGCAGCTGGACGGCCACCCGGGGCTGACCGCCCTGCTGTTCGAGTCCGCGGTCCGGTACGGCTTCGCGCCGGGCCGGGCCCCCGCCGGGGCCACCGTGCTGCCGTACATGGAGCAGTCCTTCGGCGTCTGGTACGTCCGGGGCGGCCTGCGCGCCCTGGCGGAGGCGGTGTACCGGCGCTGCGAGCTGCGCAAGGTCGGCTTCCGCTTCGACACGCCCGTCACCCGGGTCGTGGTCGAGGACGGCCGGGCCCGCGGCGTCGAGACGGCGGACGGCCGGATCGACGCGGACCTGGTGCTCTCGGCGATGGACGCCGGCGCGCTGTTCGGCGGCGGCCTGGCCGAGTGGCCGGGGAAGCCGGCCGAGGCCTGGCGGCCGTCCGGGGCGCCCGGCCGGTTCAGCGTGCTGCTCGCCCTGCGCGGCCCCCGGCCGGAGGGCACCGCGCACCGCACGGTGGTGCACGCGGCCGACCCGGCCGCCGAGGAGCGGACGCTGACCGGCGCGGCCCCGCCCTGCGAGCGCCCCACCGTGCAGGTGCTGCGCCCGGACGACCCGGCGCTGCGCCCCGACGACGCGCACGAGAGCGTGGTGCTGACCGCGACCGTCCCGGCCCAGGGCGAGGTCGACTGGACCGCCCCCGGCGCCGCCGACCGCTACGCCGACCGGCTGCTCGCCCACGTCGACGCGGCCGGCCTCGGCCTGCGCGAGCGGGTGCTGTGGCGGGTCGTGCGCACCCCGGAGGACACCCGCCGGGAGACCGGCGCCCCGGGCGGCTCGGTCGCCCTGCCCGTCCTCGCCGGAGCGGACGGCGACTGGCTGAAGACCGCGAACGAGACCCCCGTCCCCGGCCTCTACCTCATCGGCGGCACCGCCCACCCCGGCGGCGGGCTCGCCCGCGTCGGCATGTCGGCCTGCATCGCCGCCAACCTGGTCGGACCCGCGTAGCGGGAACGGAAAGGGCGGCGGGGGCCGGTGCCGGCCCCCGCCGCCCTTCGTCGCGTCTCAGCCCTGGTGCCAGGTGTTCTGCTGTTGCTGGTAGCCGTAGTTCTGGTCGTACGCCGGCTGCTGCGGGATGCCCTGGGCGTGCGGGTCGGGCTGGGGCTGCCACTGCTGGTGGTCCTGCTGCTGGACGTTCGGGTCCCAGGCCTGCTGGTGCTGCTGGTAGCCCGCGTACGGGTCCTGCTGCTGGCCCTGCTGCGGGTAGCCGCCGTACGGGTCCTGCTGCGGCACGCCCTGCTGCGGGTAGCCGTAGGACTGGTCGTAGGCGTAGGCGGGCTGCTGCTGGGTCTGCCACTGCTGCTGGTCGTAGCCGCTCTGGTAGGCGGCGGTGTACGGGTCCTGGGCCTGCTGCGGCTGCTGCTGCTCGTAGTACCCGGGGGCGTAGACGCCGTCCTGGGCGAGCTCCTGCATCTGGAAGGCGGCGGTCTGTTCGACCTCCGGTGCCTCCTCGGGCGCCGGCTGCGCGGCCGGGGGCTCCTCGACGGCGCTGACCTCGCCGATCCGCTCCTCGGCGACCGCGACGGCCGCCACCGCGGCCCCGCCGCCGGTGAGGGCGCCGAGCAGCGGCACCTTGTCCAGCGGGCCCGGCAGGCTGCCGTCGGCCTTCCGCAGCGACCAGCCGTTCCGGTAGCCGCGCTTGACCGAGAGCGTGACGAAGGTCTGACCGACCGCGAACAGCGCGGCGCCCGCCCCGATCACCACGACCGACCCGAGGCTCATCCCGGCGGCCACGCCCAGGAAGCCGACCAGGGCCAGGACCCGCCAGTGCAGCGGCGCCCGGTTCTGCAGCAGCACCTCGGCGACCAGCCAGAGCGCCACCACCGCCAACGCGGCGTACAGCAGCAGGTATCCGATGCCCATCCGCCCGCTACCTCCAGTCGCGTGCCCGCGCGTCCACGCCGCGCGTGTCCGGCGACTGTACCGGTTCAACGGCCGGGGTACCGCATCGCGTTCCCGGCGCACCGGCGCCCGGCCGCACACGACCGAGCCCGCCACCGTCGGTACGGTGACGGGCTCGTGAACACCCGGCGTCAGCCCCGGGCCGGCACGATCTCCCCCGGTCGGAGCCGGGGTCCGTGGCTCAGCGCCGGTGCAGCCCCAGGTTCTGGTAGATCTCCAGCGTCGCCGTCGAGTGGTTCAGCGTGATGAAGTGCAGACCGGGCGCGCCCTCGGCGAGCAGGCGTTCGGCCATCGCGGTGGCGTGCTCCATGCCGATGGCCCGCAGCGCCACCGGGTCGTCGACGGCCGCCCGCAGCCGGGCCTCCAGCTCGGCGGGGAAGGCCGAGCCGCTGAGCTGCGGGAAGCGCTCCAGCTGCTTGGCGTTGGTCACCGGCATGATCTCCGGGATGATCGGCGTCTCGCAGCCGGCGGCCGTCACCCGGTCGCGCAGCCGCAGGTAGTCGTCGACCTCGAAGAACATCTGGGTGATCGCGTAGTCCGCCCCGGAGCGGATCTTCGCGACGAAGTGCCGGATGTCGTCGTCCCAGTTCGTGGAGCGCGGGTGCATGTTCGGCGAGGCCGCGACGCCGACGCAGAAATCGCCGATGCCCTTGATCAGCTCCACCAGCTCGTAGGCGTAGGTGACGCCCTCGGGGTGCTTGACCCACTCGCCCATCGGGTCGCCGGGCGGGTCGCCCCGGACCGCGAGGACGTTCCGCACGCCCTGGTCCGCGTACTGGCCGATGATGTTCCGCAGCTCCGCGATCGAGTGGTCGACGGCGGTCAGGTGGGCGACCGGCGTCAGCGTGGTCTCGGTGGCGATGCGGCCGACCATGTTGACCGTGCGCTCGCGCGAGGAGCCGCCCGCGCCGTACGTCATGCAGACGAAGTTCGGGTCGAGCGGTTCGAGTCGACGGATGGCGTCCCAGAGTTTCTGCTCGCCCACCTCGGTGCGCGGCGGCATGAACTCGAAGGAGAATGAGCGCTTGCCGGCCGCCAGGAGTTCGCGGACCGTCAGTGCGCGGTCCGTTCTCGTGGAAGCGATACCGAGTGCCATGTTGGCAGGCTATCCGCCCTGTGCTGAGGCCGGACAACCCGATTCCACCCATTGAGACAAGTGATGGACGGCGTTCCGGATCGCCCCGCGGCCCTGCGGCAACCTGCTCGCACGCCCGTTCCCAGCCGCCCCGCTACGCTTGCTGCACCCCAGACAACCAGCGGAGCCCCATCGTGACCTCGTCCAGCACCCGGCCGGCCAACCCCATTGACGTGGAGGACGTCCGCACACGCGTCAACGCCGCGCTCGCCGCGTTCATGGACGGCCAGTCCGCGCTGCTCGGCAAGATCTCGCCCCAGCTGGTCCCCGCCGCCGACGCGCTGCGCGACTTCCTGCTGGACGGCGGCAAGCGGCTGCGCCCGGCCTTCTGCTACTGGGGCTGGCGCGCCGCCGGCGGGCCGGGCGACGGCTCCGGGGGCGACGGGATCGCCCACGCGGCCGCCGCCCTGGAGCTGCTCCAGGCGAGCGCCCTGGTCCACGACGACCTGATGGACCGCAGCGACACCCGCCGCGGCCTGCCCTCGGTCCACCGCCGCTTCGAGGCCCTGCACCGCGACAACGGCTGGCGCGGCGACCGCGAGCAGTACGGCGCCTCGGCCGCCGTGCTGCTCGGTGACCTGCTGCTGATCTGGTGCGACGAACTGTTCCTGCGCTCGGGCCTGGAGCCGGCCGCCGTGCTGGCCGCCAAGCCGGTGTTCGACCTGATGCGCACCGAGGTCATGCTCGGCCAGTACCTGGACGTGCTGGAGCCGGTGGCCGGCGACTCCACCGACGAGGGCGCGCTGGACCGGGCGCAGACCGTGCTGCACTACAAGTCCGCGAAGTACACGATCGAGCGGCCGCTGCAGGTCGGCGCGCTGCTGGCCGGGGCCGGGCCGGAGCTGGTCGAGGCCCTCGGGGCGTTCGGGCTGCCGCTGGGCGAGGCCTTCCAGCTGCGGGACGACCTGCTCGGGGTCTTCGGGGATCCGGCCGTCACCGGCAAGCCCGCCGGGGACGACCTGCGCGAGGGCAAGCGCACCCTGCTGGTCGCGCACGCGATGCGCGGGCTGCCCGCCGCCGACGCCCGGCACCTGGACGAGCGGCTCGGCGCGCCGGACCTGGCGGCCGAGGAGGTCGCCGGGCTGCGCGAGCTGGTCGCCCGCAGCGGCGCCCCCGAGCTGGTGGAGCACCGGATCGAGGAACTGATGCGGCAGTCGCTGGCCGCGCTGGAGGCGGCGCCGCTGGCGGACGAGCGGGCCCGCGGCGTGCTGCTCGCCCTGGCCGAGGCCGCCACCGTCCGCAAGTACTGAGGGACGACGGCGCCCCGGCGGCGGTCTCGACGCCACCGGGGCCCGGTGTCAGAGCGGTCCGGAGCCGGCGCGGACCGGCGTCAGAGCGCCGCGCGCACCCGGCGGGACAGCTCGGCGGCGGCGGCCCGGGGGTCCTCCGCGGCGGTGATGGCCCGGACCACGACGATCCGGCGCGCACCGGCGGCCAGCACCTCGTCCAGGTTGCCGAGGTCGATCCCGCCGATGGCGAACCACGGCCGGTCGGTGGCCTGCCGTGCCGCGTACGAGACCAGGCCGAGGCCCGGCGCCGGGCGGCCCGGCTTGGTCGGGGTCGGCCAGACCGGTCCGGTGCAGAAGTAGTCCACTCCGGGCTCGGCGACCGCCGCGTCCACCTCGGACTCGGCGTGGCACGAACGGCCGATCAGGACGTCCTCGCCCAGGATCGCCCGGGCGGCCGGCACCGGCAGGTCGTCCTGGCCGAGGTGCAGCACGTCCGGCCGGGCGGCGTGGGCGACGTCGGCGCGGTCGTTGACGGCCAGCAGCTTGCCGTGGCGGCGGCAGGCGTCGGCGAAGACCTCCAGGGCCGCCAGCTCCTGCTTGGCCTCCAGGCCCTTGTCGCGCAGCTGGACGATGTCCACCCCGCCCGCCAGTGCCGCGTCCAGGAACTCGGCGAGGTCGCCCTGCTCGCGGCGGGCGTCCGTGCACAGGTAGAGGCGGGCGTCGGCGAGCCCCCTCCGGAGGTCCGTCATCAGAGGGCCATGGCCTGGGCGCGGCGCTTGACCTCGGTCGCGCGGTTCTCCCACAGCGCCTGGACCGGGGTGCCGGGCAGCGACGGGTCCTCGGTGAACATCCACTCGATGATCTCCTGATCGCTGAACCCGCTGTCGCGCAGCACGGTCAGCAGGCCGATGAAGTGCTTCACCGGGCCGTGCTCGTCGATGAAGGCGGCGGGCACCTGCAGCGACTTGTTGGGACCGCGGCGGACCGCGATCAGGTCACCCTTCTTCACCATGTTGCGGACCTCGGTGACCAGCACACCCCACCGCTCGGAGATGTCGGGCAGGTACAGCCACTCGGGAACCAGGGCTTCGGTCTTGGCATCGATCTCACTCACGGCACCAGACTGCCACCTCAGTGCCCCGCCGCGCACACGCCCCCGCCCGGCGGCTACGCCACGGCCGCCTTCAGCGGCACCGCCGGGTCGGCCGCCCGGGCCGGATCCAGCGCCGTGCCGCGCTCGATCAGCTTCCGCCCCTGGGTGAGGTCGCGCGGCCGGTCCACCGTCAGCAGCGCGCTCGGCACCCCGTCGCGCAGCCAGAGCACCGCCCAGGACGCGTCCCGCGGGCCACCGCGCCACAGCAGCTCGTCGCCCTCGGCGTGCCGGCCCGCGTACTGGACCATCCGACCGAACTGCTCCGACCAGAAGTACGGCACCGGGTCGTACGGCGACGCCTCCGCGCCGAGGACGGCGGCCGCCACCGCCTCGCCGGACTGCAGCGCGTGGTCCCAGTGCTGGACGGCCAGCCGGGCACCGGCCCGGGCCGAGGGGTAGCTGACGCAGTCGCCGGCCGCGAACACGCCCGGCACACCGGTGCGCAGCCGCTCGTCCACCACGACGGCGCCGGTCCCGTCCAGCTCGACGCCGGAGCCGGCCAGCCACGCGGTCGCGGGCCGGGCGCCGATCCCGACCACCACCTCGTCGGCGGGCAGGTGCGAGCCGTCCGCCAGCAGCACCGCGCCCGGCTCGACGGCGGCCACCCCGACCCCGCAGCGCAGGTCGATGCCGGCCTCGGCGTACCAGGCGGCCATCGCCGAGCCGACCGCGGTCGGCAGCGCGCCGGGCAACGGCGCCGGGCCCGCCTCGACGACCGTCACCTCGCAGCCCGCCTCGCGCGCCGCGGTGGACACCTCGGCGCCGATCCAGCCCGCGCCCACCAGTACCAGCCGCAGACCGGGGCGCAGCAGGGCGCGCAGCGCCAGCGCGTCGTCCAGGGTGTGCAGCAGGTGCGCCCGCTCGGCGCCGGGCAGCGCGCGCGGGACGGCGCCGGTGGCGATCACCAGCGAGCCGTACGGGAGGTCGCCCCGGTCGGTGTGCAGCACGCCGGGGGTGAGGCCGGTGGCCCGGCGGCCGGTCAGGACCTCGATGCCCAGGTGCGCGTAGTCGATGTCCAGGGTGGTGCTGTCGCTCTTGCCGAGCAGCACGTCCTTGGAGAGCGGCGGCCGGTCGTACGGCACGTGCGGCTCCTCGCCGACCAGCGTGATCCGCCCCCGCCACCCGCCGTGCCGCAGCTTCAGGACGCACTGCGCCCCGGCCAGCCCGGCCCCGACGACGACCACCCGATCCGTACCGCTCAGCTCTGCCACGCCCGTCACTGTACTCAGCGCGGCCGCACCCCCCGGGGCCCGTCCACCCTCGCACCGGGCTGCGGCCACGCCCCACCCACCAACCCCCGACCACGCCCGCCGCAGGCACACCCCGCCCCCGCCCCCATCCCCGTCCACCCTTCGTACGGCCCTTCGGCCGCGCCCGGCCCCGGCGTTATGGTGGGGGCACCATCGCGGGAGCCCGGCGAACCGGGCTGAGAGGCGGGCTGACACGGCCTGCGACCGTCCGAACCTGATCCGGGTCATACCGGCGAAGGGAGAAGAGCAGCTGTGACACGCGTGCCATCGGACGCCGACGCCGACGTCCTGGTGATCGGCGGGGGCATCATCGGCCTCGCCGTCGCCTGGCGGACGGCGCAGCGCGGGCTGCGGACCGTCGTGGTCGACCCCTCCCCCGGCGGCGGGGCGGCCAAGGTCGCCGCCGGGATGCTCGCCCCGGTCACCGAGCTCCAGTACGGCGAGGAGCCGCTGCTGCGCCTCGGCCTGGCCTCGAACCAGCGGTACGAGGCCTTCGCCGCCGAGCTCAGCGAGGCGAGCGGCGGCCGGGACACCGGCTACCGGCAGTGCGGCACCGTCGCCGTCGCACTGGACTCCGACGACCGCGAGGAGCTGCGCGAACTGCACGCCTTCCACCGGCGGCTGGGCCTGGACTCGACCTGGCTGACCGGCCGGGAGGCCCGCAGGCTGGAGCCGATGCTCGCCCCCGGGGTGCGCGGCGGCCTGCACGTCGCGGACGACCACCAGGTGGACGGCCGCCGGCTGCTGACCGCGCTGCGGGCGGCCGCGGAGCACGCGGGCGTGGCCGTCCGCCCGGCCGAGGCGGTGGAGCTGCTGGTCGAGGGCGGCCGCGCGGTCGGCGCCCGGCTGAGCACGGACGGGACGGTGACCGCCGGGCAGGTCGTGCTCGCGGCCGGCCCGCACAGCCACCGGCTGGCCGGGCTGCCCGAGGGCGTGCTGCCCGCGATCCGCCCGGTGAAGGGCCAGGTGCTGCGCCTGCGGATCCCGGACGCCTACCGGCCGTTCCTCTCCCGCAACGTCCGTGCCGTGGTGCGTGGTCAGCACATCTACCTGGTGCCCCGGGAGAACGGCGAGCTGGTGATCGGGGCGACCACCGAGGAACAGGGGTACGACACCACGGTCACCGCCGGCGGGGTGTACGAACTCCTGCGCGATGCCCATGAGTTGGTGCCGGGCATCACCGAACTCCCGCTGCTGGAGACCTCGGCCGGCCTGCGCCCGGGCTCGCCCGACAACGCGCCGCTGCTGGGCCCGACGTCCCTGCCCGGGCTGGTCGCCGCCACCGGCCACTACCGCAACGGCGTCCTGCTCACGCCGGTGACCGCCGACCTGGTCTCCGAGTATCTGGCCACCGGCGAACTCCCCGCCCTGGCACAGCCGTTCACCCCCACCCGGTTCTCCTCCGACCGCTCCACCGCGAAGGCCCTGGCATGACCGAGATCGCACCGCCCGAGACCACTGCTCCGATCACCCTGACCGTCAACGGCGAGCCCCGCGAGCTGCCCGCCGCGACGACCCTCGCCGACCTGGTGGCCACCGTCAGCCGGGCCAACACCGGTGTCGCCGCCGCGCTCAACGAGGCCGTGGTGCCCCGCAGTTCGTGGTCCGGGACACCGCTGCGCACGGGCGACCGGGTCGAGATCCTCACCGCCGTGCAGGGAGGCTGAGATGGCTGACGACCTGCTGACCATCGCCGGGACGACCTTCTCCTCCCGGCTGATCATGGGCACCGGCGGCGCGCCGAGCCTGGAGATCATGGAGCGCGCGCTGCTGGCCTCCGGCACCGAGCTGACCACCGTCGCGATGCGCCGGGTCGACGCCACCACCCAGGGCTCCGTCCTGGAGGTGCTGACCCGCAACGGCATCCGCGTCCTGCCCAACACGGCCGGCTGTTTCACCGCCGGCGAGGCCGTGCTGACCGCCCGGCTGGCCCGGGAGGCGCTCGGCACCGACTGGGTGAAGCTGGAGGTGATCGCCGACGAGCGCACCCTGCTGCCCGATCCGATCGAACTCCTCGACGCCGCCGAGACCTTGGTCGACGACGGCTTCACGGTGCTGCCGTACACCAACGACGACCCGGTGCTGGCCCGCAAGTTGGAGGACGTCGGCTGCGCCGCGATCATGCCGCTGGGCTCGCCGATCGGCTCCGGCCTCGGCATCCGCAACCCGCACAACTTCCAGCTGATCGTGGAGAGCGCGGGCGTCCCGGTGATCCTGGACGCGGGCGCCGGCACCGCCTCCGACGTCGCGCTGGCGATGGAACTGGGCTGCTCCGCCGTGATGTTGGCCTCCGCGGTGACCCGGGCCCAGGATCCGGTGCTGATGGCCGAGGCGATGCGGCACGCCGCCGAGGCGGGCCGGCTCGCCCACCGGGCCGGCCGCATCCCGCGCCGCTTCCACGCCGAGGCCTCCTCCGCGATGGCCGGCCGGGCCGATCTGGACACCCGGGAGCGCCCGGCGTTCTGAATTCCGCGGCGCTCGCCGCGGGGACGGGGCGCGTGTCACAAGCCGGGCACAGCCGGGCCCCGGGGCGGTGTCCTCCGGGTCCGGCGGCCCGGCCCGGCACTAGACTCGCCGGGTGGACATGGCACTGCACGACCCCCTGATCGGCGCCCTGCTCGACAACCGGTACCGGGTCGAGCAGCGCATCGCCACCGGCGGGATGTCCACCGTCTACAAGGGCACCGACACCCGGCTGGACCGGGTGGTCGCCCTCAAGGTGATGCACCCCGCGCTGGCCGGGGACGAGGGCTTCACCACCCGCTTCATCCGCGAGGCCAAGGCGGTCGCCAAGCTCACCCACCCCAACGTGGTCAACGTCTTCGACCAGGGCGCGGACGGCGGAAACGTTTTCCTCGCCATGGAGTACGTGCCCGGCCGCACCCTGCGCGACCTGCTGCGCGACCGCGGCGCGCTCTCCGTCCGGGCCGCGCTGGACGTCCTGGAGCCGGTGCTCGCCGCCCTCGGCGCCGCCCACCGGGCCGGGCTGGTGCACCGCGACGTCAAGCCGGAGAACGTGCTGATCACCGAGGGCGGCCTGGTCAAGGTCGCCGACTTCGGTCTGGTCCGGGTGCTCGGCGCCGCCGACGGCGCGCCCACCTCGACCAGCACCGCCACAGGCGGCACGGTCCTGGGCACCGTCTCCTACCTGGCCCCCGAGCAGATCCTCCCGGACGCCCCCACCGACCAGCGGGTCGACGTCTACGCCGCCGGCATCCTGCTGTACGAGATGCTCACCGGCCGCCGCCCGCACACCGGCGACAACCCCGTCCAGGTCATGTACAAGCACCTGCACGAGGACGTCCCCGCCCCCTCGCTGACCTCCCCCGCCGTCGGCCCCGAGCTGGACGCCATAGTGGCCGGCGCCTGTTCCCGGGCGGCCGAGGGCCGCCCGTACGACGCGGTCGAGCTGCTCGCCGCCCTCCAGCGGGTCCGCCGCACCCTCACCCCGGCCGAGCTGGACGCCGAGCCGCCGGCCTCCACCCGGCCCAGCCCGCGCTACCCGACCAGCGAGCCCACCTCGGTGATCCAGCCGCGGCCCGCCGACGCCCCGCCGCCGGAGCGCACCAGCGTGCTGGACGTCCCGCCGGAGCTGATGGACCAGCTGCTCACCGAGCCGCGCCCGTACGACGAACCGGCCCCGGTGCGCGAGCGCCGACCCGGTCCGCTGCGCCGGATCCCCCGCAGGGCGCTGATCTGGGCCGCCGCACTGACCGCCCTGGTGCTGGCGGTCGGCGGCGTCACCTACGGGCTCTCCGAGGGGCTGTACGGCTCGGTGCCCGGGGTGCTCGGCAAGGACCGTGCCGAGGCCCAGCGGATCCTGGACAAGGAGGGCCTGCACGGCCGCTTCGTCGAGGCGTTCAGCGAGTCCGTGCCGTCCGGGCAGGTGATCTCCACCGACCCCGGGGTGGGCGCGCGCACCCGCCGCAGCGACAACATCACCGTCACCGTCTCCAAGGGGCCCAAGCGGATCGCGGTGCCGGACCTGGTCGGCAAGAGCTCCGCCGATGCCGCGGCCGCGCTGGCCGGCGCCCAGCTGACCAGGGGCACGGTGACCGAGACCTACGACGACACCGTCCCCGAGGGCTCGGTGATCAGCAGCTCGCCGGCGGCCGGGCAGCAGCTGCAGGAGAACGCCGCGGTCTCGCTGGTGGTCAGCAAGGGCATGGTGCCGGTCCCGAACGTCACCGGGATGACCAAGGACGAGGCGCAGAAGGCACTGCAGGCGGCGGGCTTCACCATGCAGACCACCGGCTGGGACGTGTTCGGCGCGGTGAAGGTGAACGGCCAGTCCCCGGCGGCGGGCGAGCGGCGGCCGCAGCGCAGCGCGGTGACGGTCAGGTTCTCGCTCTTCTAGGGTCCGCCCGGCTCGCCCCCCATCCGGTTCGTCCCCGCCCGGCTCCCCCCGCTCGGTTTCAGCGCAGCGGGCCGTCGCCCGGCTCCTCCTGGTAGGAGTAGCGCTGCTCGCGCCAGGGGTCGGCGAGGTTGTGGTAGCCGCGCTCCTCCCAGAACCCGCGCCGGTCGGCCCGCATGTACTCCACCGCGCGGACCCACTTGGGGCCCTTCCAGGCGTACAGCTGGGGCACCACCAGCCGGACGGGGAAGCCGTGCTCGGCGGTCAGCGCCTCGCCGTTGCGGTGGGTGGCGAGCAGGGTGCGCGGGTCGGCGAAGTCGGCCAGCCGCAGGTTGGCGCTGTAGCCGTACTCGGCCCAGACCATCACGTGGGTGACGCCGGGCGCCGGGGGCACCAGGTCGAGCACGGCGGCGGCCGACACGCCCGTCCAGGCGTTGCCGAGCACCGAGAACTTGGTGACGCAGTGCAGGTCCGCGACCACCGTGGTGCGCGGCAGGGCGTTGAAGGCCTCGAAGTCCCAGCTGTGCTTCTCCGCCGAGGCGGTGGCGCCGAACACCTGGAGGTCCCAGGTCAGCGGCTTGAAGCGGGGGACCGGCCCGTAGTGCAGAGCGGGCCAGCCGCGCTGTGCGCGCTGGCCCGGCGGGAGCCTCGGGTCAGACGGCGGAAACGGTTCGTGAGTGGACTGACCCATGGATCCATGGTGACAGACGGCGGGCGGCCGCCGACGCGCGCCCCTTTACGCGGGGTTCACGCCCCGCCCGTACGGGCCAACGGTCGATCGCCCGGCCCGACGGCTCCACCCAAATCGGATATTCCGACACATGTCCTAGTGAGTGTGAACTTACTGGAAATTCTTCCCGTCACGGTGCCAGGATGCCCAGCGCAGGCCCCACCCCAGGACGAGCGCAGGAGGCACCGCCATGCAGGGCGATCCCGAGGTCATCGAGTTCCTCAACGAGCAGCTCACCGCCGAGCTGACCGCGATCAACCAGTACTTCCTGCACGCCAAGATGCAGGAGAACTTCGGCTGGACGAAGCTCGCCAAGTACACCCGGCACGAGTCCTTCGACGAGATGAAGCACGCCGAGACGCTCACCGACCGGATCCTGTTCCTGGAGGGGCTGCCCAACTACCAGCGGCTGTTCCACGTCCGGATCGGCCAGACGGTCAAGGAGATGTTCGAGGCCGACCGCCAGGTCGAGGTCGAGGCGATCGACCGGCTCAAGCGCGGGATCGTGGTGATGCGGGCCAAGAACGACGTCACCTCGGCGAACATCTTCGAGGACATCCTGGCCGACGAGGAGCACCACATCGACTACCTCGACACCCAGCTGGAGCTCCTGGAGAAGCTCGGCGAGCCGCTCTACCTCGCCCAGCTCATCGAGCAGCCGGAGTCCTGAGGGCCCGGGCCCCGGGCGGCGGACCTCAGGCCACGCGCAGCGGCAGCACCGGGGCGATCGGCGCGATCGGCACGGCGATCGGAGGCGCGGCCGGGGCCGTCGCGGGAGCGGTCACCGGAGCGGGAGCGGCGGGCGCGCCCTGCGACCCCGGGTCGGCGAGGCCGAGCTTCGCGGCCAGCCGGGCGGTCGGGCAGGGACGGGCGCCGTGCTCGCCGAGCAGCGCCTGGATCCGGCGCACGCAGGACCCGCAGTCGGTGCCGGCCTTGCAGCCCTTGGCTATCTGGCGGGGGGTGTTGGCGCCCCCGTCGATCGCCTTCTTCACCTGGTCCTCGGTGACCGCATGGCACATGCACACGTACATCGCGGACTCTCCCGGGGGTGAAGCGGATTGGATCTTGACTAAGGCTTGCCTTAGTTCACTAAGCCTCACCTTACCCGGGGATCCGGGCGCGAAAAAGCCCCTCCGGTGTCGGGAGTCCCGAAACCGGAGGGGCCTTCGTCACATTCGGCGGTGCCGGGGGCTCACTGGCTCCGGTACATCTCCGCCACCAGGAACGCCAGGTCCAGCGACTGGCTGCGGTTGAGCCGCGGGTCGCAGGCCGTCTCGTAGCGCTGGTGCAGGTCGTCCACCAGGACCTCGTCGCCGCCGCCGACGCACTCGGTGACGTCGTCGCCGGTCAGCTCCACGTGGATGCCGCCCGGGTGGGTGCCGAGCGCGCGGTGCACCTCGAAGAAGCCCTTGACCTCGTCCAGGACGTCGTCGAAGCGGCGGGTCTTGTGCCCGCTGGAGGCCTCGAAGGTGTTGCCGTGCATCGGGTCGCAGATCCACACCGGCTTGGCGCCGGAGGCGGTGACCTTCTCCACCAGGGTGGGCAGGTGCTCGCGGATCTTGCCCGCGCCCATCCGGGTGATGAAGGTCAGGCGACCGGGCTCGCGCTCCGGGTCCAGCTTCTCGATCAGCGTGAGCGCCTCGTCCACCGAGGTGGTCGGGCCGAGCTTGACGCCGATCGGGTTGCGGATCTTCGAGGCGAACTCGATGTGCGCGTGGTCCAGCTGGCGGGTGCGCTCACCGATCCACACCATGTGGCCGGAGACGTCGTACAGCTCGCCGGTGCGCGAGTCCACGCGGGTCAACGCGGTCTCGTAGTCGAGGATCAGCGCCTCGTGCGAGGAGAAGAACTCGACGGTCTTGAACTCCTCCGGCGCGACACCGCAGGCGTTCATGAACGCCAGGGCGTTGTCGATCTCCCGGGCGAGCTGCTCGTAGCGCTGGCCGGCCGGCGAGTTGCGGACGAAGTCCTGGTTCCAGGCGTGCACCTGGCGCAGGTCGGCGTAGCCACCGGTGGTGAACGCGCGCACCAGGTTGAGCGTCGCGGCGGACGCGTTGTACATCCGCTTCAGGCGCTCCGGGTCCGGGATCCGGGACTCGGGGGTGAACTCGAAGCCGTTCACCGAGTCGCCCCGGTAGACCGGCAGGGTCACGCCGTCGCGGGTCTCGGTCGACTTCGAACGCGGCTTGGAGTACTGGCCCGCGATCCGGCCGACCTTCACCACCGGGACCGAGGCCGCGTACGTCAGCACCGCGGCCATCTGCAGCAGGGTCTTCAGCTTGTTGCGGATGTGCTCCGCCGAGACGCCGTCGAAGGCCTCGGCACAGTCACCACCCTGGAGGAGGAACGCCTCCCCGCGCGCCACGGCTCCGAGCCGGGCGCGCAGCTGGTCGCACTCGCCGGCGAAGACGAGCGGCGGATACGAGGCGAGCTCGGCAAGGGTCTTGCGCAGAGCCTCTTGGTCCGGCCATTCAGGCTGCTGCGCCGCGGGCAGGGACTGCCAGGAGTGGGCAGCCCTCGATGTCTCAGTCGTAGCGGTCACACCGCAAGGCTACGGGGTGACGCGAGCGATACGTGACCATTGCCCGAGTGGTGAGACACATCTCGGACAACCGGCGTGACCCGGCTCACCCGTTCCGGCGGATCCGCTAGTCTCGACCCATGCACGCGCCCCACAACCTCTCCTGGTGGTGGGCCTCCCCCGAGGGTGGCCCACCGATCGCGCGTTCCTAGACGCACACGACGGCCGCCCCTCGGGGCGGCCGTCGGCGTCTGCGCAGACGGCCCTCCGGGAGCGGAACCCAGCACCGCCCCTCGCCATCCACCCCGGAAGGAAGCCGTACTCGTGACCACCGCCGCCGACCTGCTCACCCGTCTCACCGCTCCCGGCGCCCCCGCCTTCGCCCTGCTGCACCGCCGTACCCCCCGCATCGCCCCGGACACCGTCGAGGTCCTGCTCGGCACCGTCGACAGCTACGAGCGCCTCGCCGACCTCCCGGTGCGCGGCGGCGTCCCGGCCGGCGGCGCCCCGGTCCACGACCTGCTCGCGCTCGTCCCGTACCGGCAGATCCGCGAGCGCGGGTTCGAGGCGCACGACGACGGGACGCCGTTGCAGGCCCTCGCGGTGGCCGAGCAGCACGTTCTCCCCCTGGCCGAATTCACCACCGCACTGCCGCAGTCGCCGGTCACGCTCGCCGGTGGCGCGTTCGACGTGGACGACGATGCGTACGCCTCGATCGTCCGCCGGGTGATCGAGGACGAGATCGGCAACGGCGAGGGCGCCAACTTCGTGATCCGGCGCGACTTCCACGCCACCCTGGAGGACTTCGGGCCGGAGCTCGCACTGACCCTGTTCCGGCGGCTGCTGGAGCAGGAGCGCGGTGCCTACTGGACCTTCCTGGTGCACACCGGCGAGCGCGTGCTGGTCGGCGCCTCCCCCGAGGTGCACGTCCGGCAGAGCGGCGGCACCGTCGTGATGAACCCGATCTCCGGCACCTACCGCTACCCGGCGGCCGGCTCCGACCTCGACTCGCTGCTCCGATTCCTGCACGACCCCAAGGAGTTGGAGGAGCTCACCATGGTCGTGGACGAGGAGCTCAAGATGATGTGCACGGTCGGCGACCTCGGCGGCCAGGTGCTCGGGCCCCGCCTCAAGGAGATGGCCCACCTCGCCCACACCGAGTACGAGCTGCGCGGCCGCACCTCGCTGGACGTCCGCGAGGTGCTCCGCGAGACGATGTTCGCGGCCACCGTCACCGGCAGCCCGGTCGAGAACGCCACCCGGGTCATCCGGCGCCACGAGCCCACCGGACGCGGCTACTACTCCGGCGCGCTCGCCCTGATCGGACGCTCCGCCAGCGGCGGGCAGCTGCTGGACTCCCCGATCTGCATCCGCACCGCCGACGTCGACCCGGCCACCGGCCGGCTGGTCGTCCGGGTCGGCGCCACCCTGGTGCGCCACTCCGTCCCGGAGTCCGAGGTCGCCGAGACCCACGCCAAGGCCGCCGGGGTGCTCACCGCGATCGGCGCCCGGCCCGTACCTGCCCGGCTCCCCCACCCCACCGGCCCCCGGCTCGCCGACGACCACCGGGTGCAGGCCGCCCTCGACGCCCGCCGGGCCGGGCTGGCCCCGTTCTGGCTGCGGATGCAGGCGCCGAACCCGGTCACCGAGACCGAGCCGACCCTGGTCGTGGACGGCGAGGACACCTTCACCTCGATGCTCGCCCACCTGCTCGGCTCGCTCGGCCACCGGGTGACGGTCGCGCGCTACGACGAACCGGGCCTGCGCGCACGGGTCGCGGCGCACTGCGGCCCGCTGGTGCTCGGCCCCGGCCCGGGCGACCCGGCCCTCGCCGACGACCCCAAGATGGCCGTGCTGCGGCCGATCGTCGCGGACGCGCTGGCCGCCGCCCGCTCCGGCGCCCGGACGGCCCCGCTGCTCGCGGTCTGCCTCAGCCACCAGCTGCTCTCCGCCGAACTCGGGCTGGCGCTGGGCCGCAAGGCCGTCCCCTACCAGGGGGCGCAGGAGACCGTCGACCTGTTCGGCACCAAGCGGACGGTCGGCTTCTACAACACCTTCACCGCGCGCTGCTCGGAGGCCGACGCCCTCCGGCTCACCGCCGCGGGCGTCGAGGTCGCCCGGGACGCCGCCACCGGCGACGTCCACGCCCTGCGCGGGCCCGGCTTCGCCGGCCTGCAGTTCCACCCCGAGTCGGTGCTCACCCGCGAGGGCGTGGACATCGTGGCGGGCCTGCTGCGCGAGGCGGCGGCCGTACGGCGCTGACGTCCGGCCCGGCAGCGGGCCGACCGGCCCCGGGCGGACGCACGCCGCCCGGGGCCGGTGCGGTCACGTCCCGGCTCACGCCCCGTCGTCGAGGCCCTGCTCGATCGCGTACCGGACCAGCTCCACGCGGTTGTGCAGCTGCAGCTTCCCGAGCGTGTTCTGCACGTGGTTCTGCACCGTGCGGTGCGACAGCACCAGCCGGTCCGCGATCTGGCGGTACGACAGACCCTTGGCCACCAGCCGCAGCACCTCGGTCTCCCGGTTGGTCAGCTGCGGGGCGGCCGGCGCCGAGGCCGGGGCCGGCTCGGCGGCCAGTCGGCGGAACTCGCCGAGCACCAGGCCGGCCAGGCCCGGGGTGAACACGGCGTCGCCGACGGCCGTGCGCCGCACCGCGTCCAGCAGCTCCTCCCGCCCGGCCGACTTCACCAGGTACCCGGTCGCGCCGGACTTCACCGCCTCCAGCACGTCCTGGTGCTCCCCGCTGGCCGACAGCACCAGCACCCGCACCGCCGGGTCGTGCGCCACCACCTGACGGCACACCTCCGCGCCGGGCAGCCCGGGCAGGTTGAGGTCCAGCACGACGACCTGCGGCGTGCAGGCACGGGCGCGGCGGACGGCCTCCTCGCCGTCGCCCGCGGTGGCCACCACGTCCAGTCCGGCCTCGGCGAGGTCGCGCGAGACGGCGTCCCGCCACATCGGGTGGTCGTCCACCACCATCACCCGCACCGGCCGGTCGGTCGTCGGCTGATCGGTCATCGGCTGGTCGGTCATGGCGTGGCCTTCCTCGGGACGCGCAGTTCGACCTCGACGCCCTCCCCGGGCGCCGAGTACAGCTCGGCGGTGCCGCCGAGGTCCAGCAGCCGGCCGCGGATGGACTGGGAGACTCCCAGCCGGCCGGCCCGCTCCGCCTCGCCCAGCCGGTCGGGGGCGAAGCCCGGCCCGTCGTCACGGATGCTGACCGTGACGGCCTCCGGCTCGTCCTCGACCAGGATCCAGGCCCGGGCCCCCTCCCCGGCGTGCCGACGGACGTTGTCGACCGCCGCGCCGACCGCCGCCGCCAGCTCGCCCGCCGCCGGGCCGGGCAGCAGCACCGGGCTGCCGGGGGCGGAGAGCGTGATCCGCTCGTCGGCGTACGGGCGGATCAGCGCGGTCAGGTCGCGCGGCTCGGCGGCGTCGGGCTCCGGCAGGCGCTGCGCCGGGATCGGACCGCCGGTCATCAGCGTGCGCAGGGCGCGCTCCTGCTCCCCGGCCAGCCGGCCGAGTTCGGCGAAGTCCGCGCCGCCGCCGGTGCGTCCGCCCGTCCCCCCGCCCAGCTCCGCGCCGCGCCGCTGGACCAGCGCCAGCACCTGCAGCACGCCGTCGTGGATGTCCCGGGAGAGCCGCTCCCGCTCCCGGGTGGCAGCCTCGACCTGGAGCGCCCGGGTGAGCGTGGCCTCACTGGCCCGCGCCAGCTCGATCACGTAGCCGATCGCGCACCCGGCGACCATCAGCAGCACGATGTTGTGGATGTTGTCACCGGTCGGCCCGCCGTGGCCGAGGATGTTGGCGACGCCGATCACCGAGCCCGCGGCCGCCGCCGGGCGCCAGCCGCCCTTCGCGGCGCAGCCGAGCACCGTCCCGGCCGCCCAGATGGTGGGCAGGGTGGGCGCGCCGTGGCTGATCCGGGCCGGGGCGTCGGTCAGGCCGCTCATCACGATGCCGGTGACGGCGAGGGTGAGGTCGACGCCGAGGACGAGCCAGGTGCAGCGCTGCGGATCGGCGAAGGCCCGGGTGGTCGCGAGGGTCCACAGGATCAGCGCGCCGAGGAAGATCCAGCCGGCCACCGGGTGCAGGAAGTGCAGGTACGAGTTGACGTACCGCAGCAGCGCGTAGATCAGCGCCAGCACCCGGAAGTAGGAGATGGCCCGCCACAGCGGGAGTTCGACGGACATCCCGCCGGCCGCCACCGTGCCGCCCACCGCGCCGGCTCTGCCGCCGCCGTCCGTCATCGACCCTCCCCCGGGCCCGACCGGGCCGTCAGGCCGAGCCGGTCTCCTTGTCCTTCTCCGCCTTCTCGGCCTCGGCCCGCTCCGCCTTCTCGGCCTTCTCCGCCTCGGCCCGCTCGGCCTTCTCCGCCTTCTCGGCGGCGCGGCGCTCGGCGTCGGCCTTCTTCTTGTCGTCGGCGATCTGCCGCTTGGCGGCGGTCGCGTAGATGTCCACGTACTCCTGGCCGGAGAGCCGCATGATCTCGTACATCACCTCGTCCGTCACCGAACGGAGGATGAAGCGGTCGTTCTCCATGCCGTGGTAGCGGGAGAAGTCCAGCGGACGGCCGATCCGGATGCCGGGGCGGATGCCGAAGTTCGGGACCACCTGGCCGGGCGGCTGCACCTTCTCGGTGTCGATCATGGCGACCGGGATCACCGGGGCGCCGGTGGCCAGCGCGACGCGGGCCAGGCCGCCGACCTTGCCGCGGTACAGCTTGCCGTCGGGCGAGCGGGTGCCCTCGGGGTAGACGCCGAACAGCTCGCCCCGCTCCAGCACCGCGATGGCACTGCGGATCGCGGCCTCGCCGGCGCCGCGCACGCCCGAGCGGTCCACCGGGAGCTGACCGACGCCCTTGAAGAACGCGGCGGTCAACCGGCCCTTGAGGCCCGGGGTGTTGAAGTACTCGGCCTTCGCGATGAAGGTCACCCGGCGCTTGATCAGCGCGGGGAAGAAGAACGAGTCCGAGAAGGACAGGTGGTTGCTCGCGATGATCGCCGCACCCTCGGTGGGGATGTTCTCCTCACCCTCGATCCACGGCCGGAAGAAGATCCGAAGCAGTGGCGCGACGATCATCTTCATCAGTCGGTAGAACAACCCGGGCCTCCTGTTATGCGGACCGGTCGATCCTAATGCCCCGCGGCGGTCGGCTGTGCCCGGCCCCGCCGTAGGGGGTGTACGACCCCGCGCGGGGCGTGGGACGATGCGAATTCCTGCAGCTCCCCCTCCAGCGTCCCCTCCCCCAGCGCCACTCGCCCGCGAAGGAGTCCGCCATGCCGCTGCTGCCCGGTGCCGAACCGTACCGCCACCGCGGCGGACCGGTGGGGGTGCTGCTCTGCCACGGGTTCACCGGCTCGCCGCAGTCGCTGCGCCCGTGGGCCGAGGAGCTGGCCGCGGCCGGGTACACCGTCTCGCTGCCGCTGCTGCCGGGGCACGGCACCCGCTGGCAGGACATGCAGCCGACCCGCTGGGAGGACTGGTACGCCGAGGTCGAGCGCGAGCTGCTGGCCCTCGCGGACACGTGCGAACAGGTCTTCGTCTGCGCGCTGTCGATGGGCGGCGCGCTGGCGCTGCGGCTCGCCGCGCTGCACGGGCCGACGGTGTCCGGACTGGTGCTGGTCAACCCGTCGGTGCGCTCGGACACCCCCGCGAGTGTGCTGCTTCCGGTGCTGCGCCACCTCGTCCCGAGCCTGGCCGGGGTCGCGAACGACATCGCCAAGCCCGGAGTGACCGAACTCGGCTACGACCGGACGCCGCTGCACGCCGCCTGGTCGCTGAGCCGGCTGTGGCGGGAGGTCCAGAGCCGCCTGCCGGAGGTGACCCAGCCGGTGCTGCTCTTCCACAGTCCGCAGGACCACGTCGTCTCTCCGGCCAACTCGGAACTGGTGCTGGCCCGGATATCCTCGACCGACGTGACGGAGCGGTTGTGCCAACGCAGCTTCCACGTCGCGACGCTGGACCACGACGCGGCGGAAATATTCGCGGCCGCCCAGGACTTCATCCGACGGCTGGCCCCCGCGCACGCGGCGGGCGCAACCCGGGTCGAATCGGACGATCACCATGGCTGAAGGGCCGGAAGTGCACGAGAGCAGCACGGCGGGCGGCGGGGACGAAGCTCCCCGCGAGGACGGCGCGACGAAGGACGGCGGGGCCGCGGCCGGTGCCGCCGCGGGCGGTGCGCCGACGGACCGTACCGGCGCGGACGGCGCCGTGACGCCCCCGCCCGCGAAGGACGCCGCCGCGGACACCGGGGCGCAGGCCCCGGCCGAGCCCCGGGTGCGCCGCGCGCCCGAACGCAGCCAGGCCGAGCAGGACGAGATCTTCGCCGCCCTGGTCGCCCAGTTCGACGACCCGGTCGACCTCAACAACCCCAACTGGCCCGAGGTCGAGAACCTCCGCGCCCAGAACGAGCTCAAGGGCGGCTACAAGGACGGTCCCGGCGGCCGCGGCGAGCCGGACGACCTCTCCGACCTCGCCCCGCAGCCCCGCCCCCGCTCCGGCCGCCCGGTCCTGCCGGCCGTCGGCGCGGGCCCGCGCGACTTCGAGCTGGCCGAGGCCTCCGACGAGGACCACTACGTCCCGCCGGAGCCCCCGCCGCTGCCCCCCGCCGACGTGACCGCCAAGTTCGCCTGGCTCGCCGTGCTCGGCGGCCCCGCGCTGCTGCTGGTCGACGCGGTGGTCTGGCGGGAGATCTCCGGCTGGCCCGCCTGGGTCGGGATCACCGCCTTCCTCGGCGGTTTCGTCACCCTGGTCGCCCGGATGCGGGACCGCGACGAGGACGAGCCGGAGGACCCGGACAACGGCGCGGTGGTCTAGCTCTCCAGCCCTCCGGCTCTCTAGCTCTCGGGCAGCTCCAGCACGGCGAGCACCGGCAGGTGGTCGGTAGCGGCCCGCAGGTCGGCCTCGGTGACTCCGGGCAGCCCGTGCGGCACCCCGCAGGCGAGGAGGGCGATCCCGGGCGTGGCGAAGACCGCGTCGATCCGCTGGTAGGGCCGCTCCGGGACGGACGTGAACTCGCCTCCCCAGGGCGCGGTCGGGTACCCGTCCTGCAGCCGGGCGGCCAGCAGCCGCCAGCCCGGCCCGTCCGGGTGCTCGTTGAAGTCCCCTGCCACGACGCCGTGTTCGGCGATCGCGAGCTGGTCCAGCAGCAGCTCGCACTGCCCGTACCGCTCCTCGGCGTCCAGGCTGAGGTGGCAGCTGGTGAGGGTGAACGGCGCCGAGCCGGGCAGCCGCAGCAGCGCGGTGGCGAAGCCCCGGGCGTGCAGTCCGCGGGTCTTGGGCAGCAGCCGGTCGTGCACGCCGAGCAGCTCCGCCGCGCCGGGCCGGCCGAGCAGCAGCGGGCCGGCGGCGGTGCGGCCGCCGCCGGCCAGGACGACCGTGCCGGTGTGCCGGGCCAGCCACCGGGCCTGGCCCTCGGGGCGCCAGTAGCGCGGTGATTCCTGGATGCAGACCAGGTCGGGCGCGCAGGCCCGGACCACCCGGGCCAGCGCCCGCCGGTCGTCCCGCAGCGAGCGGATGTTGTAGCTGAGCAGGCGCACCCGGCGCGGGCCGGACGGTGGCAGTGCTTCGACGGTCGCGGCGGTCGCGGCGGCGCCGGTGGCGGGCTCGGTCGCGGCGGTCATGGTCCTCCCCTTGCGTCGTCCCTGGCGTCGTCCCTGGCGTCGTCGCCGGGTCCGACCGTACGCGGCGGCGCCGGGACGTGCGACGGCGGCGGCGCGTCCGGGAGCGGTCGGGGCCCGGTCGCACCGCCGCCGGCGGGCTGGAAGGGGGTGGCTGGTCGCGGCTACGGGGTGCGGGCGAGGTCCGCCGCGCCGACGATGCCGGCGGCGGAGCCCATCGAGGCCAGCACGACCTCGGCGCGCGGGCGGTGCACCCCGCCGGTCAGGTAGTGCTCGAAGGCCTTGGCGACCGGGTCGAGCAGCAGACGGCCGGAGTCGGAGACGCCGCCGCCGAGCACGAAGACGCCCGGGTCGAACAGCGCCGCGAGGTCCGCCATGCCGCGACCCAGCCAGTCGGCCAGCTCGGCGTAGCACTCCAGGGCGAGCGGGTCGCCCGCCTCGGCGGCCTCGGTGATGTGGATGCCGCGGATGGTCTCGGCCACGCCGTCGTTGAGCTCCAGCATCCGGCGGCCGCGCACCGGCTCGGCCGCCGCCTTCTCCCGGCCGTAGCGGCGCAGCGCCCGTCCGGAGCCGTACTGCTCCCAGCAGCCCTTGCCGCCGCAGCCGCACGGCAGGCCGTCCGGGACCATGTTGAGGTGGCCGATCTCGCCGGCCACGCCGAAGCGGCCGCGGTGCAGCCGGCCGTCCAGGACGATGCCGCCGCCGATGCCGGTGCCGACGGTGATCAGCACCATGTCCTGGTGGTCGGCGGCCGCGCCGAAGCGGAACTCGGCCCAGGCCGCGCAGTTGGCGTCGTTCTCGACCACCGCGGACAGACCGGTGAGCTCTTCGATCCGGCCGCGCAGCGGCTCGTTCTCCCAGTCGATGTTGGGCGCGAAGATCACCGTGGAGCGGTTGCTGTCGACGAAGCCGGGGGCGCCGACGCCGACCGCGGTGACGCCGGGGTGCTGCTCCTTGAGCTCGCGCACGGCCTGCGCGATGGCGTCGACCGCCCACTGCGGGTCGGCCGGGGTGGGCACCCTGGTCCGGGCCAGGATCGCGCCCGCCTCGTCGACCACGCCTGCCGCGATCTTGGTCCCGCCGACATCGACGCCGATGGTCAGAGCCATGTGTCCCTCAGCTATTCACTCGTTCCCGCTGGACGGAACGGTACCGCCCAACCCTGCCCCCGTACACAGCCTCGCATACATTATCCGAAGACAATCCTGGGACAACTGAGCCGCAATCCTTCAAAAGTCGTATCTAATCTCCTTCTTCGTGACGTACGAGAGCAACGCGATCACCCTCCGAAAGTTACGGTTTCATTGCTTGGCGGACGGCGCGTCAGGCCCGTCCAGGTCGATCTTCTCGGCGGCCGCACCGGACCCGGCGGTCCAGCGGCTCTCGTGCCCGGCCACCGCCGCGCGGTAGGCGGCCAGCAGCTCGGCACCCGCGGCGGCGATCCCGGAGCCGGCGGCGGCGAGGTGGGAGTAGACCTCCGGCTGCTGGGTGCGCAGGCGGTCGGCCAGGCCGGACAGGGTGATCAGGGTGGTGGCGCTGGTCTCCTGGGCCTTCTCGCCGAGCGCGGTGGCGAACCGGCGCACCTCGTCCACCAGCGGGCCGAGCTCCGGCCCGAACGGGTGATCCTGAGCCCCCGCGCGGTCCCCGGCGGGCTCGGTGCGGTCGTCGGTGCTGGTCATCGCGGGCGCCTCCTCAACCGTGGCCGCACCCCGCGGCCCTCCGCCCCGACGCTACCCGACCGCCCGTACCGCCCGGGCAGTCCGGAAAGCGCCGGAAAGGGCGGACGGCCCGAACGCCGAGCGGCCCGGCCGACCGGCCCGTCAGCCCTGCGGCCAGAGCGCGGGGTCGGGTGCGAACCGCACCGAGAGCACGCCGGCCTGCAGTCCCGCCCCGGCCACCGTGCAGCGGCGCAGCGCGGAGGGCAGCGGGAGCACCCGGCGGTGGGTGCCGAGGCCGACCACCAGGTCGTCGCCCCGGCGGACGAGGTCCAGTTCGGCCCGGTCGGCGCCGGGCAGGTCGAGGTGCCAGACCAGCAGGCCGTCCGCGGCGAGCCGGTCCTCGACCGTCCACGGCACGGGGTCGAGCCGCTCGGGCCCGGGGCCGTCCCCGTAGAGGTGGTCGGCGACGGCCTCCAGGGTGGCGTCGGCGGGGCCGGTGACCAGGACGGGGGCGTCGGTCTCGGCGGCGAGCCCGGCCAGCTCCTCCCGCCGGCGGCGGGCCAGCGCGGCCAGCCAGGGGTCGGGCGAGGAGGAGGCGGCCTCGGGCAGCGCGCCGTGCACGACCACGGCGTCCGGCCGGTGCCCGAACAGCGCGAGCCCGGCGCGGATCCGGCGCAGCCCCTCGTACGGGTGACCGTCGGCCGGGACGACGAGTCGGACGCTGGTGCCGGGGTCGGTGATCGCGGCCCGGGACTCGGCGAGCGCCGCGGCCGCCTTGCCGCGCCCCTCGTACAGCCAGTCCGCGGGCATCGGGACCCCGGCCAGTCCGGCCAGCAGCGGTCGCAGCGCCCGGGCGGCCTGCCGCTGCTCGGGGACGAGCCGGTCCAGGTAGCGGGTCAGCTGCTCGGGCAGGGCGAGGGTGGCGATCAGTTCGGCGGGCGGCGGGGCCAGCACGACCAGGACGTCCTGGTCGGCTGCGGGCAGGGCGCGCAGCAGGGCGAGCCGGGCGATGCCGGGGAGGGCGGTGAGCTCCTCGGGGTCGAGCGGTTCGGCGCCGAGCAGGTCGAGGGCGGGCTTGAGCCGGCCGGTGAGCTCGCCGACGGCGTAGCGGAAGGCGGCCTGCTCGTCGATCCGGGAGACGGTCAGGCCCGGCGCGTAGCGGAGCGGTTCGGGCTCCAGCCGGGTGCCGAGGACGGAGTCCAGCGCGCGGTGCGGGTCGTCGGCGGCCAGCAGCCAGGTGCGGTGGCCGCGCCGGGCGGCGTGCAGGGCGGTGGCGGCGGCCACCGCGGGCGCGCCCGCGTCGCCGCTGACCAGGATGGTGCGTGTCGCCGTCATGCCGTCGGGCCCCCGTTCCGCGCTGTCAGCCCTCGGAGGGCATCGTGCCGGAGGTTTCCTCGACGCGCTTCTTCAGCCCGGCCAGGGCCCGGTCGATGATGACCTTCTCGGCCTTGCGCTTGATCATGCCGAGCATCGGGATCTTGACGTCCACGGCGAGCTGGTAGGTCACCTCGGTGCGGTTCCCGGCCAGCGGTGCGAGGGTGTACGAGCCGTCCAGCGAGCGGAGCATCTGGCTGCGCACGAGCGTCCAGGAGACCTCGCGGTCGCCGTCCCAGGTGTAGGCGAGGACGTGCTCGTCGCGGATGGCGCCGGCGTCGAGCAGCAGCCGGACCTGGGCGGCACGGCCGTCCTCGCCGGCCTCCAGGACCTCGATCTCCTTGACCTCGCCGGTCCAGGCCGGGTACGCGGCGAAGTCGGCGATCACGGACATGACCGTGGCCGGGGTCGCGTCGATGGTGATGCTCGACCTGGTGTGCTCCGCCATGGAATGGCCCTTCGCGTCGTCACTCTGCCTGCCGGTCCGGGCGGGGCGCGCTCGGCCCGGTCCGCCCGGAGCAGGCTATCGCGACCGGCGATCGGGTCTGCGGCGCGGGCCGTGCCCGGCGGGCGTCCGCGGGACTCCCGCCCGGGTCGGCGGGGCAGGCTACCGACCGGTCACCGGGGGCTGTCGTAGGGTGCCATTCGAACGACCCGGTCACGGCCTGGTCGGACCCGGCCGGGTGTGACACTTCGAACACCGGGGCCGACCCCCCTGGTCGAAGCTGCCTACCGGGCAGTAACGTCCTGCCGTCCCGCAGCGTCGCGAACGAGGAGCAGTCTTGCTCGACTTCAGCCTTCCGGCCCTCTACCAGGTACCGAGCGGCGGTAACCTCTCCGACCTCGTGCACCAGAACGCCGAGCGGCACCCGGACGTCGCGGTGCTCAGCCGCAAGGTGGACGGCCAGTGGCAGGAGTTGACCGCCGCCCAGTTCCTGGTCGAGGTGCACGCCGCGGCCAAGGGCCTGATCGCCGCCGGCATCCGCCCCGGGGACCGCGTGGGCATCATGTCCCGGACCCGCTACGAGTGGACGCTGCTGGACTTCGCGATCTGGTCGGCCGGCGCCGTCACCGTGCCGGTGTACGAGACCTCCTCCCCGGAGCAGGTCGAGTGGATCCTCGGTGACTCCGGCGCGGTCGCCGTGCTCACCGAGACCGACCAGCACGCCGCGGTGGTCGAGGAGGTCCGCGGCCGCCTGTCGGAGCTGAAGCACACCTGGCAGATCGAGCGGGGCGCGATCGCCGCGCTGGCCGAGGCCGGCCGCGGGGTCCCGGACGAGACCGTCGCCGAGTACCGCGGCACGGCCGGTTCCGACTCGATCGCCACCATCGTCTACACCTCGGGCACCACCGGCCGCCCGAAGGGCTGTCAGCTGACGCACGGCAACTTCCTCGCCGAGTGCGGCAACGTGGTGGAGCGCCTGGCCCCGCTGTTCCGCACCGGCGAGAGCTCCGTCCTGCTCTTCCTGCCGCTGGCCCACGTGCTCGCCCGGATCGCCGAGATCGCCCCCGCGATGGCCCCGATCAAGCTCGGCCACGTCTCCGACATCCGGGACGTCACCGCCGAGCTGGCGGCCTTCAAGCCGACCCTGATCCTGGGCGTGCCCAGAGTCTTCGAGAAGGTCTACAACACCGCCCGCGCCAAGGCCCAGGCGGACGGCAAGGGCAAGATCTTCGACAAGGCCGCCGAGACCGCGATCGCCTACAGCCGGGCGCTGGACGCCGGCGGCGCGGGCCTGGTCCTGCGGCTCAAGCACGCGGTCTTCGACAAGCTGGTCTACAGCAAGCTGCGCGCGGCCCTGGGCGGCCGGGCCACCCACGCCATCTCCGGCGGCGCCCCGCTCGGCGAGCGCCTGGGCCACTTCTACCGGGGCATCGGCTTCACCGTCCTGGAGGGCTACGGCCTGACGGAGACCTGCGCGGCCACCGCCTTCAACCCGTGGGACAAGCCGAAGATCGGTACGGTCGGCCAGCCGGTGCCGGGGGCCTCGGTCCGGATCGCCGAGGACGGCGAGGTCTTCTTCAAGGGCCCGCACGTCTTCACCGGCTACTGGAACAACCCGCAGGCCACCGCCGACACCCTCAAGGACGGCTGGATCGCCACCGGCGACCTCGGCTCGCTGGACTCCGAGGGCTACCTGACCATCACCGGCCGCAAGAAGGAGATCATCGTCACGGCCGGCGGCAAGAACGTCGCCCCGGCCGTGATCGAGGACCGGATCCGGGCCCACGCCCTGGTCGGCGAGGTCATGGTGGTCGGCGACCGCAAGCCCTTCATCGCCTGCCTGCTCACCGTCGACCCGGACTTCTTCCCGAAGTGGAAGGAGCTCAACGGCAAGCCCGCCGACGCCACCGTCGCCGACCTCGCCGGGGACCCGGACCTGCTGGCCGCCCTGCAGTCCGCCGTGGACGACGGCAACGCGGCCGTCTCGCACGCCGAGGCGGTCAAGAAGTTCCGCCTGCTGGACACCGAGTTCTCCGAGGAGAGCGGCCACCTGACGCCCTCGCTGAAGCTCAAGCGCAACGTGGTGTTGAAGGACTTCGCCGCCGACATCGAGGCCCTCTACCAGAAGTGACCCGCGCCGCGCGGTGGCCGCGGACGACGACGGGCCCCGCCTCCCCGGGAAGGAGGCGGGGCCCGTCGTCGGGTCGCGGGCCGGGCCCGCGGCCCTCAGCCCGCCAGCAGCGAGGTGAGCCGCCCGGCCAGCAGGTCCCAGCGCCAGGAGCGCTCCACCCACCGCCGACCGGCCTCACCCATCCGCCGCCGCAGCTCCTCGTCCCGCAGCAGCCGGACGATCCGCTCGGCCGTCGCCGGGGCCGAGCCGCCGGGCACCACGTACCCGGTCTCGCCCTCCAGCACCGCGTCCGGCGCGCCCCCGGAGTCCCCCGCGACCACGGGCAGGCCGGTCGCCGAGGCCTCCAGGTAGACGATCCCCAGGCCCTCGACGTCCAGCCCCCCGCGCCTGGTCCGGCAGGGCATCGCGAAGACGTCCCCGGCGCCGTAGTGGGCGGGCAGTTCCTCCCACGGCACCGAGCCGGTGAACCGCACCGAGTCCCGGACGCCCTTGGCGTCCGCCCGCTTCTCCAGATCCGCCCGGTACGGGCCGCCGCCGACGATCAGCAGCACGGCGTCCGGCACGTCGGCGAGGATCTGCGGCATCGCCTCGATCAGGGTGTCCTGGCCCTTGCGCGGCACCAGCCGGGAGACGCAGACCACCACCGGGCGGTCCGCCAGCCCGAGTCGGCGGCGGACCTCGGCTCCCCCGGAGTCCGGGTGGAAGGCCGTCTCGTCCACCCCCGGCGGCAGCTGCACCATCCGGTCCGCGGCCCGCGGCCCGACCGCGGCGGCGATCCGGGAGCGGGTGTACTCGCCCAGGTAGGTCAGCACGTCGGTGCCCGCGCCGATCCGGCGCAGCAGTTGCCGGGAGACCGGCAGCTGGGCCCAGGCGGCCTCGTGCCCGTGGGTCATGCCGAGCAGCCGCCCGGCCCCGGCCCGGCGCAGCGCGGGCGCCATCAGGCCGAGCGGGGCGGCGGCGCCGAACCAGACCGAGTCGCACTTCTCGGCGCGCAGGATGTCGGCGGCCCGCCGGGTCACCCGGGGTGTGGGAACCATCACCTTCGTGCGGTCCCGGATCACCGGGAACGGCTGCTCGGCGTCGAAGCGCCGCACCTCGCTGCCGTCCCGCCAGGTCGAGGCGTACACCACGACACTCCCTGCGGGCTGACGGACGGCCATGTTGTGGACGAAGGCCTGGATGCCCCCCGGACGGGGCGGGAAGTCATTGGTGACGATCAAGGTTCGGTGCATCAGGCCACGGCTCGCTCGGTCGGGGGGTGCGCGGTGTACCGCTGGGTGATCCGTACGATAGGTCAACACCATGACCCGCCGGGAACGGAACCGTGCACGGCAACCGTTTGACCCCCGGGTCAGTCCTAGTACCTAGGCCGCTGCACCAGAACGCGGCCCGGGCGTCCGTCGGTACGACGCCTCCGGTGGGGACGTCCGAGACGAACGAGGGAGCGCAGTGGAATTGGCCCCGGCCACCGAGCCCGGTTCTTCGCGCGGCCGTCTCGGCCGCCCGCTCGGGGCGCTCGCCGCTCTCGGCGCGACCTGGGTGGCCACCCGCACCCTGCTGGTGCTGCTGGTCACCGGCGTGCTGAAGTCGCCCGGCGGGGACGTCACCGCCGACGTGTGGATGATCTACCACGCCTGGTACGGGGTGCTGCAGACCGGCACCTTCCCGTTCGACGACGTGACCTGGCAGTACCCGCCGGGCGCCGCCCTGGTGATCCTGCTGCCGGGCCTGCTGCCCTGGTCGTACCTGGTCTCGTTCTGGGTGATCTGCGGGATCGCCGACGCCGCCGCGGCCGCGCTGCTGGTCCGCACCGGCCTGCGCCGGGGCCGGGCGCTGACCGGCGCCTGGATGTGGGTGGTGGGGGTCCCGCTGCTCGGCCCGATGATCTACAACCGCTTCGACGTCATCGTCACCGCGGTCGCCCTGGCCGGGCTGCTGGCGCTGATCCGCCGCCCGGCCGTCGGCGGGCTGCTGCTGGGCCTGGGCGGCATCGTCAAGGTCTGGCCGCTGCTCGGCCTGATCGGCACCCCCTCCGGCCGCCGTACCCGCCGTTCCTGGACGCTCGCGGGGGCCACCGCGGTCTCGATCGGCTTCCTGCTCGCGGCGGGCATGAACGGCGCCTTCGACTTCCTCGCCTTCCAGAAGGAGCGCGGCATCGAGGTCGAGTCGGTCGGCGCGCTGCCGCTGCACCTCGCCCGGATCGCCGGCGGCTGGGACGGCAAGGTCACCATGAACTACGGCTCCCCCGAGATGCTCGGGCCGTGGGTCCCGGTGGTCAGCAAGGTGATGATGGCCGGCACCGTGCTGGGCTTCCTCTGGCTGCTGCTGTGGCGCTTCACCTCCAAGCGCCGCAACGCGGCCACCATGTACGACGCGGCGCTCTGCGCGCTGCTGGTCTTCGTGGTGACCAGCCGGGTGATCAGCCCGCAGTACCTGGTGTGGCTGGTCGGCGTCGCGGCGGTCTGCCTGACCGTGCGCGGCAGCAGCCAGCGGCCGGTGGCCCTGCTGATCCTGCTCGCCTGCCCGCTGACGCTGGTCGAGTTCCCGACCATGTTCACCCAGGTCCTGGCCAGCGACCCGGGCGCGATCGCCGTCCTGGCGGCGCGCAACCTGCTGCTGGTGGCCGCCACCGTGCTCTCCTGCCTCCGGCTCTGGCGCTCCACCCGCGGCGAGGCGCCGCTGCCGGCGACCGTGGTGCTGGACCGCGAGCCCGCCGCGCTGCCGGCCTCCGGCTACCCGGTGCGTCCGGGCATCGCGTACGAGCAGGACCTGCTGGACGGCATCGACCGCCCCGGCGCCCCGGCCGAGCAGCGGCGCTGAGCCGGTCTCCCGGGGGCGTCCGGGGGCGTCACGGGTCCTCCGGGGTCCTGGGGCGTCAGGGGGCGTCACGGGTCCTCCGGGGGCGTCAGGGGGCGTCAGTCCTTCAGCGCCGCCACCTCGGCCAGCCACAGCCGGGTGAACTCGACCAGACCGACGCCCAGTTCCACCCGCAGCAGCCGGTCCGTACGGCGCTCGCGGTCCTCGCCCGACCCGTCGGCCGCGCCGACCGCCCGGTAGAAGGCGACCAGCCGCTGCGGGCCGTAGCGGCGGGCGATCAGCTCGCAGGCCAGCCAGGACTGCTCGTAGGCCTGGGCGATGCCGGTGGCACCGGCGGCGAAGGCCCCGTCCTCCGGCAGGTCGGCGGGCAGCCGCCCGGCGGCCACGTCCCGGGCCAGCTCGGGGGCGATCTGCTGCGGGCCGCGGCCGGAGTCGCGGTAGGCGGTCCAGTCGGCGACGCCCTCGGAGAGCCACAGCGGCGTCCAGGACCGGGTGTCGGACCTGGTCGCGACATGGGTGGCCTCGTGCGTGACGACCACCTGCCGACCGAAGCCGCTGAGCCGCCCGTACGCCTCGGGGTTGACCAGCACCCGGTCCGCCGGGGTGTGCCGGGGCGCTCCGGGGGCCGCCACGGTGACCGCCGCCATACCCGCCCAGTCGGCCGGGTCGCCCTCCAGCAGCCGGGCGAACTGCTCCTCGGTGGCGGGCAGTTCGAGCAGCAGCCGGCCGGCCCAGGCGTCACCCCAGACCTCCTCGACCGCGGGCACCGCCCGGTCCCCGACCGCGACCAGCCCGGCCGGGTCGGGGCCGTCGGCCGAGCCGAGCACCAGGCAGCGCTCGCCCGCCTCCGACCGCGCGGGCCCGAAGTCCCACAGCGCCGGCGGCCCGCTCGCGCTCTCCTCGCGCTCGACCCGCCAGCCGTCCTGGGCCCGGGCCAGCTCGATCCGGCGCGGGTACACCACGGGGTCGTCGTCGTACCCGGCGATCCGCACCGCCAGGTCGGCCGCGGCGGTCAGCCGGTCCGGGCCGCCGCCCGCGGCGAGCACCAGGTTGCGGTACGCCGCCGAGGCCACCGGCAGCCCCGACCGGGCGGGCAGCGAGCGCGCCCGCTCCGCGAGCACCGCCGCCACCTCCGCCCGCCGGTCGGCCTCCCGTCGGGCCGGTGCCGCCGCCGGGGCGAGCGGCGGCAGCGACAGCTGGGCCAGCCCCCCGGCGGCGAGCAGCAGCGCACCCCGCCGGGACAGCCCGCGGCGGGGTATGGGCACGGGGTCGGGTCCGGCGGTGCCGGACGGCGACGCGCTCAGAGCCGGACCACCCCCGAGACCGGCATGGCGTTGACGCTCTCGTAGCGCACCTTGGCGCCCGGGTAGGGGGCGTGCACGATCACACCGCCGCCGGCGTACATGCCGACGTGGTGCATGTCCCGGTAGAAGATCACCAGGTCTCCCGGTCGCGCTTCGGAGAGGTTGACCCGCTGGCCGGCGTACGCCTGGGCCTGCGAGGTGCGCGGCAGGGTCACTCCGGCCTGCCGCCAGCTGTAGTACATCAGACCGGAGCAGTCGAACGTACGGGGCCCGGTGGAGCCGTAGACGTACGGGGAGCCGATCATGCGGACCGCGGCGGCCAGCGCGGCCGCCCCGCGCTCGGAGGCGGGCGGGGTGGTGCCGAGGTCCAGCCGGTCGAGGCCGCGGGTGGCGCGCTGCTCGGCGTCCCGGGCGTCCTGGGCGGCCATCCGGGCCCGCTCGGCGCTGCCCAGGCCGTTGAGCAGCTTCTGCGCCGCGGCCAGCCGCTGCTGGATCTGCTGCTTGCTGTCGGCGAGCGAGCGGCGGGCCTCGTCCAGCTCGGCGAGCTTGGCGGTCGCCTCGCTGCGCCGCTGGTCGAGCCGGCGCTGGCGGGTGACCAGCTCGTGCAGCGTCTCCTGCTGCCGCTCCGAGGCCTGGCCCATCGTCCGGGCGCGGGCGAGGTAGCCCTCCGGGTCGGGGGACAGCATCAGCTGGGCGGTCTGGTTCATCCCCCCGCCGCGGTACTCGGCCCCGGCCACGGTCGCCAGGTCGCCGCGCAGCTCGTTGAGCTGGTCCTGGGCGACGGCGATCTCGCCCTGCAGGATCGTGGTCTCGCCCTGGAGCCGCCGCTGGGCCTCCTGGGCCGCGTTGTACTTCTCCGACGCCTGCTCGGCCTCGTCGTAGAGCTGCTCGACCTGCGCCTTGACGTCCTTGCGGTCCGCCGGGTCCGGGCTGCCGGGGGCGGCCTGGGCGCTGCCGCTGGTCGCCACGCCCAGCGCGGTGGTGGCGGCCGCCGTCAGGACCAGCGCACGGGCGAGCAGTTGGGAACGGCGGTGCACGGGCATGGCGGCAGCGGCTCCAATCCTGCGGCGCGGTCCCGCCGCCGCACCACTGCGGGCGGTCCTCAGCGGGAGTCCGGTGGCAGACGTTAGCGAGTCCGGGCAAGCGAGTCCAAACCCCTCCGGACCCGAATATTTGACCCGTAATCGGACATCAGCCCGAGCAGCCGACAAAGCCGCAGGCCCGGCCTTCCGTGACGGAAGACCGGGCCTGGTGGCGCGGAGCGGGGGTCAGACCCGCACGATGCCGGACAGCGGCATGTTGGTGACGGCCTCGTAGCGGACCGACGCGCCCGGCTTGGGTGCGTGCAGCACCTGGCCGCCGCCCGCGTAGATGCCGACGTGGTGGGCGTCCCCATAGAAGATCAGCAGGTCGCCGGGCTGGGCCTGGGACAGGTCGGTGCCGATCCGGGTGCCGGCGTGGGCCTGCTCCTGCGAGGTGCGCGGCAGCGAGACGCCGACCTGGTTGAACGCCCAGACCATCAGGCCGGAGCAGTCGAAGGAGCTCGGGCCGGTGGCGCCCCACACGTACGGGCTGCCGATCTTGGACGCGGCGGCGGACAGCGCGGCGGCACCGCGCGAGCTGCCCGGCGCCGGCGGCTTGGCGACCGGCGTGGACGTCGGCGTGGAGAGGTCGGTGCGGCCGTTGTCGCGCGAGGCGCGGTCGGCGGCCTGCTGCTGCGCCTTCACGGCGTCGGCCTGGGCCTTGGCGTCGGCGGCGGCCTTCTCCTCGGCCGCGCGCAGCGCCTGGCGCTCCTGCTCGGTCAGGGTGTTGAGCAGGTCCTGGGCGGCCTTCAGCTTGTTCTGGACCTCCTCCTTGGAGGCCTTCAGCTGCTGGGTGGTGGACTCCAGCTCGGCGAGCTTGCCCTGGGCCTCGGTGCGGTCCTGGTCGAGCTTGCGCTGCTGCTCCTGGAGCTGCTTCAGCTGGTTCTTCTGGGTGTCACCGGCCTGGTTCAGCGCACCGGCCTGGTTGAGGAAGTTGTCCGGGCTGGACGAGAACATCAGCTGGACGGTCGGGGATATCCCGCCGTTGCGGTACTGCTCCCCGGCGATCTCGGCGAGGCCGCCCTGCAGGTCGGTCACCTGGGCCTGCTGACGGGCCACCTGGTCCTGCAGGCCGGCGACCTGCTTCTCCAGCGCCTGCTGCTTCTCCTGGGCGGCGTTGTACTGCTCGGTCGCCACCTCGGCCTGCTCGTTGAGCTGGTCGACCTGCTCCTTGACCTGGTCCTTGGTCGGCTGCGGGTCGGCGTGGGCGCCGGACTGCGCGGAGAGGGCGACGGCTGCCGCGGCGACGCCGGTCAGGATCGAGACACGGGCGCGACTCGCGGGCTTGGGACGACGATGGGACGCCACGAAGGCGGACTCCTTCTTCCTACGTCCGCCTACCGGGTGAGCTGACGGGTTCGGGCCGGAAGCATGCCCTACGACGCCTCACGGCCGTTCCACCGGCCGACCTGGCGCCGATTCACCCCGGAGGAACGTGGTTCCCCGGCTCCGCTCCGCAGCGCCCCCGACCACTGGGCTCCCCTGTCGGCAGTCGCTTCGACCTGCCCCGCTGCCTCGCGAACTCGGCGGTAACCACCGCCGCCACCCTTGCTGGGTGATCGACAGTGCGGTGGTTCGGGGCACGACCCTAGTAACTGAACCGTGATCGGTTCAAATCCTTGTCAGAAAAAAGACGGAAGATTACCCAAGTTCTTTTGTGAAAATGACCGATGGTGACCGCCGCCGCACGCAAGGCTGATCAGGTCTCACCCAATGGTCGCGAAACGCTCGAAAACCCGAACGCCACCCCCGTCGGAGGGTGGCGCGGATCACAGGCCCCGGACAGCGGCCCGTCGGCGTGTCGGGGCGTCAGACCCGGCGGATCGTGTTGATGGGCATCGCGTCGGCCTTCATCACCTTCACCACGTCACCGGTGTGCGGCGCGTGGACCACCATGCCGTTGCCGATGTACATCCCGACGTGGTGCATGTCGCCGCCGTAGATGACCAGGTCGCCGGGCAGGGCCTGGTCCATCGAGGGCACCCGGGTGCCGTAGTGGCCCTGCTCCTGCGAGGTGCGCGGCAGCGAGACGCCGGCCTGGCCGTACGCCCAGACCATCAGGCCCGAGCAGTCGAAGGTGGTCGGCCCGGTGGCACCCCACACGTACGGCGACCCCTGCTTGCTCATCGCCTTGGCCACGGCCACGGCCGCGTAGCCGCTGGCCGGCGGCAGACTGCTCAGGTCGACCCGGTCGCTGCCGCGCGAGGCGCGGTCGTCCTGCGCCTGCTGGGCCTTCAGCGCGTTGCGCTCGGCCGCGCTGAGCGAGTTCAGCAGGTCCTGGGCCGCCTTCAGCTTGGTGTTGACGTCCGCCTTGGCCTGGTTGAGGTCCTTGGTGGTGGTGTCCAGCGAGGCCAGCACGGCGGCCGCCTCGGCCTTCTCCTGGTCCAGCCGGCGCTGCTGGTCCAGCAGGCCCTTGAGCGCCTCGGCCTGGGTGGTGCTGGCCTGCTGGACGGTGGAGGCCTTGTCCAGGTAGCCGGACGGGTCGGAGGAGAGCATCAGCTGGACGGACGGGTCGATGCCGTTGGTCCGGTACTGCTCGCCCGCCACCTCGGCCAGACCGCTCTGCAGCTGAGCCATCTGCTCCTGGCCGCGGGCCACCTGGTCCTGCAGCTGGTCGGCCTGCTTGCGCAGCTGGTCGGCCCGCTCCTTGGCGCCGTTGTACTTCTCCGCCGCCTGCTCCTGCTCCTCCTGGAGCTGGTCGATCTGCGCCTTGACGTCCGTTTTGTTCGGCTGCGGCGCGGCGTGCGCGGCCACCTGGGCGGAGAGGGCGACCGCGGTCGCAGCGGCAGCGGTGAGCACGGAGATCCGCGCGCGGCTCGGCTGCTTGGGACGGCGGTGGGAGGCCAAGGACCGGCTCCTTCTTCCATCGGACTCACCCGATTGGATGAGATTCCGGAAAATAGGTTTGACGCCAGACCCTAGTGAAGATCTACCCGTTTTGCCACTCCCCCGAAGGCGTGAACTCTGTTTCCCACACTGACTTCACCGGAAGCGCACACGACCGCACACCTGGTGCTGACCAGGCGTCATTCCGCCCGGAGACGCTCAGGGCCGGGCCAGCCGGTTGAGCAGCAGCACCGAAGCCACCGGGCGCGCGCCCGCCTTCCGCACGCCCTCGGCGACCTCCCGGTCGGCGGAGACCACCACCACCGGACGCCCCTGCGGCTCGGCCCGCACCAGACGGCGGATCAGCTCGTCAGCGGTCTCCCCGGTCCGGCTGAACCGCACCCGCACCCCGCGCGGCGGCGCCATGATCACCGGCACGTCGAGGTCCTGCCCGTCGAACACACAGGTGACCTCCGCCTGTGTGCGCTGGGCCAGCATCGCCAGCCCGCCCAGCAGCCGGATCCGCTGCTGCTCCAGCGGCAGCGTCGGATAACCGGTCTTGGTCACGTTGTAGCCGTCCACCACCAGGTGCACCTGCGGGATCGCCAGCAGCTGGTCCAGCAGCGCCGGGTCGTCCTCGGCCAGCCCGCGCCGCGCCACGTCGTGCGGCGAGGCCGCCCCCGGCACCACCGCCTCCACCAGGTCCGCCGGGCGGATCTGGGACACCGGCAGCGCCAGCTCCCGCTGCAGCCCCTGGGCCGACTGCAGCACGGTGTCCAGCAGCAGCCGCAGCCGCATGTCCTCGACGCTGCGCCCCTCGCGGGCCGACCGGCGGCCCTGCTCGGCGGCGTTCTCCAGCTCGGAGACCCGGTGCCGGAGCCGCCGCGCCTCGGTCTCGGCCGCGGAGCGCTCGGCCGCGCCCTGGGCCTTCGCGGCCTCCAGCTCGCCGGCCACCCGGCGCGTCTCGGCCTGCGCCCGGCGGGTGTCGCTCTCCAGCGAACGCACCTTCTTGCGCAGCGACTCGGCCTCCCGCCGGACGCCCTCGAACTCCGCGCGCTGCCGCTCCAGGTCCGCCCGCGCGGCGGCCCGCACCTCGGCCAGTTCGGCCTGCAGCTTCTCCACCAGCCGGGCCGCCTCCGCGGCCGCGTCCTCGGCGCCGGCCCGCTCGGCCTCCTCGCCCGCCTCGGCGACCAGCCGGCTCCAGCCCGCCGAGCGCACCAGGTAGGCGGCGGCCGCGACGTCCATCGGATCGGCGGCCCCCGGGACACTGCCGGACTCCAGGGCCCGCACCAGGTCCGGCTGCCCCAGCCGCAGCCGCTCCGCTATCCGCACCCGGAAGGCCGGCTCCGCCTCCAGCGCGGCCGCCAGCGCGGTGGCCGCGTACTTGGCCCGCCGCGCGGGGGTGAACTTCACGTACTGACGCAGGCTCTGCGGGAGCTCTCCCGGCGGCAGTCCGCCCAGCGCGTCCGAGGCCAGCCCGACCACCCGCCGGCGCACGCCCTCGGGCAGCGGCCGGTCCAGCTTCTCCACGGCGCGCTCCGCCGAGACCCCCTCGGAGCCCTCGGAGCCCTCGGAGGGCTCGGAACCCCCGCCACCCGCGGGCCCGACCGCTCCGGACGCGGCGCTCTCCGTCGGGCCCGCCCCCGGGTCCGACGCCTGCGCCTGCGCAGCGGGCGGAAGTCCCTGCGCTTCGCCGGGCTCCTTCGCTGCGTCCACCACGTCCTCGGCTCCGATCCTGTTCCGGCGGGGTACGGCCGCGACCGCCCCCTGTCGTCACGCTCCGTGCGTCTTGTCTGTTCTGTATTGTCCCGTGCGGCGGACGGGCGCGCCGCGCACCGCCCGCCACCCGTCCCGGGATCAGCCCTGCTCGGCAGGGGCCTCCGGGTCCTCGGCACCCGGCCGGGCCACCAGCTCGACCTGGTCCACGGCGTTGCACCAGCGGCACCGGACCGACTCGACGGTCTCGCTCAGGACCTCGGTCTCCTCGACCTTGGAGTCGCCGGCCAGGTCGAAGTGCAGGAACTCGGTCACCCGCGCGGTGCGGGTCACGTCGAACCGGGTGAGGTTGCCGCACAGGGTGCAGCGCCAGCGCGTCTCGGCAGTCAGGGCGGGGACGGTCATCGGGGGTCCTCTCGGGTGGTCCCTGGGTGGGCTAGGCGCTCCCCCCGGAGCCCCGGCATCGGCGGCGGGAGGCGGGAATGCCCGCCCCAAGCCTATTGCCTGGGGCAACCATCAGGACCACCGGTCAGCGGAATCGCGAGGCTAGTCCACCTGCCGTAAACCGCCGTGTCACCTGCGGCGCCCCGAGGGATGCTTGGCCGCATGGCGCTCGCGGCCCCCGACCACACCGCCGAGCGGGGCGGCCGGCCGCAGGCGCCCGCCCCGGCGGTCACCTACGGCCTGATCGCGGTCAACACCCTGGTCTTCCTGCTCGGCCCGGCCGCCGGGCTCAATCCGCTGTACGGCACCGGCCAGGCCCGGGTCTGCGCGGAGCAGCGGTACGAGCAGCGCTGGGGCGCCGTCCCCGCCGAACTGCTGACCGGGCGGCCGCTGACCGCCGGACAGCTGGCCGAGGCCCCGGACCCGGTCCCCGGCTGCCCGGCCGCCCCGACACCGGGCAAGCACCCGGCGCTGTCCGCCCTCACCGGCCTCTTCCTGCACGCCGGCTGGCTGCACCTGCTGGGCAACCTGCTCTTCCTCCACGTCTTCGGCCCCACCGTGGAACGGCGCGTGGGCCGGACCCGGTACGCCCTCTTCTACCTGGCCGCCGGCAGCCTGGCCGCGTACGGCTTCGCGCTCGCCGAGGCGCACTCGCCGGATTCCACCCGGGTGCTCATCGGAGCCTCCGGCGCGATCTCCGGCGTCCTGGGCGCCTACCTGCGCTTCCATCCGCGCGCCCGGGTGACCACGCTCGTCCCGCTGCTGTTCTTCCTGCCGCTGCGCTTCCCGGCCTGGCTGGTGCTGGGCCTCTGGTTCGCCCTGCAGTGGTGGTCGGTGCACGCGGCGGGCCCGGGGGTGGCCTACCTGGTCCACGTGATCGGCTTCTCGGCCGGTTTCCTGTACGCCTGCACCGTGGTCCGCCACACCCCGAGACGACCCGGCTGACGCCCGATACGCTGGCGGCACCCCACGAAGGAGCCCGAACAGTGATCACCGCCATCGTCCTGATCAAGACCAGTGTCGACCGCATCCCGGAGATCGCCGAAGCCATCGCCGCCATCGAGGGCGTCAGCGAGGTGTACTCGGTGACCGGCGGCTACGACCTGGTGGCGATGGTCCGGGTGCGCCGTCACGACGACCTGGCCGAGGTCATCCCGGGCCGGCTCAACAAGGTCCCGGGCGTGGCCCACACCGAGACCCAGATCGCCTTCCGCACCTACTCCCAGCACGACCTGGAAGCCGCCTTCGCCCTCGGCCTGGACGAGTGACGACGAGCAGCGGGACGTGACGGCTCAGCCCTCGCGGCGGCTGTCCGCGACGCAACGGCCGCCCTCGTTGCGGTAGTTCCACGCCGCGCCGTCCGTGACCAGCTCGCGGACGGCGGTCAGGAAGCGGTCGACGTGCTCGTCCGGCGTCCCGGCGCCGAAGCTCACCCGGATCGCGTTCAGGCTGCGCTCGCCCGGCAGCGAGGGCTCCGGGGCGCCGCACTCGGAGGGGGCGACGTCCTCGTCCCCGAGCAGGGTCCGCACCAGCGGGTGGGCACAGAACAGGCCGTCGCGCACCCCGATGCCGTACTCGGCGGACAGCGCGGCCGAGAAGTGCGAGCTGTTCCAGCCCCGGACGACGAAGGACAGCACGCCGACCCGGGCCGAGCCCTCCCCGAACAGGTTGAGCACCTTGACCTCCGGGATCTCCGCGAGCCCCGCGGTCAGCCGCTCGACCAGCTGCCGCTCGCGCGCCTCCAGCGCGTCGAAGCCGGCCTCCCGCAGCGCCCGGCAGGCCGAGGCGATCGCGTAGGCGCCGATGACGTTCGGCGAGCCGGCCTCGTGCCGGGCCGGGCCGGTCTGCCACTGCACGGCCACCGAGCCGTCGGCCTCCCGGGCCACCGTCCGGGTCGCCCCGCCGCCGGCCAGGTACGGATCGGCCGCGTCCAGCCAGTCCGCCCGGCCGGCCAGCACCCCGGCGCCGAACGGCGCGTAGAGCTTGTGGCCGGAGAAGGCGATCCAGTCGACGCCGAGCTCGCGCACCGAGACCCGGTGGTGCGGGGCCAGCTGGGCGGCGTCCAGCACCACCCGCGCGCCGTGCCGGTGCGCCGTCCCGGTCAGCTCGGCGACCGGCCACAGCTCGCCGGTCACGTTGGAGGCGCCGGTGACGCAGAGCAGCTTCGGGCCCTCGGGCGCCCCGGCGAGCGCGGCGTCCAGGGCGGCCACCGCCTCGGCCCGCGAGCGCGGCGCCCGCAGGTAGGTGACGTCCAGTCCGGCGTGCGCCCAGGGCAGCAGCGAGGCGTGGTGCTCGGTCTCGAAGGCGAACACCCGGGTGCCGGCCGGGACGGCGGCGGCCAGCAGGTTGAGCGAGTCGGTGGTGGCCCGGGTGAAGACCACCTGGTCGCCCTCGCGCAGGTCGAGGAACTCGGCGACGGTGCGGCGGCTCTGCTCGAACAGGTCGGTGGACAGCTGCGACAGGTACCCGGCGCCGCGGTGCACGCTGCCGTAGTACGGCGCGTAGGCGGCGACGTCGTCCCACACCCGCTGCAGCGCCGGCGCGCTGGCCGCGTAGTCGAGCGCCGCGTAGCCGACCTTCTCCCCGCTGGCGAGCGGGACCTGGACGTCGGAGCCCAGCACGGCGAGCGGGGCGAGGACCTCGGTGGAGGTGGAGAGGGACATGAGGATGCACTCCTTCACGGGGTAAGGGACCCCGGGAGTGCTAGTCGTCGGGCGTCCGCGCTTGTCGCACGGACGGCTTGCCGTGGCGACCCGGTCCTCACCCAGGGCACCCCGCCACGGACGGAGGGTTGCCGGACAGCAAGCTGGGGCTTGTCGCTGCCACTCATGACCTGGCGATGACTCTAGGTCGCGTCCGCCGGGTGGTCAAACAGTGGTCCACCATCCGGACAGCCGGGGAGCCCGCACCGGCGCACCGGTACGGGCTCCCGACCACCGCGTCAGTTCCGGCTGGTGGCCTCCGACCAGCGCCGCAGCAGCTCCTGCGCGGCACCCGAGTCGATGGCCCCGGCGGCCCGCGCCATGCCCGCCGCGAGCTGCTCGGCCAGCGGCGCCTCACCCAGGTCGAGCGCGACCAGCGCCGCCGCCGTGTTGAGCAGGACCGCGTCCCGGACCGGCCCGTGCTCCCCCGCCAGCAGCCGGCGCGCGACCTCGGCGTTGTACGCCGGGTCCCCGCCGCGCAGCGACTCGATGCCGACCAGCTCGATGCCGACCTCACGCGGGTCGAAGGAGGTCTCGGTGACCACGCCGTCGCGCACCACCCACACCTGCGAGGTGGTGGTGATGGTCAGCTCGTCCAACCCGTCGTCGCCGCGGAAGACCAGCGCCGTCGAGCCGCGCCGGGCGAGCACCCCGGCGATCAGCCCGGCCAGCCGGGTGTCGAAACAGCCGATCGCGTGGGAGGTGACCCTGGCCGGGTTGGTCAGCGGGCCGAGGATGTTGAACGCGGTCGGCACCCCGAGGTCGCGCCGGGCGGTGGCGGCGTGCCGCATCGAGGGGTGGAACTTCGCCGCGAAGCAGAAGGTGAGCCCGACCTCGTCGGCCACCTCGGCGACCCGCCGGGCGGAGAGGTCCAGTGCCACGCCGAGCTTCTCCAGCACGTCCGAGGAGCCGCTGGACGAGGAGGCGGCCCGGTTGCCGTGCTTGACCACCTTGGCGCCGGCCGCCGCGGCGACGATCGCCGACATCGTGGAGATGTTGACGGTCTTCGCCCGGTCGCCGCCGGTGCCGACGATGTCCACCGCCGGGCCGGGGATGTCCAGCGGCTCGGCGTGCGCGTACATCGCGTCCACCAGACCGGTGACCTCGTCGACCGTCTCGCCCTTGGCCCGCAGCGCGATCATGAAGCCGGCCACCTGGACGGGGGACGCCTCGCCGCTCATGATCCGGTCCATCGCCCACGCGGTGGACGAGCGGTCGAGGTCTTCCCCCTTCAACAGCGCCGCGAGGAGGTCCGGCCAGGAGCGGACCACCTGCGCGGGGTCGCTACCGCCGTTCGCAGGGTTCACGTTCACCATGGCTGACTCCAGCTGTTGTCGGTTCCCCCGGGCTCCGGAGGACGTCCGTACGGATGGAGTCAGCCTATCGAGCGGCGCGGCCCCTACGGCCCCGTCTTCTCTCCTTCTGAGACGGCCCTGCTCAACGGGCTGCCGGGGCCCGCTTCGCCAGCCGCGCCCGCAGCAGGGTGGCGACCGCCTCGGCCAGCGCCACCGGCTCCACCGGGTGGGAGATCGCGGCGTCGGCCCGGCTCCAGGCGGCGAGCCAGGAGTCCTGCGGCCGGCCGATCAGCACCAGCACCGGGGGGCAGCCGTAGATCTCGTCCTTCAACTGGCGCCCGAGGCCCAGTCCACCGGCCGGCACCGCCTCACCGTCCAGCACGCAGAGGTCCACGCCGCCCTTCTCCAGTGCCTTGAGCACCGCGGGGGTGGTCGCGCACTCCAGGTAGGACAACTCCGGAAGATCCTCGGCGGGCCGGCGGCCGAGCGCCGTCAGCACCTGCTCGCGGGTGTTGCGGTCGTCGCTGTAGACGAGGACGGTGAGCGTCTCATCGGTCGTGTACGCCATGGACCCTGCTCCCTCAAGTGTGATCCGGACCACGTTCGCCTGACCCGGATGCTACTCCCGATCACCCGCCGCCGAGTCCCCCTCGCGCACGTTCCTCCTCAAGCCGCCGCGCCCGGCACTCACCCGGCCGGCGGAGGACCCGTCACCCCGAGCCGCGCGGTCCACCCGTACGGCCGACCCGGGACCCGCTCCCCTACCTCTCACGGCTACTCCGACCGTGCAACGACGCGCCGGGCAACGGGGTCGCGGGCCGCTCCGAGGAACCGTCAGAAAAGGGACACGCCGCTGCTCAGCCCCCGTCCGGGCACCCCGTCGACCCCCAAGCGGGCATACCGCACGCACCGGACACTCCGAGGGACACCCCCCGGCGTGAAGACGGAATAAGGGACCGACATAATGTCCGTCGTGGCGACAGCAACAGCAGTAGAAACCGGGCACGCGCACGGATCGGTCAACCGGCCGAACATGGTCAGCGTCGGAACGATCGTCTGGCTCAGTTCCGAGTTGATGTTCTTCGCGGCCCTCTTCGCGATGTACTTCACGCTCCGCTCCGTCAAGGGAGCCGAGTTCTGGACCGAGAAGGCCCACGCTCTCAACGTGCCCTTCTCCTCGGTCAACACCACGATCCTGGTGCTCTCCTCGCTCACCTGCCAGCTCGGTGTCTTCGCTGCCGAGCGCGGTGACGTGAAGAAGCTCCGGGCGTGGTTCATCCTCACGTTCGCAATGGGCGCGATCTTCATCGGCGGCCAGGTGTACGAGTACACCGCGCTGGTCAAGGAGGACGGCCTGTCCCTGTCCTCCGACCCGTACGGCACGGTGTTCTACCTGACCACCGGCTTCCACGGCCTGCACGTGACGGGTGGTCTGATCGCCTTCCTGCTGGTCCTGGGACGGACGTACGCAGCCAAGCGCTTCACGCACGAGCAGGCCACCGCCGCGATCGTCGTGTCGTACTACTGGCACTTCGTCGACGTCGTGTGGATCGGCCTGTTCGCGACCATCTACCTGATCAAGTAACCAGCTGATCAGGTCGCTGGCCACCGGCTGCGGCCCCCGCCCTCACCGGCGACGGGCCGCTTCTGCCGGTGCCGACGCTCCCACCGACCGACCGCGCGCGCAGCCCTAGACAGGCAGCCTCGTGCCGGCCAGACCGGCCGCCGGGTGCACCCACCAGTCGACCAGATCCTGACACCGGGGTTATTCCGTGAAAAAGCTCTCCGCACGACGGCGCCACCCATTGGCGGCGCTGGTCGTCCTACTTCTCGCCCTGGCGGCAACCGGGGGGCTGTACGCCGCGTTCGCGCCCGCCGACAAGGCGCAGGCCGACGTCGCCGCGCAGTCGCTCGCGATCGATGAGGGCAAGAAGCTCTTCGCCGTCGGCTGCTCCTCCTGCCACGGCCTGAACGGCCAGGGCGGCAGTGACGGTCCGAGCCTGGTCGGCGTCGGCTCCGCCTCCGTCGACTTCCAGGTCGGCACCGGCCGCATGCCGGCCCAGCAGCCCGGCGCCCAGGTGCCGCGCAAGAAGAACATCTACTCGCAGGCCGAGATCGACCAGCTCGCCGCCTACGTCGCCTCCCTCGGTCCCGGCCCGGTGACCCCGAAGGAGGAGCAGTACACCTCGACCAACCCCGAGGACATCTCCAAGGGTGGCGAGCTGTTCCGCACCAACTGCGCCCAGTGCCACAACTTCGCCGGCCAGGGCGGTGCCCTGACCAAGGGCAAGTACGCCCCGTCGCTGGAGGGCGTGGACGCCAAGCACATCTACGAGGCCATGCAGACCGGCCCGCAGAACATGCCGTCGTTCCCGGACACCACCATGCCCGAGGAGCAGAAGAAGCAGATCGTGGCCTTCGTCCGCCACACCACTAGCGAAGAGCCCAACCCCGGTGGTCTCACGCTGGGCAGCCTCGGTCCGGTGACCGAGGGTCTGTTCGGCTGGATCTTCGGTCTCGGCACGCTCATCGCGGTCGCGATCTGGGTCGCCGCCCACACCACCAAGGCCAAGAAGTCATGAGCCACGACATGTCAGAAGAGAAGCTCCCGGAGTCGCACGGCTCCGCCGGCGAGGTGGCCGACCACGGCAACCCGTTCGCCGACCCGGGCCTGCCGGCCCACGAGCCCCGTCGCACCGACATCGACGAGCGGGCCGCCAAGCGGGCCGAGCGCCAGGTCTCGCTGATGTTCGTGGTCTCGATGATCGCCACCGTCGGATTCATCGTCTCGTACGTGGCCATCGACCCGGACAAGATCGTCTACATCTTCCCGCTGGGCCACGTCAGCGCGCTGAACTTCGCGCTCGGCCTGACCCTGGGCGTCGCCCTCTTCATGATCGGCGCGGGCGCGGTCCACTGGGCCCGCACCCTGATGTCGGACGTCGAGCTGCCGGCCGAGCGTCACCCGATCGAGGCCTCCGACGAGGTCCGCGCGGACGTCATCGACCAGTTCAAGACCGGTGCCGCCGAGTCCGGCTTCGGCCGCCGGAAGATGATCCGCAACACCCTCATCGGTTCGATGGCGCTGGTCCCGCTCTCCGGCGTGGTCCTGCTCCGCGACCTCGGCCCGCTCCCGGAGAAGAAGCTCCAGGAGACCGGCTGGAAGGAAGCGACGCCGACCAAGCCGCTGGCGCTCGTCAACATGAACACCATGCAGCCGATGAAGCCCGAGGACGTCCTCGTCGGTTCGCTGACCTTCGCCATGCCGGAGGGCCTGTCCACCCACGACGAGGACTTCCAGCAGGCGATCGCCAAGGACGCCCTGATGCTGGTCCGCATCGCGCCGGAGGACATCAAGGACGAGAAGTCCAAGGAGCTGGGCTTCGAGGGCATCCTCGCCTACTCCAAGATCTGCACCCACGTCGGCTGCCCGATCAGCCTCTACGAGCAGCAGACCCACCACGCGCTCTGCCCCTGCCACCAGTCGACCTTCGACCTGGCGGACGGCGCGCGCGTGATCTTCGGCCCGGCCGGCCACCCGCTGCCGCAGCTGAAGATCACCACTGATGAGAAGGGCTTCCTGGTCGCCACCGGCGACTTCGACGAGCCCGTCGGCCCGAGCTTCTGGGAGCGTGCTCGATGAGTAGCGCGAGCAGCACCAAGACCGGTGCCGCCAAGCCCTCCAGCACGCGCGCCAATCCCGCCAACAAGTGGGAAGCCGCGGCTGACTGGACGGACGGCCGGCTGGGGATCTACTCCCTCGCCAAGGCCAACCTGCGGAAGATCTTCCCGGACCACTGGTCCTTCATGCTGGGCGAGATCTGCCTCTACTCGTTCATCATCATCATCCTGACCGGCGTCTACCTGACGCTGTTCTTCAAGCCCTCCATGGGCGAGGTCATCTACAACGGCTCGTACGTCCCGCTCAAGGGCATCGGCATGTCCGAGGCGTACGCGTCGACGCTGGACATCAGCTTCGAGGTCCGCGGCGGTCTGCTGATCCGTCAGATCCACCACTGGGCCGCCCTGGTCTTCGTGGCCGCGATGCTCGTGCACATGATGCGCGTGTTCTTCACCGGCGCGTTCCGCAAGCCGCGCGAGATCAACTGGGTCTTCGGCTTCCTGCTGCTGGTCCTGGGCATGTTCGACGGCTTCTTCGGCTACTCGCTGCCGGACGACCTGCTGTCGGGTACCGGTATCCGCTTCATGGAAGGCGCGATCCTCGCCGTCCCGCTGGTGGGCACCTACCTGCAGATGTTCCTGTACGGCGGCGAGTTCCCCGGCCACGACATCATCCCGCGGTTCTTCACCATCCACGTGCTGCTGATCCCGGGCATCATGCTCGGCCTGCTGGTGGCGCACCTGATCCTGGTCTTCTACCACAAGCACACCCAGTGGGCGGGCCCGGGCAAGACCGAGAAGAACGTCGTCGGCATGCCGCTGATGCCGGTCTACATGGCCAAGGCCGGTGGCTTCTTCTTCCTGGTCTTCGGCATCATCGCCGCCATCTCGGCGATCGCCTCGATCAACCCGATCTGGGCCTACGGCCCGTACCGTCCGGACCAGGTCTCCACCGACGCCCAGCCCGACTGGTACATGGGCTTCTCCGAGGGCCTGATCCGCGTCATGCCGGGCTGGGAGATCAGCCTGTGGGGCCACACCCTGAACCTGGGTGTCTTCGTCCCGCTGATGATCTTCCCGCTGGTCCTGGTCGCGATCGCGGTCTACCCGTTCATCGAGGGCTGGATCACCGGCGACAAGCGCGAGCACCACATCCTGGACCGCCCGCGCAACGCCCCGGTCCGCACCGCCCTGGGTGCCGCCTGGATCAGCCTGTACCTGGTGCTGCTGGTCGGTGGTGGCAACGACCTGTTCGCCACCCACCTGCACCTGTCGATCAACTCGATCACGTACTTCGTCCGCGTCGGCTTCTTCGTGGTCCCGGTCCTCGTCTTCATCATCACCAAGCGCTGGTGCCTCGGCCTCCAGCGCCGTGACAAGGAGAAGGTGCTGCACGGCCGCGAGACGGGTGTCATCAAGCGCCTGCCGCACGGCGAGTTCATCGAGGTGCACGCGCAGCTGCCGCAGAAGGACCTGTTCAAGCTCACCGCGCACGAGCAGAACCAGCCGATCGAGCTGCCGGCCCAGACGGACGAGAACGGCGTGGCCCGCAAGGCCGGCGTCCTCACCCGCACCCGGGCCAAGCTGTCCCGCGGCTACTACGGCGAGGGCGGCCAGATCCCCAAGCCGACCGCCGAGGAGCACCACGAGATCACCAGCGGCCACGGCCACCACTGATCCCGTACCCGCGTCACCCGAGGGCCGCCGACCAGAGTTCATCTGGTCGGCGGCCCTCGGCCTTTCCGCATCCGCCAGCCCCGTACCAGCCCGCCCCCCAGGAGCCTCCCGTGCAGCTCTCCGTCGACCCCTCGTCCGCCACTCCCCCGTACGAGCAGATCCGCGCCCAGATCGCCGAGCGGGCCCGGAGCGGGGAGCTGCCGACCGGGCTGAAGCTGCCCACCGTGCGGGCCCTGGCCGAGGAGCTGGGGCTGGCCGCCGGCACCGTCGCCCGGGCCTACCGGGAGCTGGAGGCGGACGGCGTGGTGGAGACCCACGGCCGGCGCGGCACCCTGATCGCCGCCGCCGGGGACACCGCGCACCGGCTGGCCGCCGCGGCCGCCGGCGAGTACGCCGAGCGCGCGACCCGCCTCGGGCTCTCCCACGCGGACGCCCTGGCCGCCGTGGTCACCGCCCTGGGGCTGGCCTACCCCGAGGCCTGACGGGGCCGGTGGGGCAGCGTCACGCCCTTCCCAGCCCCGGGCTCACACCTCGGGGCTCACACCTCCGGGCGGATCATCCCCGCGGCGGGGGCCTGGGAGGCCGGTGCGGTGGTGCTGACGGGCTGTCCGACGGCGCTGTGCTTGACCCAGTCGGTCCAGGTGACGTTCCAGTCCCCGAACCCGTTGCCGAACGGCTCCATCGTGGCGCCGTGGCTGTTCACCACCGTCACCAGGTCCCCCACCCGGGTGTGGTCGTAGAACCACTTGGCGTTCTCGGTGCTCATCCCGGTGCAGCCGTGGCTGACGTTGGCCACGCCCTGCGAGCCGACCGACCAGGGCGCCGCGTGGACGTACTCGCCGCTCCAGGTCACCCGGGTGGCCCACTGCACGTCGAGGTCGTACGCCTCCGAGCTGCCGGCGGCTATCCCGATGGTCTCGCCGCTCATCCGGACGGACCGCTCCTGGCCGAGCACCACCTTGACACCGTTGCGGGTGTCGAAGCCGGGCTTGCCGGTGGTGACCGGGATGGTCCGGATCACCTCGCCGTCGCGCTTCAGGGTGAGCTCGTGGGCGGCCGCGTCGACCACCGACTCGACCCGCTCGCCGATCCGCAGCCTCAGCGAGCTGCGGTCGCCGCCGTACAGGCCGTCCGCGATCCGGCTGCCGGTGCCGTCGAAGGCCAGCGAGACGGTCGTCCCGGCCGGCCAGTACTCCTCCGGCCGGAAGTGCAGGTTCTTGTCGTCCACCCAGTACCAGGCGCCGGTGACGGCGGGCTGGGAGGTGACGGTCAGGTCGCGCTCGACCTCCTGCCGGGCCTGCGGGTCCTTCACCGCCTCGGAGAGCTGCACGGTGAGCGGCTGGCCCACCCCGTAGACGCCGCTGCCGGAGGAGTCCGGGCCGAGCTTCGCGGTGAGCAGGCGCTGGGCCTCGAGGGTGCTGAAGCCCTGGGTGGTGTCGCCGCGGCCGCCCTTGCCGTCGTCGGCGGATATCCGGACCGAGTAGGCGGTGGCGGCCTTCAGCCGGCCGGTGGTCTGCCAGCTGCGCTGGTCGTCGGCCAGCCGGCCCGCGACCACCCGGCCGTCCGGGCCGACCACGGTGACGTCGGTGAGCCGGCTGCCCTCGACGGCCGTCACGGTGACCGGCTGGGAGGGGTCGACCTTGCCGTCGGCCGAGAGGCGGACCAGCGGGCCCGCGTCGATCCGGTGCGGCCCGGCAGCCTCGTCCTCACCGGACGAGCAGGCCGCCAGCGGGGCCAGGACTGCGAGGGCCAGCGAGATGCTGCCGATACCAGCGATTCCGCGCCTGTCGGCCATGACCGCCTCCGAGGGTTCGCACGATTGATCAGATCGTAGGAACGCCTGCTGGCGAAGCGACATCCGGGCGGCCCAGCGTTCACCCGGCTGAGTGAGTCCGTCACCCCCGGGGACGCCACAGGGCCGGTCCCCCCGTGCGGGGGGACCGGCCCTGTGGCTGAAGCGGAACCTACTGGTTCTGGTTCTCGCCGCGGTAGAACTCGAAGACCCATCCGAAGATGCCGATCAGGATGATCGGGGCGGCCCAGAACATCAGCCACCAGCCGAAGATCACGCCCAGGAAGGCGAGCGCGCCACCGAGCGCCAGCGACAGCGGCTGCCAGCTGTGCGGGGCGAAGAAGCCCAGCTCACCGGCGTCGTCCACGACCTCGGCCTCGGGGTTGTCACCCGCGCCGCTGTCCACCCGGCGGGCGGTGAAGGCGAGGTAGTACCCGATGAAGGCGCAGAGGGCGAACGCCAGGAACAGCGCGGTGGTGCCGGCGGCCTCCAGGCCGGGGCCCGAGTTGTTGGTCCACAGGCCGTAGGTGATGGCCATGGCCAGCACGAAGACCGACAGACCCAGGAAGATCTTTCCCTGTTCCTTCATCAGGCGTCACCCTCCTGCTTGCCCTTGCCCAGCTTCGGGGCGTCGTACTTCGCCGGGGTCACACCGGCGAGGTGCTTGGCCGGCTCACCGTGGTTCTCCAGGTAGTCCAGCGCGGCGATCTCCGGGTGGTGGAGGTCGAAGGCCGGGGATTCGGAGCGGATCCGGGGCAGGGTGAGGAAGTTGTGCCGCGGCGGCGGGCAGGAGGTCGCCCACTCCAGCGAGCGGCCGAAGCCCCACGGGTCGTCCACGGCGACCTTCTCGCCGTACTTGGCGGTCTTCCAGACGTTGTAGAGGAACGGCAGGATCGACAGGCCGAGCACGAAGGAGCCGATGGTCGAGACGGTGTTCAGGGTGGTGAAGCCGTCCGCGGCCAGGTAGTCGGCGTAGCGGCGGGGCATGCCCTCCGCGCCGAGCCAGTGCTGCACCAGGAAGGTGGTGTGGAAGCCGAAGAACAGCGTCCAGAAGGTGATCTTGCCGAGGCGCTCGTCCAGCATCTTGCCGGTCATCTTCGGCCACCAGAAGTGGAAGCCGGCGAACATCGCGAAGACGACGGTGCCGAAGACCACGTAGTGGAAGTGGGCGACGACGAAGTACGAGTCCGAGACGTGGAAGTCGATCGGCGGGGAGGCCAGCAGGACACCGGTCAGACCACCGAAGAGGAAGGTGACCAGGAAGCCGACCGTCCAGAGCATCGGGGTCTCGAAGCTCAGCGAGCCCTTCCACATGGTGCCGACCCAGTTGAAGAACTTCACACCGGTCGGGACCGCGATCAGGAAGGTCATGAACGAGAAGAACGGCAGCAGTACCTGTCCGGTGACGTACATGTGGTGCGCCCACACCGTCACGGACAGACCGGCGATCGCGATGGTGGCCGCGATCAGACCGGAGTAACCGAACATCGGCTTGCGGCTGAAGACCGGGATGATCTCCGACACGATGCCGAAGAACGGCAGCGCGATGATGTACACCTCGGGGTGGCCGAAGAACCAGAACAGGTGCTGCCACAGCATCGCCCCGCCGTTGGCCGGGTCGAAGACGTGGGCACCGAACTTGCGGTCGGCCTCCAGGGCGAACAGCGCGGCGGCCAGGACCGGGAAGGCCAGCAGGACCAGCACCGAGGTCAGCAGGACGTTCCAGACGAAGATCGACATCCGGAACATCGTCATGCCCGGGGCGCGCATGCAGATGATCGTGGTGATGAAGTTGACCGCACCGAGGATCGTGCCGAAGCCGGAGAAGGCCAGACCCATGATCCACATGTCGCCGCCGACGCCGGGCGAGTGCACCGCGTCCGACAGCGGGGAGTAGGCGAACCAGCCGAAGTTGGCGGCGCCGTTCGGGGTCAGGAAGCCCGCCACCGCGATGGTCGAACCGAAGAGGTACAGCCAGTACGCGAACATGTTCAGACGCGGGAACGCCACGTCCGGGGCACCGATCTGCAGCGGCATGATCCAGTTCGCGAAGCCCGCGAACAGCGGCGTCGCGAACATCAGCAGCATGATCGTGCCGTGCATGGTGAACGCCTGGTTGAACTGCTCGTTCGACAGGATCTGGGTCCCGGGACGAGCCAGCTCGGCGCGCATGACCAGGGCGAGGATGCCACCGATCAGGAAGAAGGCGAACGACGTACCCAGGTACAGGGTGCCGATCGTCTTGTGGTCAGTGGTGGTCAACCACTTGATGATGGTCGAACCCGGCTTGCGGGTCCGCTGCGCCCCGACCGTGACGGCACCGGCGCCCCCGCCGGCCGCGGCGGGCTCGTTGAGGATGGTCACTTCTCTTCACTTCCCATGCCGATGAGGCCGGAGGGCACCGCACCGTTCTGGCCCTTGGCGCGAAGCTCGGCCAGGTGCTTGTCGTAGTCGGCGCGGTCGACGACCTTGACGTTGAACAGCATGCGCGAGTGGTCGGTGCCGCAGAGCTCGGCACACTTGCCCATGTACTCGCCCTTGACGGTCGGGGTGACCTCGAACTTGTTCACCACACCCGGCACGACGTCCATCTTCATCATGAAGTTGACGGGCCAGAAGTCGTGGATGACGTCACGCGAGGTGAGACGGAACTGCACCGTCTCGTTGACCGGCAGCCAGAGCGTCGGAACGTCCTTGGGCGTCCCGACCTCGTACGCGGCGTCCTTGTTGGCCGGGTCAGGGGTCTCGGTGTTCTCGTAGTTGAACGCCCAGCTCCACTGGAAGCCGACCACGTTGACGTAGTGCTGCGGCTTCTCGGAGACGTGCGTCAGCTTGTTCTCGTCGCGGGCGACGAAGTAGAAGAGCACCGAGACGATGATGATGGGGACCGCGGTGTAGAGCGCCTCGATGGGCACGTTGTACCGGGTCTGCGGGGGGACCTCCACGCCGGTGCGCTTGCGCCGGTGGAAGATCACGCTCCAGATGATCAGACCCCACATCAGTACGCCGACCACCAGCGCCGCGATCCAGGACCCCTGCCACATCTGGAGGACCATCGGCCCTTCCTTGGTGACGGGGCTCGGGAGGCCAAGCCTGGGGAGGTCGTTGGCCGAGCAGCCGGTGGCGGTCGCGATGACGAGGCCCAGTGCCAGCGCCTGAGGCAGCTTCCGCCGCATCGTGCGCCGCGGCGAGCGGTCGGAGCCGTTGGGACTCACGTAGCGCCTTCCCGAAGTCTCGCCCGCCTTCGCGTCGCCCCGCGGAGGATTGTGAGCCTCCCCGGCGACCCGTCCACGGGCACGGTTTGAATGCTTATGCGGGCCAAACCCTACTCCAGCCTTATGCGCTCCTGACGGGCAGCCCCCGGTAACGCGCCGCCCGGTCGCCCGATCAGGCCCGGCAGGGGCTGCGTCGCAGGTCATCGTAGGCATTCGAGGTCCGTACGCCCGATCGGGGGATGACCTCGGACAACGCCCGTGACGGCCCGTCGGACACGGACGAAGCGGACATTCGGGGTGATCGACTGACGGTGGGTGAGCCGGAGGAACGGGCCGGAAAGGCCGCCGGGTGTGTCGTTAAATGTGACCGTGTACTTCGACGCGGCCTCGACGGCCCCTCTGCACCCCGTCGCCCGGCAGGCGCTGACCGCCGCCCTGGACGAGGGCTGGGCCGACCCGGCCCGGCTGTACCGCTCCGGCCGGCAGGCCAGGATGCTGCTGGACGCCGCCCGCGAGACCGTGGCCGCGGTGCTGGGCGCCCGGGCCGACGAGATCGCCTTCACGGCGAGCGGGACGCAGGCCGTCCAGCTCGGCCTGCTCGGCACCCTGGCCGGGAACCGGCGGCGCGGCGGCCACCTGGTGCACTCCGCGGTCGAGCACTCCAGCGTGCTGCACGTCGCCGAACGCCACACGGGCGCGGGCGGCGAGGTCTCCGTGGTGCCGGTGGACCGGGGCGGCCGGGTCGACCCGGCCGCCTTCGCCGCGGCCCTGCGCCCGGACACCTCGCTCGCCGCGCTGCAGAGCGCCAACCACGAGGTGGGGACGGTCCAGCCGGTCGGCGAGGTCGCCGAGCTGTGCGCCGCGGCCGGCGTCCCGCTGCTGGTGGACGCGGCGCAGAGCGCCGGGCGGGTGGACGTCCCGGCGGGCTGGTCGGTGCTGACCGCGAGCGCGCACAAGTGGGGCGGCCCGCCCGGGGTCGGGGTGCTGGCGGTGCGCAAGGGCGTCCGGTACGCCTCGCCGCTGCCCGCCGACGAGCGCGAGGGCGGCCGGGTGCCCGGCTACGTCAACGTCCCGGCGATCGTGGCGGCGGCCGCGTCGCTGCGCGCCGTCCGGGCCGAGGCCGAGCAGGAGAACGCCCGGCTGCACGCGCTGGTGGAGCGGATCCGGGCCCGGGTGCCGCAGCTGGTGCCCGAGGTCGAGGTGGTCGGCGACCCGGTGCGGCGGCTGCCGCACATCGTCACCTTCTCCTGCCTGTACGTGGACGGCGAGGTCCTGCTGACCGAGCTGGACCGGGCGGGCTTCGCGGTCTCCTCCGGCTCCTCCTGCACCTCCTCCACGCTGACGCCCAGCCATGTGCTGGCGGCGATGGGGGTGCTCACCGAGGGGAACGTCCGGGTCTCGCTGCCGTCCGGAACGGCCGAGGCCGACGTGGACCGCTTCCTCACGGTGCTGCCGGAGCTGGTCGCCGGGGTCCGGGCCCCGCTGGGGCTGGACCTGCCGGCTCCCCCGGTGCAGGACCTCCCGCCCCGAGCCGAAGGGCGCGCCGGTGTCGAAAGGGGGAAGCGAGGGAGCGACGAAGGAGCGCACGAGCGCCGACCGTCGGCATCGGGTCAGGAGCGCCCGGAGGCGAGCGGGCGAGTCACGGTCATCGATGCGCTGGGCCAGCGCTGTCCGCTGCCGGTGATCGAGCTGGCGAAGCGGATCGGGGAGGTGCCGCCGGGCGGCACGGTCGCCGTACTGGCGGACGACGAGGCGGCGCGGCTGGACATCCCGGCCTGGTGCGAGATGCGCGGGCAGGAGTACGCGGGCGAGGCCCCGGCCGCCGACTACGGCGGCGACCGGGGCTCGGCCTACCTCGTCGTGCGGCGGGCTACTTGACCAGGTGCGCGCGGATCTCGGCGGCCGCCTCGGCGCCGTAGCTGTCCTCGAAGCGCTTCAGGAAGCCGGTCGGGCGCAGCTCGTACTCCTGGGTGCCGACGGTCTCGATGACCAGGGTGGCGAGCATGCAGCCGAGCTGGGCGGCGCGCTCCAGGTCGAGGTCCCAGGACAGGCCCGCCAGGAAGCCGGCCCGGAAGGCGTCGCCGACGCCGGTCGGGTCGACCTTGGCCTCCTCCCGGGCGCAGCCGACCAGGATCGGCGCCTCGCCCTTGCGCTCGATCCGGACGCCCTTGCTGCCGAGGGTGGTGATCCGGGTGCCGACGCGGGTGAGGAGCTCCTCGGCGTCCCAGCCGGTCTTGGTCTCGATCAGCGCGGCCTCGTACTCGTTGGTGAAGAGGTACGCGGCGCCGTCCACGATCTCGCGGATGTCGTCGCCCTCCAGACGGGCCAGCTGCTGGGAGGGGTCGGCGGCGAAGGCGTAACCGCGGGTGCGGCACTCCTGGGTGTGGCGGACCATGCCCTGCGGGTCGTCGGCGCCGATCAGGACGAGGTCCAGGCCGCCGACGCGGTCGGCGATCGGCTTCAGCTCGATGTTGCGGGCCTCGGCCATGGCACCGGTGTAGAACGAGGCGATCTGGTTGTGGTCCTCGTCCGTGGTGCACATGAAGCGGGCGGTGTGCCGGGTCTCGGAGATGTGGACGGAGTCGCAGTCGACGTTGTTGCGCTCCAGCCAGCTGCGGTACTCGGCGAAGTCCGCGCCGGCGGCGCCGACCAGGATCGGGCGGAGGCCGAGCACACCCATGCCGAAGGCGATGTTCGGGGCGACCCCGCCGCGGCGGATGTCCAGGGTGTCGACCAGGAAGGACAGCGACACGGTGTGCAGCTGCTCGGCGACGAGCTGGTCGGCGAACCGGCCGGGGAACGTCATCAGGTGGTCGGTGGCGATCGAGCCGGCGACGGCGATACGCACGGAAGGTCTCCTCATGGTGGCTGCGGGGCCAACGGACAGGCGCGGACGAACCCACCCACGGTACCGGGCCGGAGGGGGCGACCCGGCAAGACCGCCGCAAGTTGCCGCCCCGCACGGCCATGGTGGCACTCGTCGCCGTCGAACGTGTACTACCTCCGGGTAGCACTGGTGGGCGGGAGGAGGCCCGGCCTAGGGTCGGCCTCAGGAGGCCCGCCGCGCGGGCGGGCCCCGACGTCGACCGTGGCAGTGCCGCCACGGATCCGGATCGGAGCGATGCCCGATGATGACCGACCACTCCCCGCTGCCCTCCTGGCGGGCCGAGGACGGCGAGACCCTCGACGCCCTGGTGGACTCCTCCCGTCGGCTGCGCCGGTTCTGGCCGCTGCTGGCGGCCGGGCCGGAGCCCGCCGCCCCCGTGTCCGTCGGCTTCCGCGTCCCCTCCGGGGCCCAGCGGGTGGTCGCCGGGATGGCCGAGTACGGCTTCTGAACCGCTGTCCGTCGAACCTCTGCCCGAGGGCACGGAACCGGATCCGTCCGGGCCACGTCACATCCGCGCGGAGCGGCCGAGGAGGCGGCGCCGTTGAGCTCTCGGGAGGATGTGCAGATGGTTCTGGAGACGATGCCCCGGCGTGGTCGGCGGGCGGTGGCCCTGGCGGGTCTGGCGCTGGCGGCGGTGGTGACGGTGGCCGGGTGCAACGGGGACGGCAAGCCCGCCTCGGACTCGGCGGCGGGTGGCTCGGCCACCGGCTCGGCCTCGGCGAGCGCCTCCCCGCAGGCCCCGGTGCCCTCCGGTAGCGCCTCCGCGGCGGCTCCGACCGGGAGCCCCGCGGACCCCGGTCAGCCGGCGAAGCCGCCGACCGGTGCCGTTCCCGACCCGGGCGCGCCCGCTCCCGCGCAGCCCGCGCCCGGCACTCCCCCGGTCAACGGGATCGCGCCGGGTGAGCCGAACCCGAACGGTTCGGGTTCCCCCGCGCGCCCGCCGGTGTCCTACCGGGTGGACGGCACCACCAAGCTCACCGTGTACTTCTTCGGCGGGGTCTGCACCCAGTACGCGCTGAAGGCGGACGAGTCGCAGCCGGGCCGGGTCGGCGTCACGGTCGTGGCGGGGCCGCCCACCGTGGGCCCCGGGCAGGTCTGCAACGCGCTGGCCAAGCGGCAGTCGGTGTCGGCCGATCTGCGCTCCCCGCTGACCGGGCGGACGGTGGTCGACAGGACCAGCGGCCAGGAGGTCCCGCTGGACGCCGACCCGCACGCCGGGCCGGACCCGGTGACCCCGGACGTCGCCGGGCAGTAGCCGCACGGCGGGGAGAACGACGAAGAGGCGGTCCCGGGAGCTCCCGGGACCGCCTCTTCGCAGCGGGCCTAGCTGAACGAGTCGCCGCAGGCGCAGGAGCCGGTGGCGTTCGGGTTGTCGATGGTGAAGCCCTGCTTCTCGATGGTGTCGACGAAGTCGACGGTGGCGCCGCCCAGGTACGGGGCGCTCATCCGGTCGGTGACGACCTTCACACCGTTGAAGTCCTTGATCACGTCGCCGTCGAGCGAGCGCTCGTCGAAGAACAGCTGGTAACGCAGGCCGGAGCAGCCACCGGGCTGGACGGCGACGCGCAGCGCCAGGTCCTCGCGGCCTTCCTGCTCCAGCAGGGCCTTGACCTTGGCCGCGGCGGCATCGGTGAGGAGGATGCCACTCTCGACGGTGGTCTCGTCCTGGACGGTCATCTGCTTTCTCCCGGTCTTTGACGACGGTCTACCGCCAGTGCCAACCAACGGCCGTCCGGTTTCATTTCCCGGGCGGCGATGGATTTCTACGGCCTGTTCGCGGCTGGTTTTCCGTGGACCGGGTGTGCCACCCGCGTCCCATACGCTCCCCATGCTCGCACAACCCGGGAGGACCGGTCACCGCCCGAGCCGTGGATCCGGGTGAACCGGCCCCGCGGCGGGCCGTCGGACGCCAGGATGGGCGGCATGATCCTTCGCCCGGTCAGGGACACCGCCGCGGACGCGGAGGCCGTCCAGGAGCTGGCCGCCGCCGCGTTCGCCGACCCCGCCGGGGCCGGGACGCCGGAGCCGCCGACGCCGCTGCAGCCGGCCAGGACGAGACACCTGGCGCGCACCGATCCCGGGGGCTGCTGGCTGGCCGAGAGCGGCGGGGAGCCGGTCGGGGTGGTGCTGTCGATGCGCCGGGAGGGCCTCTGGTCGCCGTCCCTGTACGCCGTCCGGCCGTCCGCGCAGGGCAAGGGGGTGGGGCGGCTGCTGCTGGAGCGGGCGGCGGCGCACGCCCGGGGCTGTCTGCGCGGGATGGTCTGCGTCTCGGACGCCCCCGCCGCGGTGCGCCGCTACCGGCTGGCCGGGTTCACCCTGCACCCGGCGATGCGGCTGGCCGGGCGGGTGGACCGGGACGGGCTGGTCGATCCCGGGGACATCCCGGTGCACCGCGGCAACGCCACCCACCTGCACCTGCTGGACTCGGTGGACCGACGGCTGCGCGGCTCCGCGCACGGGCCCGACCACGAGCTGATGCTGGGCCACTTCGAGGAGCTGCTGATCGCCGACGCGCTGGCCGGCAGCGGCTACTGCTACCGGGACGGCGGCACGGTGCGGCTGCTCGCGGCCACCAGCAAGCGGATCGCCGCCCGGCTGCTGCGCGAGGCGCTGGCCCGGGTGCCGGACGGGGTCGAGGCGCGGGTGGACTTCCTGACCGCCGAGCAGGAGTGGGCGCTGGACGTCGGGCTGGAGGTCGGGCTGACGCCGCGGGCCGGCGGCTTCGTCGGGGTGCGCGGGATGCGGCCGCCGATGCCGTACCTGCCGAGCGGGGCGTTCCTGTAGCGCGACCGGGACGACCTGACGACCGGGACGACCGGGAGGGCCAGGACGACCGGGACGACCAGGACGGCGCGCGGAGACGCCGACGGCCCCACCGGGAGCCGGTGGGGCCGTCTGCGGGAGCCTCGGTCAGACCATGGTGTCCAGGATCTCCCGGACCATCTCCATGGTGGTGCCCGGGTGCAGGAAGGCGAAGCGGGCGACCGTCTCGCCGTCCCAGCCGGTGGGGGTGACGAAGCCGATCTGGTCCGCGAGCAGCTGCTGCGACCAGCGGTAGTAGTCGTCGTTGGTCCAGCCCTTGCGCTTGAAGCAGACCGCCGAGAGCTGCGGGTCGAACAGCAGCTCCAGGTGGTCGCTCTCGCGGATCAGCTGCGCGGTGTCCCGGGCGAGCGTGAGGCCGGCCTCGATGGCGTCGGTGTAGGCCTGGACGCCGTGCACGGCGAGCGAGAACCAGAGCGGCAGGCCGCGGGCGCGCCGGGTGAGGTGGTAGGCGTAGTCGGTGGGGTTCCACTCGTCGCCCTCCGTGTGCAGGACGTCCAGGTAGGAGGCGTCCTGGGTGTGCACGGCGCGGGCCAGCTGCGGGTTGCGGTAGATCAGCGCGGCGCAGTCGAAGGGGGCGAACAGCCACTTGTGCGGGTCGACCACGAAGGAGTCGGCGTGCTCGATGCCGTTGTAGCGCTCGCGCACCGAGGGGGCGAAGAGGCCCGCGCCGCCGTACGCGCCGTCGACGTGGAACCAGAGGTCCCGCTCGCGGGCGACCTCGGCCAGGCCCGCCAGGTCGTCGACGATGCCCTCGTTGGTGGTGCCGGCGGTGCCGACGACGGCGATCACCGTCTCGGGGTGGGGGTCGGCGGCCAGCGCGGCGCGCAGCGCCTCACCCGTGAACCGGCGGTTCACGGTCGGGACCTTGAAGGCCTCGACGCCGATGATGTTGAAGGTGTTCTTGACCGAGGAGTGCACCTGGTCGGCGACGGCTATCCGCAGCCGCGCCTCCGGACCGACGCCGAGGCGGCGGCGGGCGGTGTCGCGGGCGACCACGAGCGCGGAGAGGTTGCCCGCCGAGCCGCCGGAGACGAAGGTGCCGCCGGCCGTCTCGGGCATGCCCGCGCGGTCGGCGATCAGGCGCAGCACCTGGTTCTCGGCGGCGATCGCGCCGGCCGCCTCCAGCCAGGAGATGCCCTGCAGCGAGGCGCAGGAGACCACCATGTCGAACAGCAGCGCGGCCTTGGTCGGGGCGCACGGGATGAAGGACAGGTAGCGCGGGCTGTCGGCGGAGATGACCGCGCGGGACAGCTCGTGGTCGTAGAGCTTGAGCACGTCGACCGGGTTGTTGCCGTCCTGGTTCAGCAGGCCGGACAGCTGGGCGCGCAGGTGCTCGCCGTCACCGGGGTGGTCGAGCGGAACGGGGTCGTACTGCAGCCGCTCCCGCATGTAGTCGAAAACCAGGTCGACCAGTTCGTTGTCGGGCCGGTGCATGCGGTCGGGGGCTGCGGACACGGCGGGTCCCTCTCGGCTGTGGGGTGTCGGGGGTGAGATCCGGCCCGGTCGGCGGGGGTCTTCACCGCGACGACCGGACGTGATCAGCGTAGGCAGCCGGAGTGCTTCGCCGCGCGTCGGAACGCGGCTGGTCAGGCAGGTTTCGAGCGTCTTCGGGCCGGTGCGCGCAGGATTCCTGCGCACCCGTCCGGGTCAGCCGATGAGCTGGGAGAGGACCACCGAGGAGCGGCTGCGCTGGACGCCGGGCTCGCGCCGGATCCGCTCGATGACGGCCTCCAGGTGCCGCATGTCCGCGGCCCGCAGGTGGACCAGGGCGTCCGGGTCGCCGGTGACCGTCCAGGCGGCGACGACCTCGGGGAACTGGCGCAGGCTGGCGAGGATCTCCTCGGGAGCGGTGCGCTCGCGGCAGTAGACCTCGACGAAGGCCTCGGTCTGCCAGCCCAGCACCGAGGGGTCGAGCACCACGGTGAAGCCCCGCACCACGCCGCGCGCCCGCAGCCGGTCGATCCGGCGGCGCACGGCGGTGGCGGAGAGGTTCACCTGCAGACCGATCTCGGCGTACGAGGCGCGGCCGTCGCTGCCGAGCCGGGCGAGCAGCAGCCGGTCGGTCTCGTCCAGGTCGGCCCCGATCACCTCGTGCGCTCGGCTGCTGCTCATCGGTGCGGGGCTCCACGGGTCGTGCGAGGGTTCGGCGGGGCGTCGCGGCGGCGGCCGCCATTGCCGAAACGGTTCGCCACCATTCTGGCGGATGACCTGAACGAGTTCACCGCAGATGGATGACGGACTGGCGACCGGGAGGCCCTCACTCCACCAGGAGGACGATCTTGCCCCGGGTGCGGCCCTCGGCGCTGAGCGCCTGGGCGGAGGCGGCCTGGGCCAGTGGGAAGGTCGAGGCGACCGTGACGGTCAGTCGGCCGTCGTCGGCGAGCGCGGCCAGCTCGGTGAGGCCGTCGGCGTCCGGACGGACCCAGACGTACCGGCCGCCGAGGGCCTTGACCCCGTAGTCGGCGACCGAGGCGATCCGCCCCGGGTCGGCCACCAGGCCCGCCGAGACCTGCACGGCGCCCCGGCCGACCAGGTCCAGGGCCGCGTCCACCCCGTCCGGGGCGAGCGCGCGGACCCGCTCGGCCAGACCCTCGCCGTAGGCGACCGGCTCGGCGCCCAGGCCCCGCAGGTAGTCGTGGTTGCGCTCGGCCGCGGTGCCGATCACCCGGGCGCCGAGGGCGCGGGCCAGCTGCACCGCCAGGTGGCCGACCCCGCCCGCCGCGGCGTGCACCAGGACGGTCTCCCCCTCGGCGAGCCGCAGCGCCCGCAGGCCCTGCAGCGCGGTGAGCCCGGCCAGCGGCAGACCGCCGGCCTGCGCCCAGTCCAGCGCGGCCGGCTTGCGGGCCAGGGTGCGGACGGGGGCGGAGACCAGCTCGGCGTAGGTGCCGTGCTCGACGGCGTCCTTGCGGACGCAGCCGTAGACCTCGTCGCCCGGCGCGAACTCGGTGACCCCGCCGCCGACCGCCCGGACCACGCCGGCCGCGTCCCAGCCCATGACCAGCGGGAAGTGCGCGTCGAGCATGCCGTCCAGGGCGCCGTCCCGGACCTTCCAGTCCACCGGGTTCACCCCGGCCGCCCGGACCTCCACCAGGACCGAGTCCGGGCCGACCTTGGGGTCGGGCAGCTCGGTGTACTCGACCACCTCGGGGCCGCCGTAGCGATTGATCGCGATTGCTTTCATGGCTCAGCCATACCCTGGAGCTTCGAAATACCGATTCGGCCACGCCCGGACTCCCCCAAACCGGGCATCGGGCGCCGCAAGGGTCCGATCCGGCGAGCGGTTCTCGTCACATCGACAGGATGGCCATCGTCACTCTGACACTAAGCGGTTATCATAGATAGTGTCAGATAGACGAAAAGGCTTCACCGCTCGATCGGCCGCACAGAAGGGCACCCGCCCGTGACCACCACCATCACCGAGACCTCCGGCGTCGACCCCACACCGACGCCGCTCGCTCTGCTGCTGCTCGGCCGTGAGGCCGACCCGAACAGCGAGCGCGGCGTCGAGTGCCCGGGTGACCTCCCCCCGGCCTCCGACCCCAACCTCGTCGAGCGCGCCCGGGCCGCCAAGGCCGCCCTCGGCGACCGCGTCTTCATCCTCGGGCACCACTACCAGCGCGACGAGGTGATCGAGTTCGCCGACGTCACCGGCGACTCCTTCAAGCTCGCCCGCGACGCCGCGGCCCGCCCCGAGGCCGAGTACATCGTGTTCTGCGGCGTGCACTTCATGGCCGAGTCGGCGGACATCCTCACCACCGACGCCCAGCAGGTCGTCCTGCCGGACCTCGCGGCCGGCTGCTCGATGGCCGACATGGCCACCGCCGAGCAGGTCGCCGAGTGCTGGGACGTGCTGACGGACGCCGGCATAGCGGACGTGACCGTCCCGGTCTCGTACATGAACTCCTCCGCCGACATCAAGGCCTTCACCGGCAAGCACGGCGGCACCATCTGCACCTCCTCCAACGCCGAGCGCGCCCTGGAGTGGGCCTTCGAGCAGGGCGAGAAGGTCCTGTTCCTGCCCGACCAGCACCTCGGCCGCAACACCGCGGTGCGCGAGATGGGCTTCTCGCTGGACGACTGCGTCCTGTACAACCCGCACAAGCCGAACGGCGGCCTGACCGCCGAGCAGCTGCGGGACGCGAAGATGATCCTCTGGCGCGGCCACTGCTCGGTGCACGGCCGGTTCAGCCTGGACTCGGTGAACGACGTCCGCGAGCGGATCCCCGGCGTGACCGTCCTGGTCCACCCCGAGTGCAAGCACGAGGTCGTCACGGCCGCCGACATGGTGGGCTCGACCGAGTACATCATCAAGGCGCTGGACGCCGCGGAGCCCGGCTCCAAGTGGGCCATCGGCACCGAGCTGAACCTGGTCCGCCGCCTGGCCAAGGCGCACCCGGACAAGGAGATCGTCTTCCTGGACCGCACGGTCTGCTTCTGCTCGACCATGAACCGGATCGACCTTCCGCACCTGGTCTGGGCGCTGGAGTCGCTGGTCGAAGGCCGGGTGCCGAACGTGATCACCGTCGACCCGGAGACCGAGAAGTACGCCAAGGCGGCGCTGGACCGGATGCTGGCCCTGCCGTAGCGAGGCCGGTCGGGATCACCGCACGAACCCGCTCACACGAAGGGCGGGCCCCCTCCCACTGGAGGGGGCCCGCCCTTTCGTCTGGCGGCAGCCGCAGGGTTACTCGGGGAAGCCCGGGATCACGCCCTCGCCGTCGGCCATCAGCAGCTCGCGGACCTCTTCGATCGTCGCGTCGGCGCTCGGCAGGATCAGCTCGGACGGCTCCAGCGAATCCAGCGGCACCGGGGTGCCGAACCGCTTCACCGCGTCCAGCAGCTTGCCGTAGGCCTGGCGGAAGAGTTCCTCGTCCCCCGAGTCCACTGCGGTGACGAGCTCGGCGTCGAGCTCGTTGAGCAGGTTCAGGTGGGTCTCGCCCACCTCGAACTGCCCTTCACCCATGACCCTCATGATCATGCCGTGCGTCTCCCTGGTTCGTGGGGTCGAGCTCAGATCACTTGTTGTAGTTGATGCGCGGGGTGTCCTGCTGCTGCTGCGGCTGGGCCTCCGGCTTGCCCGGCTCGATCGCGGCCGGGCCGGACGACGACGGGCCGCCGGTCAGCTCGGCCTTCATCCGGGCCAGCTCCAGCTCGACGTCGGACCCGCCGGCGACGCGCTCCAGCTCGGCCTCGATGTCGTCCTTGCGGCCGAGACCGCTGGCGTCGTCGAGCGCGCCGGAGGCGAGCAGCTCGTCGATGGCACCGGCACGGGCCTGCATCTGGGCGGTCTTGTCCTCGGCCCGCTGGATGGCCAGGCCGACGTCGCCCATCTCCTCCGAGATGCCCGAGAAGGACTCGGCGATCCGGGTCTGCGCCTGGGCGGCGGTGTAGGTCGCCTTGATGGTCTCCTTCTTGGTGCGGAAGGCGTCCACCTTGGCCTGCAGCCGCTGGGAGGCGAGGGTGAGCTTCTCCTCCTCGGCCTGCAGCTGCTGGTACTGGGTCTCCAGATCGGTGATCTGGGACTGCATGTTGGCCTTGCGGGTCAGTGCCTCGCGGGCGAGGTCCTCGCGGCCGAGGGACAGCGCCTTGCGGCCCTGGTCCTCGTACTTGGCCGACTGCTGCTGGAGCTGGGTCAGCTGGAGTTCGAGGCGCTTGCGCGAGGTCGCGACGTCCGCGACGCCACGGCGTACCTTCTGCAGCAGTTCGAGCTGCTTCTGGTACGAGTAGTCGAGCGTCTCACGCGGATCTTCCGCCCGGTCCAAGGCCTTGTTCGCCTTGGAGCGGAAGATCAGCCCCATACGCTTCATGATTCCGTCGCTCATGGGCCTCGGGTGCCCCCTTCTCCGGCCTGCGGTCTCTATCTCGTTACCAGACACGACGAGTGTATGTGCAGCGAGCCCGTCGCCGCAGTGCACCTGCCTGCAACAAGACTGCTACAGCGACCAGTGGCGTTTCCTCCTCCCCCGGGTGGATCCGCCCCTCATCCCCCTCATCGTCCATCCGACTGATCCCCTACGGGAAGTCCCCGGGAAACCCGGTTCGGGCGGCTGCCCGGCGGTATCGATATGCGTTCGGTTCCGAGGGCACCCGTGGAAGCGGCTCCGCACCCCGTACGCTGGTGGTGTGTTCCGACGCCGTTCAGATGATGCCGCCGCCTCCGCCACCGTGCTGGAGAAGCAGGACGAGACGCCCCAGGCCCGCCACCCCGAGGCCAAGAAGGGCCGCCCCACCCCCAAGCGCAACGAGGCCGAGGCCAACCGGCGCACCCGGGTGACGGTGCCCAAGGACCGCAAGGAGGCCGCCCGCCAGGGTCGTGAGCGGATGCGCGTCGAGCGCGAGAAGCAGCGCCAGGCGCTGATGAGCGGCGACGAGCGGCACCTGCCGGCCCGTGACAAGGGCCCGGTCCGCAAGTTCGTCCGCGACTACGTCGACGCCCGCTGGTCGCTCGCCGAGTTCTTCCTGCCGGCCGCCGTGGTGATCCTGGTGCTCAGCATCATCAAGGTGAGCCAGATCCAGCTGCTGTCCACCCTGCTGTTCCTGCTGTTCTTCGTCTTCGTGATCCTGGACTTCGTCCGCCTCGGCTTCGGCCTGCGCAAGGCGCTCGCCGAGCGCTTCCCGAACGAGAACACCCGCGGCGCCGTCGCCTACGGCATCATGCGCACCCTGCAGATGCGCCGGCTGCGCCTGCCCAAGCCGCAGGTGCGGCGCGGGGAGAAGCCCTGACCGCCGAACCGGTCGACTCCGGCTGGGCCCCCCCTTCCTGGGAGGGGCCCGGCCTGTACGCGCTCCCGGGGCAGGGTGACGGCGGCCACGACCGGCTCGCCCAGGAGCGCCGGCTGCCCTCGCGCAGCGGCTCCTTCGCCGGCGGCACCGGTGCCTGGCTGGACCGGCTCGGCGGACTGCGCAACTTCGTCCGCCAGGAGCTCGTCACCCGCCAGCTCGCCGAACAGCTCGCCGGGCGCAGCGCGCAGCGGGTCCTCGACATCGGCTGCGGCCAGGGCACCCAGGCGCTGCGGCTGGCCCGGGCCGGCCACTACGTCACCGGGATCGACTCGGACCCGGTCGCGCTCGGCGTCGCCCAGGGGGCGCTCGCCGCGGAACCCCCGGAGGTCCGGGGCCGGCTGCAGCTGCTCAGCGGCGACGGCCACCAGTGCGGCCGCTGGTTCGGCCCGCGCAGCTTCGACGTGGTGCTCTGCCACGGCGTCCTGATGTACCTGCCGGACCCGGACCCGATGATCGCCTCGCTGGCCCGGCTGCTGGCGCCCGGCGGACTGCTCTCGCTGCTGGTCCGCAACCGTGACGCGCTGGCCCTGCGGCCCGCCGCCGCCGGGGACTGGCGGGCCGCCCTGCACGCCTTCGAGAGCGACCGGTACTACAACCGGCTCGGGCTGGCCGCCCGCGCCGACCGGCTCGCCGACCTCTCCGTGACCCTCTCCGAGGTGTCGGTGCCGATCAAGCACTGGTACGGCGTGCGGGTCTTCACCGACAACGCCCCCGACGACGCGGCCCCGCCGGTGGACGGGAGGCAGCTGGCCCAGCTGCTCGAAGCCGAGGACCGGGCCGGCCGCACCGACCCGTACCGGCAGGTCGCCGCGCTGCTGCACGTGATCGGGGCGAAGTAGGCCCGAGGGCCCCGCCCCGATCCGGGCTCAGCCCTCGTGCAGGCTCATCGCGTAGACGACCCGGTCGTCCTCCAGGAGCACCGCCGTGTCGACGCCGTCCTCGGCGAGCTGCTTCCAGCTCTCCCCGATCCAGGTCTCGGCGTCCCCCTGGCCGGCGAACTCCTCCTGGCCGCCGCCGGGCGTCACCACGCTGCCGTCCGCCTTCTCGTACCGCCACGTCCACGCCATGCCCGGCTCCTCCCGCCGACGACGCCGCCTGTGTTGCTGCGCACCTTAGCCTGCCCGGCCCGATCTTCCGTATGCCTCGTCCGGCAGGATGGGCGGCATGGCGACCCACCCCCCGCTCCCCCGCACGCTGCTGCTCGGCGGCGCCCGCTCCGGCAAGTCCACCCGCGCCGAGCAGCTGCTCGCCGACCGGCCGGACGTCCTGTACGTGGCCACCGGCGGCACCCGGGACGGCGACGCCGAGTGGGCCCAGCGGGTCGCCCTGCACCGGGAGCGGCGGCCGGCGAGCTGGCGCACCGCCGAGACCTGCGACCTGGAGGCCGTCCTGGCCGACCCCGCCGACCCCGCGCCGGTGCTGGTCGACTGCCTGGCGCTGTGGCTGACCTCGGTGATGGACGAGTGCGGCGCCTGGGACGACGAGGTCTGGGCGGTCGGGGGCGAGGGCGCGGTGCAGCGGCGCTGCGAGGCGCTGGCCCGGGCCTGGGCGGCCACCCCGCGGACGGTCGTCGCGGTGAGCAACGAGGTCGGCATGGGTGTCGTCCCGGCCACCGCCGCCGGGCGCCGCTTCCGCGACACCCTGGGCCGGCTCAACATGGCCGTGGCGGACGCCTCCGAGCGCGTCCTGCTGGTCGTGGCCGGACAGGTGCTGACCGTCAAGCCAGCCGCGGGCTGAACATCCGCGGCGTGTAGCCTTCCGGACGATGGACACCACCGTGGATCTCGATACGTTCTCCTCGCTCGTCGAGCGCCCCGACGAGAGCGCCCGGCGGGCCGCCGAGGAGCGCTGGCAGGCGGCCGACCGTCCGCGCGGCGGCCTCGGCAAGCTGGAGGAGCTGGGCAGCTGGCTGGCCTCCGTGCAGGGGCGCTCCCCGGTACGGCCGGTCTCCGCGCCCAAGGTGCTGCTGTTCGCCGCCGACCACGGTGTCGCGGTGCTCGGCGTCTCCCGGATGCCCGCCCGCGGCGGCACCGCGGCCCGGGTGCGCGACGTCTTGGACGGCACCGCACCGGTGGCCCGGCTGGCCGCGCGCTACGGCGCAGGCGTGCGGGTCGTCGACGTCGCGGTGGACGCCGACCCGGCCGACTTCCCGGAGGAGGTCGTGGCCCACCGGATCCGGCGCGGCTCCGGCCGGATCGACGTCGAGGACGCGCTCACCCCGGAGGAGACCGCCCGGGCCTTCCGGGCCGGCATGGCCGTCGCCGACGAGGAGGCCGACGCCGGCACCGACCTGGTGCTGCTCGGCGACCTCGGGGTCGGTGCCACCACGGTGGCCGGCGTCCTGATCGGCGCGCTGTGCGGAACGGACGCGGCGGCGGTCACCGGGCGCGGCTCGGGGATCGACGACCGGGTGTGGATGGTCAAGTGCGCCACCATCCGGGACTCGCTGCGGCGGGCCCGGCCGGTGCTCGGCGACCAGCTGGCGCTGCTCGGCGCCACCGGCGGCGCCGACTTCGCGGCGATCACCGGCTTCCTGCTGCAGGCGGCCGCCCGACGGCTGCCGGTGGTGCTGGACGGCGTGGTCTCGGCGGCCTGCGCGCTGGTCGCGCAGCGGATCGCCTTCCGGGCGCCCGAGTGGTGGCGGGCCGGGCAGTCCAGCGGCGAGCCCGCGCAGGCGAAGGCGTACGACCGGCTGACCCTGACACCGCTGCAGGACCAGGGGATCACCATGGGCGAGGGCGTCGGCGCGCTGCTGGCGCTGCCGCTGCTGCAGGCGGCGGGCGACGCGCTCGCGGACGAGGCCCCGAAGCCGTACGTGCCGGCCGCGCCGAGGGAGCCGCAGGAGCAGCCGAAGCTGCCCTCGGCCGCGGACCTGCTGCGCAAGCTGTAGCCGCGGCTCCCCGCGCCCGGGCGCCCGCCCGACACGTCCGAGAACGCCCCTGCGAAGGGGCGTTCTCGCGTTCAGACCTGTGGTGAGAGGAACGCGTTCATGACGGACCGCGCTGAGCGGGCCACCTGGGGGGACGGGCTGCGGTTCGGCTTCGGAACCCTGTCCGTCCTGCGGGTGCGGGTGGAGCGGTGGGACCGGGCGGCCGGGGCGCGCGCGATGCTGACGGCCCCGGTGGTGGGGCTGGTGCTGGGGGCGGTCGCGGCCGGGGCCGGGGCGCTGGTGGCCTGGCGGGCGGGCGGACCGCTCGGGGCGGTGGCGGCGGTGGGGGCGCTCGCCGCACTGACCCGGGGGCTGCACCTGGACGGCCTGGCGGACGTCGCGGACGGGCTGGGCAGCGGGAAGCCGGCCGAGGACGCGCTGCGTATCATGAAGCAGTCCGACATCGGCCCGTTCGGCGTGCTGACCCTGGTCCTCGTGCTGCTGGCGCAGGTCGTCGCGCTGGCCGGACAGTTCGGGCACTCGCCGCTGCGCGGCGCGCTCGCGGTGCTCGCCTCGGCGACGGCCGCCCGGTGCGCACTCGCCTGGGGCTGCCTCCGGTCGGTGCCGGCCGCCCGGCCGGGCGGGCTGGGCGCCGTGGTGGCGAGCACCGTGACGCCCCTCGGCGCGCTCGCCGCGACGGCCGGCGCCGCGGTCGTCCTGGCCGCGCTCGGAGCATCCGACGGATGGTCAACTCTCCGCCTGCCGCTGGCCCTCCTGATCGGGGTGGGCTGCGCCCGGTTGCTGCTGGTGCGGTGCGTGCGACGGCTCGGCGGGATCACCGGCGACGTGCTCGGCGCCACGGCGGAGACGGCCGCCACGGGCACGCTGTTCGCCCTGGCGTTGCTCGGCTGACACCGGGCGGCGCGTGATCCCACCATGCGGACTACCATGCGTGGAGCACCGCAGCCCTGCACCGTGGCAGGTCCTGCCCGCCCGGCGCGTACCCGAGGAGCCGGGGCCTCTGGTGTGCGCGACCGCTTCCGGTCGGCGCGCGCGCCAGGGGGCCCGGACCCGGGACCCGCCGGCGGACGGCGCCTGCGACGGCGGGCTGCGCCGGTGCGGCATCCGCGCCGTGACCGGCCGTGGACCGCGAAAGAACAGGACGCATGACGTGACTGCATTGTCTGTGAGCACCTCCTCCGCCGCCTCGCTGCGCGCGGAGGCCCTGGTGATCGGTGTCGCGAAGGGCCCGAAGGGCGTCGTGCTGGCCCCCGGCACCGAGGCCGTGAACGAGGCGTTCGAGGGCAAGCTGGCCGAGATCCTCGGCACCCTGGGCGCGACCGGCGCCGAGGGCGAGGCCGTGAAGGTCCCCTCCCCCGCCGGCGTGAAGGCCGGGTTCGTGCTCGCGGTCGGCCTCGGCGAGGCGGGCGACGAGGGCTTCGAGCCGGAGGCGCTGCGCCACGCCGCCGGTGTCGCCGCCCGTACCCTGGCCGGCGTCAAGAAGGCCGCGCTGGCCCTGCCGGCCGAGTCCGCGGCTGAGGTCGAGGCGGTCGCGCTGGGCGGTCTGCTCGGCTCGTACGCCTTCGGCACGTACAAGGGCAAGGGCAACGGCAAGGAGCCGGTCGGCGAGCTGGTCGTGCTGGCCCCCCGCAAGGGCAGCAAGGACGCCAAGGCCGCCGTGGAGCGCGCCGCCGCCGTCGGCGAGGAGATGAACCGCGCCCGCGACCTGGTCAACCTCGCGCCGAACGACCTGACCCCGAAGAGCTTCGCCGCGACCGTCCAGGCCGCCGCCAAGGAGCACGGCCTCAAGGTCGAGGTGCTGGACGAGAAGGCGCTGACCAAGGGCGGCTACGGCGGCCTGATGGGCGTCGGCGGCGGTTCGGTGAACCCGCCCCGCCTGGTGAAGGTGGCCTACACCCACCCGAAGGCCGAGAGCACCCTGGCGTTCGTCGGCAAGGGCATCACCTACGACTCGGGCGGCATCTCGCTGAAGCCGGCCGGCTACAACGAGACCATGAAGTGCGACATGGCCGGCGCCGCCGCCGTGTTCGCCGCCGTGGTGGCCGCCAAGCGCCTGGGCCTGGCCGTCAACGTGACCGGCTGGCTGGCGCTGGCCGAGAACATGCCCTCCGGCTCGGCCGTCCGCCCGGGCGACGTGCTGCGGATCTACGGCGGCAAGACCGTCGAGGTCCTGAACACCGACGCCGAGGGCCGTCTGGTGCTGGCCGACGCCCTGGTGCGGGCCGGCGAGGAGAACCCGGACGTCATCGTCGACGTGGCCACCCTGACTGGCGCCATGGTGATGGCCCTGGGCACCCGCACCTTCGGTGTGATGTCCAACAACGACGAGCTGCGCGCGGACCTGCACGCCCTCGCCGGCGAGGTCGGCGAGGAGTCCTGGCCGATGCCGATGCCCGCCCACCTGCGCAAGGGCATGACCGAGTCGACCATCGCCGACCTGGCCAACATGGGCGAGCGGATGGGCGGCGGCCTGGTGGCCGGTCTGTTCCTGCAGGAGTTCGTGGCCGAGGGCACCGACTGGGCGCACCTGGACATCGCCGGTCCGGCGTACCACGAGGGCGCTCCGTTCGGTTACACCCCGAAGGGCGGCACCGCGAGCGGGGTGCGCACCCTGGTCGCCTTCGCCGAGCGGACGGCGACCGGCAAGGCCTGATCGGAGGCACCCGCCGCGACGGGGCCCGGCGCGCGTGCGCCGGGCCCCGTCGGCGTTCCGAAGGGGTTACCTGCGAGTAAGCCCCACCGGCGGACCGCACCCCTGTTCGCTGCGGGCGAAACTTTGTTCCACACTGCGGAAGAGGCGGCCGCGGACGGCGCGGAAGGCGCCCGTCCGGCGGCTGTCAATACCGCGCTGAGCTGCGATGATGCCCATCCGTGGGGGGTATTCCCGCCCCGGTGACCACTCCGCGGGACACCCCTGGGGTGGACCCGGACATCAGCCACCGCGAACAAGTGCGAAGATGTATTTCCGGCACGACTGGGCGCCCCACAAAGGCTTCCGACCCACCGGACCGCGACCGGCCCGGCGACCCACCCCATGCATGGAGGACGTGACGTGGCGAACGACGCCAGCACCGTTTTCGACGTAGTCATTCTCGGAGGCGGAAGCGGCGGTTACGCCGCGGCGCTCCGCGCCGCTCAGCTGGGCCTGAGCGTTGCCCTGGTCGAGAAGGGTGAGCTGGGCGGCACCTGCCTGCACCGCGGCTGCATCCCGACCAAGGCGCTGCTGCACGCGGCGGAGATCGCGGACGAGACGAAGGAGGCCGCCGAGTTCGGCGTGCTGGCCACCTTCCAGGGCATCGACATCAACGGCGTCCACAAGTACAAGGACGACGTCATCGCCGGCCTGTACAAGGGTCTGCAGGGCCTGGTGGCGTCCCGCAAGGTCACCTTCATCCAGGGCGAGGGCAAGCTCTCCTCGCAGACCTCGGTGGACGTCAACGGCCAGCGCATCGAAGGCCGCCACATCGTCCTGGCCACCGGTTCCGTGCCGCGCTCGATCCCGGGCCTGGAGATCGACGGCAACCGCGTGATCTCCTCGGACCACGCCCTCAAGCTCGACCGCATCCCGAAGTCGGCCGTCATCCTCGGTGGCGGCGTCATCGGCGTCGAGTTCGCCTCGGTCTGGAAGTCCTTCGGCGTCGAGGTCACCATCGTCGAGGCGCTGCCGCACCTCGTCCCGCTGGAGGACGAGAACTCCTCCAAGCTGCTGGAGCGCGCGTTCCGCAAGCGCGGCATCAAGTTCGAGCTGAAGGCCCGCTTCTCCGGCGTCGAGTACACCGAGACCGGTGTCCGCGTCTCCACCGAGAACGGCAAGCAGATCGACGCCGACCTGCTGCTCGTCGCCATCGGCCGCGGCCCGGTCTCGGCCGGCCTCGGCTACGAGGAGAACGGCGTCGCGATGGACCGCGGCTACGTCCTGGTCGACGAGTACATGCGCACCAACGTGCCCACCATCTCCGCCGTCGGCGACCTCGTCCCCACCCTGCAGCTGGCCCACGTCGGCTTCGCCGAGGGCATCCTGGTCGCCGAGCGCCTGGCCGGCCTCAAGCCGGTGCCGATCGACTACGACGGCGTCCCGCGCGTGACCTACTCCAACCCCGAGGTGGCCTCCGTCGGCATCTCCGAGGCCAAGGCCGTCGAGCTGTACGGCAAGGAGAAGGTCGTCACCCTCAAGTACAACCTGGCCGGCAACGGCAAGAGCAAGATCCTGAAGACCGCCGGCGAGATCAAGCTCGTCCAGGTCAAGGACGGCGCCGTGGTCGGTGTCCACATGGTCGGCGCCCGCATGGGCGAGCAGGTCGGCGAAGCCCAGCTGATCTACAACTGGGAGGCCCTGCCGGCCGAGGTCGCGCAGCTCATCCACGCGCACCCGACCCAGTCCGAGGCCCTGGGCGAGGCGCACCTGGCGCTGGCCGGCAAGCCGCTGCACGCGCACGACTGATCGCGCCCCACCCCCCTTTTCCGGTACTTCCCGTACGCAAGTACTTCCGTACGCAAGACTTGATAGGAGTCGCTGAAACCATGGCGGTCTCAGTAACACTGCCCGCGCTGGGCGAGAGCGTTTCCGAGGGCACTGTCACCCGTTGGCTGAAGGCCGAGGGTGAGCGTGTCGAGGTCGACGAGCCGCTGCTCGAGGTCTCCACCGACAAGGTCGACACCGAGATCCCGGCCCCGGCTTCCGGCATCCTCTCCTCGATCAAGGTCGGCGAGGACGAGACCGTCGAGGTCGGCGCCGAGCTGGCGATCATCGACGACGGTTCCGGCGCCCCGGCTGCCGCTCCGGCCCCCGCCGCCGCGGCCGCGCCCGCCGCCGCCCCGGCTCCGGTCGCCGAGGCCCCGGCCGCCGCTCCGGCTCCGGCCGCTGCTCCGGCCCCCGCCGCCGCTCCGGCCGCTCCGGCCGGCGACGCCACCCCGGTGCTGCTCCCCGCCCTGGGCGAGTCCGTCACCGAGGGCACCGTCACCCGCTGGCTGAAGGCCGAGGGTGAGACGGTCGAGGTCGACGAGCCGCTGCTCGAGGTCTCCACCGACAAGGTCGACACCGAGATCCCGTCGCCGGTCGCCGGCACCCTGGTGAAGATCCTGGTCGGCGAGGACGAGACCGCCGAGGTCGGCGCCCAGCTCGCGCTGATCGGCGCCGCGGGTGCGGTTGCCGCCGCTCCGGCTCCGGCTCCGGCTCCGGCTGCCGCTCCGGCTCCGGCTCCGGCTCCGGTCGCCGCCCCCGCTCCGGTCGCCGCTCCCGCTCCGGTCGCCGCCCCGGCTCCGGCCGCCCCGGCCCCGGTTGCCGCCGCTCCGGCTGCTCCGGTCGCCGCCCCCGCTCCGGTCGCCGCTCCGGCCCCGGTTGCCGCTCCGGCTCCGGCCGCTGCTCCGGTCGCCCCGGCCGCTCCGGCTGCCCCCGCCGCCGACAACGGTGACGCCTACGTCACCCCGCTGGTGCGCAAGCTCGCCGCCGAGCACGGTGTCGCGCTGTCCTCCGTCGCCGGTACCGGCGTCGGCGGCCGCATCCGCAAGCAGGACGTCATCGCCGCCGCGGAGGCCGCCAAGGCCGCTCCGGCCCCGGTCGCCGCCGCCCCGGCCGCCGCGCCGAAGGCCTCCGCCGCGCCGTCCGCCCTGCGCGGCCAGACGGTCAAGATGACCCGCATGCGCAAGGTCATCGGCGACAACATGATGAAGGCCCTGCACGAGCAGGCCCAGCTGACCAGCGTGGTCGAGGTGGACGTCACCAAGATCATGTCGCTGCGCGCCAAGGCCAAGGACTCCTTCCTCGCCCGCGAGGGCGTGAAGCTGTCCCCGATGCCGTTCTTCGTCAAGGCCGCCGCCCAGGCGCTGAAGGCCCACGCGGTCGTCAACGCCCGGATCAACGACGCCGAGGGCACCATCACCTACTTCGACACCGAGAACATCGGTATCGCGGTGGACTCCGAGAAGGGTCTGATGACCCCGGTCATCAAGGGTGCGGGCGACCTCAACATCGCCGGCATCTCGAAGAAGACCGCCGAGCTGGCCGGCAAGGTCCGCGACAGCAAGATCACCCCGGACGAGCTGTCCGGCGCCACCTTCACCATCAGCAACACCGGCTCGCGCGGTGCGCTGTTCGACACCGTGATCGTGCCGCCGAACCAGGCCGCCATCCTGGGCATCGGCGCCACCGTCAAGCGCCCGGTGGTCATCGAGGCCGACGGCGGCACCGCCATCGGCATCCGTGACATGACCTACCTGTCGCTCTCCTACGACCACCGCCTGGTGGACGGCGCCGACGCCGCCCGCTACCTGGTCGCGGTCAAGGAGATCCTGGAGGCCGGCGAGTTCGAGGTCGAGCTCGGCCTCTGACCCCTCCACGGTCCTGCGGAACCCCGCGTCGTCCCCGGACGGCGCGGGGTTCCGCCGTTTCGGCCTCCGGGCGCGCCGGGTCGTGGCATGCGCGGAGGCGGCCGAACGGGGATGCTTGAGCGGTGATGGACGAGACGGACTTCTGGCAGATCATCGACGAGACCCGGGACGCCGCCGAGGGCGATCCCGACGAGCAGGCCGACCGGCTGGTGGAGCGGCTCGCCCAACTGACCCCGGACGACGTGATCGACTTCGCCCGGCTGTTCGAGGCCCGGTTCCAGCGCGCCTACCGCTACGACCTCTGGGGCGCGGCCTACCTGCTGCTGGACGGCGCCTCCGAGGACACCTTCGACTACTTCCGCTGCTGGCTGATCGGCCAGGGCCGGGAGGTCTTCGAGGGCGGGCTGACCGAGCCGGACGACCTGGCGGACCTGCTCCCCGAGTTCGACGAGGAGGAGGACGGCGAGGCCGAGGACCTCGGCTACGCCGCCGACGAGGCGTACGAGCAGCTGACCGGGCTGCCGCTGCCCGAGGTCGGCGGGCGGCAGGCCGGACGGCCGTCCGGGGCTCCGCTGGACTTCGACGACCCGGACGTCATGGCGAAGCGCTTCCCCAAGCTCTGGGAGCGGTACGGGGACTGAGCCGGGCGCACGGCGCGTCCCGCGGACCCTCGCCGGGTCCGCGGGACGCGCCGTGTGCTCAGGAGGAGCCGCTCAGGTGGAGCCGCTCAGGTGGAGCCGCTCAGGAGAAGCCGCTCAGGTGGAGCTGCCGGACGTGCTGTCCTGCTTGACGCCCTTGAGGATCTGGTCCAGCACCGAGGCGTCCGGTGCCGACGGGTGGTCGTCCACGCCGCCCTCGAAGACCACGTAGCCGCCGCCCTTGGCCGGGACGGCGGCCAGCAGGACGTAGCCCTGGGTGCCGTCCGAGGTGCTGACGTGCCAGCGGGTGGCGTAGCCGGACACGCCGGCGACGCTGACGTAGCCGGAGCCGGCGTCGGTGTGCGAGGTGATCCCGGTGAAGATCTGCCCGGCGTAGGTGGGCATCGCGCCGTCGGCGGCCGCCTTGGCCGTGTCGCCCTGGACGGTGTCCTTCTCGACCGAGAACTGACCGCGGATGCAGGAGTTGCCGTCCGGGCAGGTGTAGCGGCCGGTGCCGAGGAAGACCGTGGAGTGCGCGCCGTCGGTCGTCGCGTCCCAGCCGTCGAAGACCGGGACGGTGATCGCGTGCTGCGGGTCCGGGACGGTGCTCTTGAGGACCGGCGCGGGCTTGGGCGCCGGCACCGTCGGGCTGGTGGTGGGCCGGGTCGGGGTGGGCCGGGGCGAGGGGCTGTCGCTCTGGGTGACGGTCACCGTGGGGTTCGGGGTCGGGTCCGCCTTGGGGTCGCCGCCGCCGCTGAGCGCGATCCCGGCGATGGTCCCGCCCACGGCCAGCACGGCGATCGCGATGCCGATGATCATGCCGGACTTGTTCCTGGGCGGGGCCGGCGGGTAGCCCGGGCCGGGGTAGCCGTAGCCCGGGGCCGCCGGGTAGCCGGCCTGGCCCTGGTAGCCGCCCTGGCCCTGGTAGCCGTCCTGGCCCGGGTAGCCGTAGCCGGGCGTCGGGGAACCGTCCTGGCCCGGGTATCCGTACGCCGGGGGCTGGGCCGCGGCGCCGCCCGGGTAGCCGTAGCCGGGCTTCTGGTCGGTGGGCTGCCACGTCTGGGTCGGGGCGTCGGGGAGCCCGCCCGCGACGCCGCCCTGGAGCGGCCGGACCTCGCTGGTCCACGCGTTGCCGTCCCACCAGCGCTCGTGACCGGGGGTGCCGTCCGCACCCGGGACCGGGTACCACCCGGGAGGCGTCGAGTTGCTCACGGCCGTACGGTACCCGGCGTGGCGGCGGTCCAGACAGGGCGGGACGGTCACGACTCTGCACCGCCCCCGGGCCTGACGGAGCACCGACGGAACGGCCTCAGCCGACCAGTCGGCGGGCCATCCAGATGTCGTCCACGTAGCGGCCGTCGATCAGGAACTCCTCGGCCAGCGAGCCCTCGACGACGAAGCCGCAGCCCTCGTAGAGGCGGCGGGCGGGGGCGTTCCAGCCGAGCACCCGCAGGGTCATCCTCCGGGCGCCGTCCGCGCGGGCCGCGTCGCAGGCGGCCTCGACCAGGCGGCGGCCGACGCCCCGGCCGCGGGCGGAGCCGTCGACGGCCAGGCCCTGGATCTGGCGGACGTGCCGGTTGCTGGCCAGCGGGGTGGGCGGGACCTGGCGGACGTAGCCGACGATCCGGCCGCCCAGGACGGCCAGCAGGAACTGGTCCGGGGTGTGGCGTTCGTCGAAGACCCCGTCCTCGACGGGCGGCTGCGGGGAGACGTCGGACAGCGGGGACCAGGCGGCGCGGTTGAGGGCGGCCAGTTCGCGCTCGTCCTCGGGCTGCGCCGGACGGATGATCAGATCGTCGGCGGACATGCGCGCCATGCTAATGAGGCGGATGCGCACGCGACAGGGAGATGTGGCCTGCGAGGATGGACGCATGCGCATCGCTGTCACGGGTTCCACGGGTTTGATCGGTTCGGCGCTGGTCCGCTCCCTGCTGGCGGACGGCCACGAGGTGGTCCGGCTGGTCCGGCACCGCTCCAGGACGGGCCCGCAGCCCGACGGCAGTACGGCGATCGGCTGGAACCCGCTGCTCGGCGAGGTCGACCGGGACGGGCTGGTCGGCGTCCGGGCCGTGGTGCACCTGGCCGGCGCCGGGGTCGGCGACCGCCGCTGGACGGACGCCTACAAGCGGGAGATCCGGGAGAGCCGGGTCTACGGCACCGAGACGCTGGCCGTCGCCCTGGCCGAGCTCGAGGAGCCGCCGGAGGTGTTCGTGAGCGCCTCCGCGGTCGGCTGGTACGGACAGACCGGCGACGAGGTGATCGACGAGGACTCCCCCGCCGGCGACGACTTCCTGGCCGAGGTCTGCCTGGAGTGGGAGGCCGCCGCCCGGCCGGCCGAGCGGGCCGGGATCCGGGTCGTCCACCCCCGCACCGGCATGGTGCTGTCCGCGGCCGGCGGGGCCGGCGGGCGGCTGTTCCCGCTGTTCAAGCTGGGCCTGGGCGGGCGCCTCGGCAACGGGCGGCAGTACTGGAGCTTCATCTCGCTGCACGACGAGGTGGCCGCGCTGCGCTTCCTGCTCGACCACGACGACCTCTCCGGCGCCTTCAACCTGACGGCGCCGAACCCGGCGACCAACGCCGAGCTGACCACCGCGCTCGGGCGGGCGCTGCGGCGCCCGACCCCGTTCCCGGTGCCGGAGGCGGTGCTCAAGGCGGTGCTGGGCGAGCTGGCGGTCGAGGTGGTCGGCAGCCACCGGGTGGTGCCCAAGCGGCTGATGGACGCGGGCTTCCGGTTCACGCACCCGGACGTCTACTCGGCGGTGCTCGCGGCGCTCTGACGCTGCGCACGGGGAGCACCGGGGGGGGCGGCCCCGGCTCGGCGCGCTGCCGCTGCGCGGACAGCCCTGGAGCGGGGCCCCTCGGCCGGGCCCGGCGTACGCGCGGGCGGCCCCGTGCGTACCTCCGGCTACGGCATCCGCGCTGGCCAGGGGCATATGCCGGGCGGGGGTCGGACGGGGCTCCGGGAGGGGGCGCACGGGAGCACATGGCGGGCGCGTCGCACGCCCCCGGTGACCGTGCGCGCCCGTCGACCCCCCAACCCGGCCGCCACGGCGCACTGTCCGTGACCGCGCCCCGCCCGTCGCCGCACTACCCCTGCCGAGTGTCGAATCAGGCTCGATGCGCTTGTCTGATGCTCACACTGACTGGGCATCACCCTCCTCGGACCGTGTCCCGGCACCCCGCTGCCTGCGTCGGCCGGAGCCCCGGGACCAGGGAGGGAGCACGCCAGTGCCCACGTACGACTTCACCCGCCGTGCCCGTCGGCCGTCCGACCCGGACGTCGTCGTGGTCGGCGCCGGACTCGCGGGCCTGGCCGCCGCCCGCGCGCTCACCGGCCACGGCCTCACCGTTCAGGTCCTGGAGAGCACCGACCGGATCGGCGGCCGGATGGCCACCCGCGAGCTGGACGGATTCCGGCTCGACGACGGCAGTCACCTGCTGAACACCGCCTTCCCCGAGCTGCGCCGCACGCTCGACCTCGACCGCCTCGACCTGCGCCCGCTCGCGCCCGGCGTACTCGTGCACAGCGGCGGCCGCCGGTACCGCGCCGGGGACCCGCAACTCACCGCCGCCCGGCAGGCCGCCACCCGTGCCCCGCTCGGCAGTCCGCTGGACAGGGCCCGGCTCGGCAGCTGGCTCGGCCGGCTCGCCGCCACCCCGGTCAGCCGGCTGCAGACCCGGCCGGAGACCACCGCCGCCCGCGCGCTCACCGGCCACGGCCTCGCCCCGCGCACCGTCGACGGCTTCCTGCGCCCGCTGCTCAGCGCCCTGCTCGCCGATCCGGCACTCGGCACCAGCAGCCGGGTCGCCGACCTGGTGCTGCGCTCGTACGCCCGCGGCCGGCTCTGTCTGCCCGCCGGCGGGATCGCGGCGGTACCGGCCCAACTGGCCGCCGCCCTGCCCGTCGGCACCGTCCGCCCCGGGGTGCGGGTCACCGCGATCGCCGCGGACGGCGTGGAGACCCTCGCGCACGGGCGGATCGGCGCCCAGGCCGTCGTCGTCGCCACCGACGCCCGCTCCGCCGCCGAGCTGCTGCCCGGGCTGCGGCTGCCGGACTTCCACCCCGTCACGACCTTCTACCACACGGCCGACCGCACCCCGCTGGGCGAGCCCGTGCTGCTGCTCGACGGTGACCGGCCCCACGGACACCCGCCGCTGGTCTCGCACTCGCTGGTGCTCAGCGAACTGCACCCGTCCTACGCCCCGGCCGGCCAGGCGCTGGTCGCCACCACCGTGCTCGGGCGGCGCTCCTTCGACGCGGGCGGCCCGGCCGGGCTGGAACCGGCCGTCCGGGCCCGGCTCGCCGAGCTGTACGGCACCTCGACGACGGGCTGGCAGTTCCTCAGCGTGCGGCACGTCCCGGACGCGCTGCCGGCCATGCCCCCGCCGCACAACACCCGGCGCCCGGTGCGCCTGCTGGCCGGGCTGTACGTCGCCGGGGACCACCGGGACACCAGCACCGTGCAGGGCGCGCTGGTCTCCGGGCGGCGGGCGGCGCAGGCGGTGCTGCGCGACCTCGGCGTCCCGGCCGACGCGCGGGAGGCGGAGGCGGCGGCCTGAGGGCCCTGCGGGCTCCGGCCTTGGGGGCTGCGGCCCCTCGGGCTGCGGGCGCCGCCGCGTCGGCCCCGTCCGGCGGTGTCCGGACACGCCAGCGGTCTGCCGGGGTGACAGACCGACGGCGTGCCAGGATGCCCGATGTGACCGATCTGACCGCTCATCGGATGATTCCGACCCCTCGGAGGGCCCCGGACCCCCGGGTGACCCCGACCGCCCGGGTGGTGCCGGTCTCCCGGCCGGTTCCGACCGCCCGGGTGGTGCCGACCGCGCGGCCGGTCGTCCGGTGAGCACCGGGGCCCCCGATCCGCTGACGCTGGTCCTGATCCCCGCCGCGGCCGCGGCCGCGCCACTGCTCGCCGACCGGCTGCTGCGGTGGATCGCCGTACCGACCGTCGTGGTCGAGATCGTGCTCGGAGTGCTGATCGGCCCGGACGTCCTGGACTGGGCGCACGTCGACCCCCTGGTCGACGCGCTCTCCCAGTTCGGCCTGGCCATGCTGATGTTCCTCGCCGGGTACGAGATCGACTTCGGCAAGCTGCGCGGCGGCCCGCTGAAACGGGCGGGCGCCGCGTGGCTGGTCTCGCTGGTCGCGGGCCTCGGGGTGGGCGCGCTGGTCAACCGCAGCGCGCTGGACGGCGCCTTCGCCGGGCTGGTGCTCACCACCACGGCGCTCGGCACGATCCTGCCGATCCTCCGCGACTCCGGTGAACTTCCCACGCCCTTCGGCTCCTTGGTGATGGCCACCGGCGCGGTCGGTGAGTTCGCGCCGATCATCGCCATCGCCGTGCTGCTCAGCGGGAACTCGCCCGCCCGGACGGCGGTCATCCTCGGCGCCTTCGCGGTGATCACCGCGGTCGCCGTGTTCGGCGCGCGCCGGCCCCGGCCGGCCTGGACCACCCGGCTCATCGAACGGACCCTGCGCACCTCCGGGCAGTTCGCGATCCGCGCGGTGATCCTGGTGCTGGCCGCCATGGTCGCCGCGGCGCTCTGGCTCGACCTCGACATGCTGCTCGGCGCCTTCACCGCCGGGATCGTCTCCCGGCTGCTGCTCTCCGACGTCCGGCGGGCCGAGGAGGAGGTGATCGAGGCCAAGCTGGAGAGCATCGGCTTCGGCTTCCTGGTGCCGGTCTTCTTCGTGGTCAGCGGGATGAAATTCGACCTGGACGCCCTGCTGGACGACCCGGGCACCCTGCTGCTCGTCCCGCTGTTCCTGCTGCTCTTCCTGCTCGTGCGCGGGCTGCCGGCCGGGCTGCTCGCCCCGGCCGGGCTCGGCCGGCGCGACCGCGCGGCGCTCACCCTGTACGGGGCGACGGCGTTGCCGCTGGTCGTGGTGATCACCACCATCGAGGTGGACGCCGGGCACCTGGCGTCCTCGACGGCGGCGGCGCTGGTCGGCGCCGGGATGCTGTCGGTGCTGCTGTTCCCGCTGGCGGCGCAGCGGGTGCGCGCCGACGTCCGGCCGCCGGTGGCGGACGGAGCGGGGAAGCCGAGGGTCCGGGCCGAGAGCTGGTGAGGGGCCCGGCCCGGAGCCCGGCCGGTCGGATCGCCGTCCCTGGTCAGATCACCCCCGCCTGGCGGGCCGTCTCCTCGAAGGCGCGGGCCACCGGGCTGCCGCGGTAGGGGGTGAGGCGGCGGTGGAAGTCCCGGACGTACTCCAGCGAACGGGCCGAGCGCATCTCCCCGGCCGCCCGCAGCGCGTCGGTGGCCATGGTGCAGGCCTCGTCGAGGTCCCCCATCCCGAGCCGGGCGGTGGCCAGCACCAGCCGGCAGAAGATCCGGCTGCGCGCGTAGGCGGGCGAACGCAGCCGCAGCGACTTCTCGGCGTGCTGCGCGGCGGTGCGCCACTGCTGCAGGTCGCGGTAGCAGTGGGCGAACTCGTCGGAGAGCTGCGCCTCGTCGAAGTAGCGCGCCCAGGAGGGCAGTTCGTCGCCGGTGCGGGACGCCGCGAGCGCCCGTTCGGCGCGCACCAGCGCGGTGGTGCAGGACCGGACGTCGCCCAGCAGGCCGTGCCCGCGGGCCTCCGCGGCGTGCATCAGCGACTGGACCACCGGCGGGACGGCGGTGCCCACGCCCTGCTGGGCGACCCGGGCGAGCTGGACCGCCTCCCGGCCGTGGCCGAGGTGGACGGCCTGCTGGCTCATCGTCACCAGCACGTAGCCGCCGAGCGCGCGGTCCCCGGCGGCCTGGGACAGTCGCAGAGCCTGGACGAAGTAGCGCTGGGCGAGGCCGTGCGCGGCGATGTCGAAGGACGTCCAGCCGGCCAGCCTGGTCAGGTCGGCGACCGCCCCGAACAGGGCCCGGCCGATCTGCTCGCCGTAGCGGCCGCGCAGCATCGGCTCGGCCTCGCTCTCCAGGTAGCGGACCAGCGCCTGGCGGGCGTGGCCGCCGCCGTAGGCGTGGTCGAGCGCGCGGAAGAGGTCGCCGACGGCGCGGATCGCCGCGATGTCGCCGCGGCCGACCCGCAGGGCCGGGCGGGACTCGCGGGCCGGGTCGGTGTACGGCGGCTCGACGGCGACCGGCGGGCGGCGGCTCTGGGTGGGCACCCGGCCGATGGTGGGGGCGGTCCCGGTCGTCCCGGCCGTGCGCGCGGTGGGCGGTCCGCCGGTGCCATGCGGGCCGGGGCCGCCGTGGGCACCGGGGGTGCCGTGCAGGCCGGGGGCGCCCGGGGCCGGGCCGCGCGCCGGGCTCGCGGGCGATGCGCCGGGCGCGCCCTGTGCGGGGGCGCCGGGGCCGGAGCCGGCCCCGGCCGACGGCGGGCCGGTGGCGGTGTCCGGACGGACCAGGGTGGAGCCGTCCCGGGCGACCCGCTCGTCGGTGCGGCCGATCAGCCAGTCCCGGCTGGGGACGACCAGGCCGGCCGGGGTGAAGGCGATCCGGCGCAGCTCGGACTGCGGGCCGTTGTCCTTGCGCCACATGCTCGCCACGATGTCCACCGCTTCCTGCGGGGTCTCGGCGAACTCCAGGCCGGCGTAGACCGGGGCGCAGGCGTCCAGGCCGAGGTCCTGGGCGGTGAGGCGGCGGCCGAGGCGGCGGGTGAAGACCTCCGCGATCAGGGCCGGGGTGGCGCCGCGGGGCTGCTGGCCGCGCAGCCAGCGGGTCACCGAGGTCTTGTCGTAGCGCAGGTCCAGGCCGTGCTCCAGGCCGAGCTGGTCGACCCGGCGGGCCAGGCCGGCGTGCGAGAAGCCGGCCTCCTCGATCAGCGCGGCCAGCTGGCCGTTCTGCGGCGCCGGGCCGGAGTGGCCGGCGCTCCGCGCGGGCGCGGGGGTGGCGGGGGTCTCGTGCCGGTCGGGTGTGGCCTGCGCGGGCAGCCGCAGTTCGTCGGCGGTCGGATCGTCGGCGGTCAGCGTGTCGCCGGTCAGGGCGTCGGTAGCCAGGGCGTCGGGGGCGTCCGGAAGGGTCCGGCCGACCGGACCTCGGTGCTGGCCGAGCGGGTCGAGCGGTCCGTACGCCGGGCTGTCGGTTGCAGGCCGTTGGGGCATGTCTGTCAACACCTCTCGGACGTCGCACCGGGCTCTACCAGCACTTCGGCGGCCTGGGGCGGCGCCCCCTGTCGGGAATCGGCGTGAATGTAGCGAGCATTCGGGCGCTATGGGTGGATCTGACCGAGCAATCCTCCGAACGGGTGAAGCAACCGCGCCCATTGTGGGGAAGCACGGCCACCATGGGTTTGGCCTTCCGCGGTCGAACCGTCGATCGAGGGTCGTAGTGGTTGGCGCCATAGTCCGGCGGGATGCTGTGGTGCCCCGCCACATGGGAGCCGGACCGCCGGATTCCTACCGTTCTCGGCCATGGACACCACTTCAGCCCGCCCGCTCGACGGCCGCACGGCCCTGGTGACCGGGGCCGCCTCGGGCATCGGCCGGGCCTGCGCCGAGGCCTTCGCCGGGGCCGGCGCCCGGGTCTACGTCGTCGACCTCGCGGCCGGTCCGGCCGAGGAGCTCGCCCGGCGCATCGGCGGACGCGCCATCGTCACCGATCTCTCCGACCCCGCGGCCGTGGACGCCCTGCCGGGCGACGCCGACATCGTGGTCAACAACGCCGGGCTCCAGCACATCGCGCCGGTGCACGAGTTCCCGCCCGACCGCTTCACGCTCCTCCAACGCGTCATGGTCGAGGCGCCGTTCCGGATCCTGCGCCGGACCCTGCCGCACATGTACGAGCGGGAGTGGGGACGGATCGTCAACGTCTCCTCCGTCCACGGCCTGCGGGCCAGCGCCTTCAAGTCCGCCTACGTCACCGCGAAGCACGCCCTGGAGGGCCTGAGCAAGACCGTCGCCCTGGAGGGCGCCCCGCACGGCGTCACCAGCAACTGCATCAACCCCGGTTACGTCCGGACCCCCCTGGTGGAGAAGCAGATCGCCGCCCAGGCCCTCGTGCACGGCATCCGCGAGGACGAGGTCGTCGAGCGGATCATGCTCGACCGCACCGCCGTGAAGCGCCTCATCGAGCCCGACGAGGTGGCCCGACTCGCGCTCTGGCTCTGCTCCCCCGCCGCCTCCTACCTCACCGGCGCCAGCATCCCGCTCGACGGCGGCTGGACGGCGCACTGACCGACGTGACGGGTCATGGCTCCGGACGCCATGCAACGACCCGCCGCTGTATGGCCCGGCCACATGGGCCTCCGCCCCGCGGATTCCTACCTTGTGGCGACATCGTCTCCCCCGGCCCTGGAAGTGGTGGCACATGAACGCCTCTGCACGCGGTACGGCTGCGCGCGGCCCGCGCCCGAGCTCACTCCCGAGAGTGGTGGCAGCCAGCCTGATCGGCACGACCATCGAGTGGTACGACTACTTCCTCTACGGAACGGCGGCGGCGCTGGTGTTCGGGAAGCTGTTCTTCCCGCACAGCGATCCGCTGACCGGGACGCTGCTGTCCTTCCTGACCTACGCGATCGGGTTCGCCGCGCGGCCGCTCGGGGCGCTGGTGTTCGGGCACTTCGGGGACCGGGTCGGGCGGAAGAAGCTGCTGGTGGTGAGCCTGCTGCTGATGGGCGGGTCGACCACCGCGATCGGGCTGCTGCCCACCTACGACACGGCCGGGATCGCGGCGCCGGTGCTGCTGACGGCGCTGCGGCTGGTGCAGGGCTTCGCGCTCGGCGGTGAGTGGGGCGGGGCCGTCCTGCTGGTGTCGGAGCACGGGGACCGGCGGCGGCGCGGCTTCTGGGCCTCCTGGCCGCAGGGCGGGGCGCCGGCCGGGAACCTGCTGGCGGCGGGGGTGCTGTCGCTGATGACCTCGGTGCAGTCGGACGCGGCCTTCCTGTCCTGGGGCTGGCGGGTGCCGTTCCTGCTGTCCGCGGTGCTGGTGGGGGTCGGGATGTGGATCCGGCTCGCGGTGGAGGAGTCCCCGCTGTTCCGGCAGGCGGTGGCGAATCGTCCCGAGGCCGAACAGGCGCCGCTGGTCGGGGTGTTGAGGCACCACTGGCGGGAGGTGCTGGTGGCCATGGGGGCGCGGATGGCGGAGAACATCTCCTACTACGTGATGACGACCTTCGTGCTGGCCTACGCCGTCGGCCACGCGCACTTCGGCAAGCAGAGCGCGCTGAACGCCGTCCTGATCGCCTCGGCCGTCCAGTTCGCGCTGATCCCGCTGTTCGGGGCGCTGTCGGACCGGGTCGGCCGCAAGCCGGTGTACCTGGTGGGCGCGATCGGGGTCGGGGTCTGGGCGTTCGTGTTCTTCGGGATGGTGGACACCCGCTCCTTCGGCTCGCTGGTCCTCGCGGTGACCGTCGGGCTGGTCTTCCACAGCGCCATGTACGCACCCCAGGCGGCCTTCTTCTCCGAGCTGTTCGCGACCCGGCTGCGGTACTCGGGCGCCTCGATCGGCGCCCAGTTCGCCTCGGTGGCGGCCGGCGCTCCGGCGCCGCTGATCGCGACCGCGCTGCTCAAGGACTACGGCACCTCGACGCCCATCTCGGTGTACGTGGCCGTCGCGGCGGCCGTCACCGTCCTGGCCGTCCTGTGCGGGCGGGAGACCAGGGGGCAGGACCTCGCCGGGAGCGGGGAGCGGACGGGTCGGCAGGAGCAGCCGGAGGACGCCTCGGCACTCGGAAAGCCCGCCGTGGCCTGAGGGTTGAGCCGCTACCATCGCGATTCCCCGGAATCGACGGACCGACGCCGATTGGCGGCACGCACCATGGACCACCCCCACGACGGCGCCGCGCCCGCGCTGCGGCGACTGCTCGACCTGCTCGCCTCGGGAGCCGCCACCGAGGACTTCGCCGAGGTGCTGGCCGACGCCCGCCGCCGCGGGGCGCCGGCCGCGGTCCTCGCCGAGATCGACGACGCCACCTGGCAGGCCCTGCGGGTGCACCGCACCCTGCGTCAACACCGGCGCCGCGAAGCCGAGTTGACCGCGCTGTTCGACACCGCCGGGGACCTCGCCGCCTCCCGGGACCTGGACACCGTGCTGCAGGCGATCGTCCGCCGGGCCCGGATGCTGCTCGGCACCGACACCGCGTACCTGACCCTGCCGGACGAAGCCGCCGGCGACACCTACATGCGGGTCACCGACGGCTCGGTGTCCGTCCTGTTCCAGACCCTGCGGCTCAGCCTCGGCGACGGCCTGGGCGGTCTGGTCGCGCAGACCGCCCGGCCGTACGCGACCCCCGACTACCGCACCGACGACCGCTTCCACCACACCGGCACGATCGACGCGGGCGTGCTGGACGAGGGCCTGGTGGCGATCATCGGGGTGCCGCTGCTGCTCGGCGGTCAGGTCATCGGGGTGCTGTTCGCCGCCGACCGCTCGCCGCGCGCCTTCTCCCCCGACGAGGTCGCGCTGCTCTGCACGCTGGCCGCGCACGCCGCGATCGCGCTGGACACCGCCAAGTCGCTGGCCGACACCCGGGCCGCGCTGGCCGAGCTGAACGCCGCCAACGAGCTGGTCCGGGCCCACTCCGCCGCCGTCCAGCGCGCCGAGCAGGCGCACGACCGGCTCACCGACCTGGTGCTGCGCGGCGCCGAGGTCCCGGACGTCGCCGCCGCCGTCGCGGCGCTGCTGGACGGCGAGATAGCGGTCCTCGACGCCGAGGGCGAGCCACTGGCCGGACGCTCCGCGCCCGCGGCAGAGCTGGCCGCGGCCGTCACCGCCTCCCGTACCGAAGGACGGTCCGTACGGCACGGCGAGCTGTGGGTCTGCGCGGTGCTCGCCGGGCACGACACCCTCGGCACCCTGGTGCTGCGCGGCCGGCCCGACCTCGACGACGCCGACCGGCGGCTGTTCGAGCGGGCGAGCGTGGTGACCGCGCTGCTCCTGCTGCTGCGCCGCTCGGTGGCCGAGACCGAGAACCGGGTCCGCGGCGAGCTGCTCACCGACCTGCTGACCGCGCCCGACCGCGACCCGGCCGGGCTCACCGCACGCGGCCGCCGGCTCGGCGTCGACCTCGCCCGGCCGCACCTGGTGCTGGTCGCGGAGCCCGCCGGTCCGACCGGCTCCGCCGGCCTCGACCGGGGCCGGCTGGCGGGCGCGGCCCGGCGGTACCTGTTCGGCTCCCGGGGCGTCAGCGCCGAGCACGCCGAGGCGGTGGTGCTGCTGGTGCCGGTCGAGACCGGAAGCACCGACGACCCCGAGGAGACCGCCCGACAGGCCGCCGAACGGCTGGCCAGGCTGGCCGGGTTCCCGGTCACCGTCGGCGCCGGCCGCCCCTGCGCCGGACCGACCGCGCTGGCCGCCTCCTACGCCGAGGGCCTGCGCTGCGTCCGGGCGCTGCGGGTGCTCGGCCGCGCCGGGGAGGGCGCCTCGGCCCGCGCGCTCGGCTTCCTGGGGGTGCTGCTCGGCGACGGCCACGACGTGGACGGCTTCGTCGGGGCGGCGCTCGGTCCGCTGCTCGCCTACGACGCCAGGCGCGGCACCGAGCTGGTCCGCACCCTGCGCGCCTACTTCGACTGCGGCGGCAGCCTCACCCGGGCCAAGGACGAGCTGCACGTCCACGTGAACACGGTGGTCCAGCGGCTGGACCGGGTCGAGGCGCTGCTCGGGCGGGACTGGAACCACCCGGAGCGCTCGCTGGAGCTCCAGCTCGCCCTGCGGCTGCGGCTCCTCGCGGGTGGCTGAGGCGAGGCGGCCGCTCGCGGGCGGCTGAGGGGGACCGCTCGGGCTGGGCGTACAGTGGCGAGGTTGGTCTCGAACGCCCGGCAAGGAGCAAAGACGGTGAGCGAGAACGTGCGTTTTGTTCGCATGGGCATAGGCGAGCGCCACGTCCCCTACCAGGAGGCGTGGGAGGAGCAGCAGCGGCTGCACGCGCTGCGGGTGGCGGACGAGATCCCCGACACCGTCCTGCTGCTGGAGCACCAGTCGGTGTACACCATGGGCAAGCGCACCAACCCCGCCGACCTGCCGCTGGACGGCACCCCGGTGGTCGAGGTCAACCGGGGCGGCGAGATCACCTGGCACGGCCCCGGCCAGCTGGTCGGCTACCCGATCGTCAAGCTGCCCGACCCGATCGACGTGATCGCCTACGTCCGCCGACTGGAGGAGGCCCTGATCCGCGCGGCCGCCGAGTTCGGCGTGGAGACCACCCGGGTCGAGGGCCGCAGCGGGGTGTGGGTGCTGGGCCGGTCCATCCCGGACGCCGTGGTCGACCCGGCCCAGGTGGTGGACATCGGCAAGCTGACCCTGCGGATGGGCCTTCCGCTGGGCATCGACCCGCGACTGGCCGGCCCCGAGTACGCGCCCTCCAACGCCGGGCAGCGCGGCGACGACCGCAAGCTCGCCGCGATCGGCGTGCGGGTCGCCCGCGGGGTGACGATGCACGGCTTCGCGCTCAACTGCGACCCGGACATGACCTGGTTCGACAAGATCGTGCCGTGCGGCATCCGGGACGCGGGCGTGGCCTCGCTCTCCGGCGAGCTGAACCGCGGGCTCCCCGCCGCCGAGGCGGCGCCGGTGGTCGAGCGGCACCTCGCGGAGCTCTTCGCCGAACTGCCCGAACCGGCGCTCAGCCGCTGACGCTTCCGGTGCCGCCGGCGCCCCGACGGGGCGGGAATCCGGCCGCGCACTGGGAATCTACCGACCGGTAGCCGCGTTGCCCTGCGATTGCAGGGCGGCAGGCCCGGCGAAGGCCGTACAACCACAGGCGTACCCTGGGGGTACCCCGTCTAGTTCTAGGAGTCGCACGTGTCCGCTGTCGCGCCCGACGGCAGGAAGCTGCTCCGCCTGGAGGTCCGCAACAGCGAGACCCCCATCGAGCGGAAGCCCGAGTGGATCAAGACCCGCGCGAAGATGGGCCCGGAGTACAACGCCCTCCAGTCGCTGGTGAAGAAGGAGGGGCTGCACACGGTCTGCCAGGAGGCCGGCTGCCCCAACATCTTCGAGTGCTGGGAGGACCGCGAGGCGACCTTCCTCATCGGCGGCGACCAGTGCACCCGCCGCTGCGACTTCTGCCAGATCGACACCGGCAAGCCCGCCGAGTTCGACCGCGACGAGCCGCGCCGGGTCGCCGAGTCCATCGTCACCATGGACCTCAACTACGCCACCATCACCGGCGTCGCCCGCGACGACCTGGAGGACGGCGGCGCCTGGCTGTACGCCGAGACCGTGCGCCAGGTGCACGCGATGACCGCCGACCGCGCGAGCGGCCGCACCGGCGTCGAGCTGCTGATCCCCGACTTCAACGCCGTGCCCGAGCAGCTGGCCGAGGTCTTCTCCTCCCGTCCCGAGGTGCTCGCGCACAACGTCGAGACGGTGCCGCGGATCTTCAAGCGGATCCGCCCGGCCTTCCGCTACGAGCGCTCGCTGGACGTCATCACCCAGGCCCGCGCGGCCGGGCTGGTCACCAAGTCCAACCTGATCCTCGGCATGGGCGAGACCCGCGAGGAGGTCAGCCAGGCCCTCGCCGACCTGGTCGGCGCCGGCTGCGAGCTCATCACCATCACCCAGTACCTGCGCCCCTCGCTGCGCCACCACCCGGTGGAGCGCTGGGTCAAGCCGCAGGAGTTCGTCGAGCTCCAGCAGGAGGCCGAGGAGCTGGGCTTCGCGGGCGTCATGTCCGGCCCGCTGGTGCGTTCCTCGTACCGGGCCGGCCGGCTGTACCGGCAGGCGCTGGAGCGGCGCGAGCAGGCCGCGGTCTGACGGTCGGGCGCCGACGGGTCCCCGGTCGGGTTTGAGCCATTGGAAGGGCGGAGCCGCGGCTCCGCCCTTCCGGGTTTCACCACGCTTTGACTGCCTGGTCACGGGCTGGTAACACGAGGTGGGGACGATGGACGCCCGGCGAGCGTTCGATTCATCCCGGCCACGCCCGACCGAGCGCAACCGAGCTCGGCCGGTCCGGGCCGAGCTGGACCGGGCTCAGCCGAGCTCGGCGGGGCTCGGCCACGAGAGGAGCTGTTCGGCATGGAGATGCGGATCCGGTCGATGGGGGCGGCGCTGCGGTTCGCCGAGAGCGTCCTGCTGGCGCCCGGCCAGCGGCACGCCCGGCGCAACGCCTGGGCGGCCGTGTGCGAGAACCGCCGGTACGCGGCGGACCGCCGGCACGACGCGGTGGCGGCGGCCGGGACGACGGAACCGGCCGGGGCCCGGTCCGTACGGCACTGAGGCCTCGGCGCCCCCGGGCGCCGGAGCCGCGACGTCGCTGTGCGCGACGGTGTGCGGGCACACGGGTCACGGTTCGGGCGAACGGGTACCCGGGCTTGGATATCCCGTACCGGTGCCACGTACCATGAGCGTTATGGCGAGGGAAACATCCGAGAACCCCGGGCGACTGAAGCAGATCCGCCTGGCGTACACCATGACCAAGAAGGTCGACACCAAGATCGGCCTGATCATCGCCGGCGTCGGCCTGCTGACCTTCGGCGTGTTCCTCGCCATCGGCTTCGCAATCGACCACCCCGTCTACCTGGGCATCCTGGGCTTCATCGTGGCCGTGCTGGCCATGGCGATCGTCTTCGGGCGCCGGGCCGAGCGCGCCGCGTTCGGACAGATGGAGGGGCAGCCGGGCGCCGTCGCGGCGGTGCTGAACAACATCCGGCGCGGCTGGAGCGCCAACACCACCCCGGTCGCGGTCACCCGCAACCAGGACGCGGTCTACCGCGCGGTGGGCCGGGCCGGCATCGCGCTGATCGGCGAGGGCAACCCGAACCGGGTGCGCCAGCTGCTGGCGTCCGAGAAGAAGAAGATGGCCCGCGTGGTCGGCGACGTGCCGGTGCACGACATCGTCGTCGGCAACGGCGAGGGTGAGATCCCGCTGAAGAAGCTGCAGATCCACCTCATGCGCCTGCCCCGCGCCATCACCGCCGCCCAGGTCACCGAGACCAACGACCGGCTGCGCGCGCTGGGCGACCTGCTCTCCAAGGCGCCGATCCCCAAGGGCCCGATGCCGAAGGGCGCCCGGATGCCCAAGGGCGGCCAGGCCCGCTGACCTCCCCCGACCACACCAGAACGGCCCCGCCGCGGAAGCTCCGCGGCGGGGCCGTTTCGTCGTCCCGACGGGGCCGGGCCGTCAGATCCGGACCTCGACGGTGCCGACCGCCTTGTCGTGCAGACCGCGGGTGTCGCGGTCCCAGACCAGCGGGGGCACCACCAGGCAGAGCAGCAGGGTGCGCAGCAGGACCTGCGGGATGGTCGCGCGGCCGCCGTCCAGGCGGACCACCCGGAGGCCGAACAGCCGCTTGCCGACCGTCGTGCCGGTGGTGGCCAGCAGCAGGGCCGCGACGAGGAAGAACAACGGGCTGGTCCACAGGTTGGCCTCGACCGCGTCGCCGCGGGCGATCAGGCCGTAGGAGATCAGGGCGACGAGCCAGCCGTCCACGAACAGCGCGCCGATCCGGCGGCCGGGGCCGGCCAGCGAGCCGGGGCCCTCCTCGGGCAGTCCGAGGCGCTCGCCGCGGTAGCCGAAGTCGGCGCCCATCTTCTCGGCGGCCGCCTTGGGGCCGTCGATCCACGATCCCAACGCTTCTCTGGTGTCCACGAATCCACACTAACCGGGCTGACGGCGCGCGCCGTCACCGGCACCCCTCCGGGCGGGGCGCCCGTCCACGACCGGGTGAATCCCCTGCACGGGGCGTTCCCGGCGGGTTTCCAAGTGGTCCAGACCACTTGCGGGAGGCGGCCCAGGTGGGCGGGGTGATTTGCCCCGTCCCGTACGTCTTTGCCGCCCGGCCGGGGGGCGTGGTTAACATCGAGGAAACGAGAGGGTCACCGGCCGGAAACGACCCATTCCTAGGGTGAGCCCCATTCGCACGCCGAGGAGGATGGATGTTCAACAACGCCGCCGAAGTGAAGCAGTTCATCCAGGACAACGACGTGAAGTTCGTCGATGTCCGATTCTGCGACCTGCCGGGCGTCTTGCAGCACTTCTCCGTACCTGCGGCGACCTTCGATCCGTCCGAGATCCTGATGTTCGACGGCTCGTCGATCCGCGGCTTCCAGGCCATCCACGAGTCCGACATGGCCCTCGTCCCGGACCTCGCCACCGCCCGCCTCGACCCCTTCCGGGCCGAGAAGCACCTCAACATCAACTTCTTCATCCAGGACCCGGTCACCGGCGAGGCGTACAGCCGTGACCCGCGCAACGTCGCCAAGAAGGCGGAGGCCTACCTCGCCTCCTCCGGCATCGCCGACACCGCGTTCTTCGGGCCCGAGGCCGAGTTCTACGTCTTCGACTCGGTCCGCTTCGAGACCAGCGCCAACGCGTCGTTCTACCACATCGACTCGGAGGCCGGCGCCTGGAACAGCGGCGCCGCCGAGGGCGACGCGCGCGGCTACAAGGTCAAGTACAAGGGCGGCTACTTCCCCGTCCCGCCGGTCGACCACTTCGCCGACCTGCGGGCCGAGATGTCGCTGGAGCTCGCCAAGGCCGGGCTGGAGGTCGAGCGCCAGCACCACGAGGTCGGCACGGCCGGCCAGGCGGAGATCAACTACCGCTTCAACACCCTGCTGCACGCCGCCGACGACCTGATGCTGTTCAAGTACATCATCAAGAACGTCGCCTGGCGGAACGGCAAGACCGCCACCTTCATGCCGAAGCCGATCTTCGGCGACAACGGCTCGGGCATGCACGTCCACCAGTCGCTGTGGACCGACGGCTCGCCGCTCTTCTACGACGAGCAGGGCTACGCCGGGCTCTCCGACACCGCCCGCTACTACATCGGCGGCCTGCTGCGGCACGCCCCCTCGCTGCTCGCGTTCACCAACCCGTCGGTGAACTCCTACCACCGCCTGGTGCCGGGCTTCGAGGCCCCGGTCAACCTGGTCTACTCGCAGCGCAACCGCTCGGCCGCGATCCGCATCCCGATCACCGGCTCCAACGCCAAGGCCAAGCGCATCGAGTTCCGCGCCCCGGACCCGTCCTCCAACCCCTACCTGGCCTTCTCCGCCATGCTGATGGCCGGCCTCGACGGCATCCGCAACAAGATCGAGCCGCTGGAGCCGGTCGACAAGGACCTCTACGAGCTGGCCCCCGAGGAGCACGCCAACGTCCCGCAGGTGCCCTCCTCGCTCCCGGCCGTCCTGGAGGCGTTGGAGGCCGACCACGAGTACCTGCTCGCCGGCAACGTCTTCACGCCGGACCTGATCGAGACCTGGATCGACTTCAAGCGCACCAACGAGATCGCCCCGATCGCCCTCCGGCCCCACCCGCACGAGTTCGAGCTCTACTACGACCTCTGAATCGACCCCCATGGGCCACCTGGCCAGGAGGCCGTTTTAGGGGTTCTGACCTGCGAAAACGTCTCTCGTGGACTCTCGTCGCTACTCGTCCGTCCTCGCCCTCATGTGAAATGAGTGTGAAATGGCGACGCCGATAGCTGATGGAGAGTCAGTAGCGCCGGGGGTCGTCACGCTCTTCACGGAGTGTGACGACCCCCCGTTCCTGCCTCCACCCCGGCTCTGCCGCCGGCCCAGGCATCCTCGCCGCTTCCAGGCCCAGCTAGACGGCAGGAGCCTGGGCCTTGTACAGCAATGCCCCCAGAAGCTGAACTGCTTCTTCACGTCGCTTCGTGAAGCGGTAGCTGTCGCGGAAGGGTTTGGTTTTCAGGGCTGCGTGCAGCTGGACGGCCTTGGGCTCGTTGACAGCGACAAGCACAGTAAGAAAGCGTGACAAGAACTCGGTATCCGTGCCGTCCGCAGCTTCCCAGAGATAGCGTGCCGCCTCCTCCAGCAGTCCGTCGCTGAGGTGCTCGGCAGCGGACCGCAAGATCATGTCCTGGCTTGCGGGGTCTGTGCCAGCTCGAACGGCCCTCCAGAAGTCTTCCGGAACGACGAATGAGTGCTTCTCGAAGTAGTAGCCGAGCATCGTCACGACCCAAGGCGTGTCACGGCGGCCAGCCAGAATCAGTAGAACTTCCGCAGCTGGCGCGTGGTCCCCGTAGCGGTAACGCAAGGCGTCGAGGGCACTCTTCCAATGGTCGGCATTGGCATCAAGGTCCAGGGCAAGCACTTCCAGAGTGTGCGCGAGCTCTCCGACCGTCCGCCATCCTCCGATCCAGGCGCCGAACATGTCGTCCCACCCTCGAACACCAAGAGGGCCGGGGCGGTCTCGCCAACGGGAATGAAGCTCCATGATCTCCTCCCGGGAGCGCTGACCGCCGATAGCACGTAGCAGCTGACAGGCGACATGGAAGGTCACGGTGGGATGGTCCAGATCGGCGTCGGACCAGAATTCAGCAAGCTCCGCAAGATCGCGGGGGGATCGTGTCCGAGCAATGTCGACCAGCAGCATGTCGGCTTCCCGGTGCCGCCCTTGGCCGTCCAGCCAGGTTTGCAGCTCAACGAGCTGGCGAGTATCCATCGTCGCAGCGGCGTCCATCAGAAGCCGGTCTGCCTCGTACTCCTGCCCTGCGGCCCATCGGAGACCTACTGCCTCCTGAACCGCGAATGAGCTTCTCTCGGTCACCGTAGAGAGCTCCTGAACACGCGCCGCCTGGTAGTGCTGGAGCTCGCGCACACGGTTTCGCAGGTCCGCCACCAGCTGACGAAGCTGATCACCCGCCGCCGTCAGCGCTGTCACCTGACCCGCTTGGGCCGCTACACGAGCATCGGCCTCACTCAGTGACTCCGTAAGGGCAGCGATCCGCTCACGGTGCTCGGACAGTTCGGCATGGAGCCGCGCATTCGAAACGATCAGCGCGTCCAACTCGTGTCGCTTGGGATGCTTGAACTTCAGATACTGGAGCAGCAGCTCTACCACCTGCTCCCGGACGTCAGCGCCGACGGGGCCGCCTTGTCCGCCGCTGGCGTGTTCGGTGAGGCCGTAGACGAACTCCAGTGGCGGCGGCGAGTGCAGGTTCAGGATCTTGGACAGCTGGGCCGGCGGGATGCGGACCAGCTTGGCGTACTCGGCGTCGCTACGACCGGTGCGCCGGATGAGCCAACGGAGGCGGTCCTTCAATTCCTCTTCAACGTCTGCGATCGGAGTTTCCACCCGAGCAGTGTGGCAGCGGTTTCCGGCGCCGGAAACTTTTTCGTTCTTCTGGAGACGTCTGGCTCAACCCCAGCATGGGGGCATCCCGGAACCGCCGGTGAAGGACTCATCTGCCTGGAGGGCCAGCACAATGGGTGCTCGTTCGCTCATCACATCCCAGAGGCTCCGACTCCTGGTCACGAGTAGCGTGGTGCGGCGGATCGCGCTCTGCTGCACCACAGCAGTGGTTGGGGTGGTGACCTTCTTCTACGCCCGTTCCCACCCCGAGCTCAGCGGCCCACTCGAAGTCGGCATCGAGGCAGCAGCACTGGTCCTGGCGCTCGGTTCGCTCCTCCGGCGCCCGCATCGGAGGGCCGCACACACTGCTCAGGCCAGCGACGTCGGCCAGGGCAACACCACCACGTGAAGCGGACGGGCCGGTCTAGGCAGCGGGGGGTGGTTCCACCGGCTCGGGAGGCTCAACCTCACCTCGGCCGTTTCCTGCACTGACCGTCGGGACGCCCGGGGGCAAGCCGTTCTGTGCGCGGATCACTTCCGCTTGTGCGCGGATCACTTCGGCCTGGGCGGTCATGACGTCCGCGCCGGCCTTGCCCTTGGCTGTGACCAGTTTGGCGAAGGCCCCGACGACGCTGGCGATCACGTAGCCGACAATTCCGGTGATGCCGATTACGGCGGTAACGACAGGCCCTGCGTCGCCAGGGCCGAGCTGGCCGTGGGTGTTCCAGTGCTCGATCAGGACCGCGATGCTGCACCAGGCGAGGGCTGTGGAGAACCCCATCAGGAAGATGATCAAACCGATCAGGGCGACTCGCGGGCCACGCCGAAGGTCTCGCTCGTAGCGCCGACGGTCACCATCGCGGTCGGGCCGAACTACTTGGCTACGTCGTCTCCGCAGCCAGAATCGAAGAAACCGTCGCCCCCCGACCCTGCCGAGCCAGTAGGTCGGACGCCCACTCGACAGTTTGTTGAGGGCCCACCGGGCTGCGAGATAGTCGCTGAGTCCGTAGAGGGCACCAATCCCCCCTCCGAGCATGGCTAAGGCCGCAACCTGCATCACCACAGAGCTAACGCGCATGGCGCCGATCAAAGCAGTCCGGCGGACCAGTTGTCGGGCAAACTGCCTGATCTGACTACACCAGCCGCTGATCAGCGGAGGCGCGGGCCCTGCTGGTCCGGCTGAACCTGCTGCGGGCGCGGCTGGAGCGGCTGCCGCTGCTCGACCGGACGCTGGGCCGGGGCCTGGCGCTGGTCGACAGGCTCGACTCGGCGGTTCGGCGCGGGTCGGGCAGTGCGGGTGGTGGGCTGTCCTCCTCGCTGCTGGAGCTGGTCGCGGTGGGCTTGGCGCTCGGCCTGGCGGCCGGCTCGGCGGCGCTCGGCGAGGGTCGGCTGGCGGCGCTCCTCCGCCTGCGGCTGCTCGGGCTGGGTGGCCTCCGCGGTGAGCTGGCGGCGTTCGGCGAGCACCGTGCTGACGGACTCGGCGACGTGCTGCTGGGCCAGGGCGGCGTCGTCCAGGCGCGGTCGGCCGGCGAGCCAGGACGCGCCGGTCCGGACGGCGACGGCACGCAGGACCTCGGCCTGCTCCGCCTCGGGCAGCGTGCGGTAGACGTCGGCGGCGAGTCGGCGGAGGGCCTGCTGGTCACTGTCCGCGGTGGCCGCCGCCGCGGTGTTCGGGACGGTGGCGATGCGGCGGGCGGCGATGGCGGCTTCGGCTGCCTGCCAGTAGGCGTGGTGGCCGGTGCGGCCCTCCTCGATGTAGGGGCCGGCGGGCTGGGCAGCGTTGTCGTCGGTGACCCGGTACTGGTCGCGGTAGGCGGCGACGACAGCCAGTTGCTTCTCCCACTGGGCCCGCAAAGTGGGGTCGGTCGGGGCTTCGCCGAGGGTACGGCTCCACTCCGGCCGGTTCTCCACGGTGCGGTCGCCGAGCACCGAGACGCGATTGGCAATCAGCGTGGTGCTCTCGGTCAAGTACTCGTGGTGGCGCGGGTTGGCGGCGGTGGAGCGCGGAACCGGGCTGATCCAGGCCGGGAGGTCGGCGCGGCCGGAGGCGGCGCGGGTGTGGGCGAGGGCCTGCTGCTGGGCGTGCTGGAGAAGTTCGGGCAGAACGGTGCGGCCGGTCACTTCGGAGAGGGTGGTCTCCGCGGTGGTGCCGGTGTTCTCGATCGCCTTGAGGGTCCAGGCGAGGGTGCGCCACAGCTCCGTTTCGGCGCGGTCGTTCTGCTGGGCGGCGGTGGCCGGGGTGTTGGCGGCGAGGTGGCGGCCGATGCGCCAGGCGAGGACCTGGCTGAGGCTGTCGGCGCCGGTGAGCGGGCGCTGTTCGGCGACCTGGCGCAGCAGTACGGCGGGTTCGTGGCCGGCGGTCTCGGCACGGCGCAGGGCGGCGGTGAGGGCGGGCCAGGTGTTCTCGCCCAGGGCGCGGGTGGCGTGCTCGTTGCCGAGGACGGTGGTGATGAGGGCCTGGTGGCGGAGGGCTTCGGGGGCCTGATGGTGGTGTTCGGGGATGCCGTCGGTGGCCAGGGTGGTGCGGGCGGCGCGGGTCAGGGCGGTGACCGGGTCGCTGCCGCTGGTGGTCTCGGTGGCGGCGGCGGTGAGCAGGGTGGTGGTGTCGTGGCCGGTGCGGTCGGCGGCGGCCAGGGCGCCGGCGAGGTGGGGCCACTGCGGGTGGGCGGTGACGCGGTCGGTGGTGGTGTTGAGCGTGGTGGCGGCGGTGGTGGCGTAGCGGTTGAGGGTGTCGAGGGAGACGTGCGGGTGCGCGTCGGCGGCCTGGGCGGCGGCGGGCGCGATGTGCAGGGCGGCCGGCTGGTCGGTGGCGGTCTCGGGGTCGAGGCGGTGGGCAGGCAGGCCGGTGAGCTGCGCGACCAGGGCGGCGTAGCGGATGGTGTCGGCGGTGGTGGGTGCGTTGAGGTGGGCGGGGGCGGGGCGGTCTTCGGTGATGGTGTTCAGGCGCCAGGCGAGGGCCTGGGCCGGGGAGTCGGCGGTGGTCAGGTCGCCGCGCCAGGTGGCTGCGGCGAGCAGTCGCTCGGGCTGCCAGCCGGCGGCTTCGGCAGTGCGCAGTGCGCGGGTGACGGCGGTCATCGCGTCGTCGGTGGTGATCTGCTCGGCGAGGGCGGGGCCGAGGAGTCGGTGGATCAGCTGGTGGTAGTAGGGGGCGGTGAGGGTCTCGATGGCGTGCTGGTGGCGGGGCGCCAGGGTGGCCAGGGAGACGGCGTCCTCCTGGGCGTTGCGGATGGTCTCGGTGGCGGAGAGCTGGGCGCCTTCGCGGCCAAGGACGCGCTCCAGCACCTCGCGGGCGGCGAAGGAGTTGGGGTCGTTCTTGGGCTGGTCGAGCTGCTCGTCGGTGTCGAACGGGAGGAGGTCGTGGGTGGCGGTGTAGAGGGTGGTGGTGTGGCGGGCGCGGCTGAGCTGGACGTACAGCTCCTCGCGGGTGGTGTCGTCGGTGACCAGGGGGTGGGCGGTGTCGACGGTGCCGCCCTGGGAGCGGGTGATGGTGGAGGCGTAGAGCAGCTGGACGTTGGCTGCGACGTACTCGGCGGGCAGGGTGAGGCGTCCGCGGTGCTCCAGGTGGCGGACCTTGAGCGAGCCGTCCTCGTAGCGCTTGAGGACCTGCCAGGCGTCGCCGTTCTTGACGAAGTCCGCGCCCCGGTTGGTGGTGATCTTGCGGTTGTTCTCGCGGGTGACGATCCAGTCGCCGCGGCCCGCGCGGTTGCCGTCGCGCAGCAGCACGCCGTCGGTCTCGACCTGGCCGGCGGCCACGCGGTCCTCGCGGGCGCGGGCGGACAGGGCGGTGACGTCGGTGCCGGTGCGGGCGCTGATCAGGGTGGTGCGGCCGGCGAGCATGTCGGCCTTCCAGCCCTCGTAGGCGGCTTCGACCATGGCGGTGCGCGAGCCGCTGACCACCCGCTGGTTGGCGAAGTAGAAGTCCAGACCGGAGCTGTCGCCGGTGCGGATCTTGAGGGTGGCGGCGGCCTCGTCCTTGTTGCTGAACCGGTGGAGCGTGGTGAGTTCGACGGCGCCGGCTTCGGCGGCGATCAGCCGCAGCGCGCCGCCTGCCTCGACGCTGCCGAGCTGGCGGTAGTCGCCGAGCAGGCGCACGCTCGCGCCGTGCTCGGCGGCGATGCGGGTGAGGCGGTCCAGGTTGAGGGTGCCTGCCATCCCGGCCTCGTCCACCAGGACGACGTCGCCCGGGTTCAGCACGAAGCCGGCCCGGTTCGACGGCACGTTCTGGCCGGTGCTGAGCTGGGCGGCGTAGGTGCCGCCGGTGTGCTCCCAGAGGAACTTGTGGAGGTTCTCGGCGGGCTGGCCCAGGTCGCGGGCGAGGACGGCGGCGGAGGCCGCGGAGGTGGCGAGCGGGACGATGCGCTGGCCGGCCTGGTTGGCGACGTGGACGTACGCCTGCATCGCGGTGGTCTTGCCGGAGCCGGCCGGGCCCAGGCCCAGGGAGACCAGCCGGGTGTCGGTGGCGAACGCGGTGACGAGGGCGCGCTGGCCCTCGTCCAGGGCGCGGTGGCGGGCCTCGAAGCCGTCGATCGCGGCGCCGACGAAGGCCGGGTTCAGACCCTCGTTGACGGGGGTGAGGGCGGCGTCCACCAGGCGGCGCTCGGCGTCCAGGATGGCGGTGCTGGTGTAGCGGGTGGAGGCGTGCTGGACGAACACGGAGTCGCCGTTGGCGCGGCGCAGTTCCTCGGGCTCGTCGAGCAGCGCGGGGGCGTCGACGCGGATGCTGTGGGCCGGGGAGACGGCCTCGGTGACGATCGCCTCGACCAGCTGCCGGTGCTCGGTGGTGCTGGTGGTGGGGTGCTCGGAGCGGGCCAGGCGCTCGGCGTGGGCGCGCAGGTTCCACACCGTCCACACCGCGCGCTCCTCGCCGACGGCGGTGATCACGGCGGCGGCCAGGGTGGGGATCTCGACCGGCTTCGGCTCCTCCTGCCGGGCGGTGGCCGGGGTGTTTTCGGGCGCGGGGACGGCCGCCATCACGCGCCGGACGATGTCCTGGCCGTGGGCGGTGGTGACGGTGTGGGTCCAGTCGGCGCGCATCTCCTCCAGCGAGCGGGCGGCCTTCTTGCCCTCGCGGGTGTCGAGGTTGGCCTGGCGGGCGAGCTGGTGGGTCATCCCGCGGGAGGGGTCGTGCCTGTGGTCGCGCCGGTACTCCCGAAGGAGCTGCTCGTAGCGGGCTTCGATCTCGGTGCGGCGGGAGGAGAAGTGGGTGAGCGCCTCGGTGGGGACGCCGGCGATCTCGCGCACCGGCTGGCGCTTGGTGGCGGAGTCCTCGCGGGCCTCGAAGGTGACGCCGAGCCGGGCGGTCAGCTCGGTCTCGAAGCGGGAGTTGTAGAACTCGGAGGTGGCGACGGTCATCGCCAGCAGGCCGCGGGCGTCCAGCGAACGCCACTTCCCGTCGGCGCCCTGGATCTTGTTGGCGACGACGACGTGGGTGTGCAGGTTGGGGTCGCCGGCCCGGCTGTCGTAGTGGTCGAACGCGACGGCGACCAGGCCCTTGGTGTCGATCTGGGCCTGGCCGGTGCTGCCGGTGCGGGTGTGCGCGGCGTTCTCCTCCAGCAGCTCCAGCGCGGCATCGCGGGCGGCTTCGTGGGCCTCGCGGACGGCGGCGCGGACCTCAGGGCGCTCGTCCAGCGCCCACAGCACCGCCGCACTCTTCACCGGGGCGAAGACCAAGTCGAAGCCCGCGACGGCGGCGCGCTGGCGGCGCGACTCCTCCTGCTGGACCTTCTTGACCTCGGCGCTGGTGGGGGTGCGCCGGGTCTCCTTCTCGATGACGGCCAGGCGCCGCTCGACGCGCTCGGCGAACGGATCGAGGGGCTCGTACTCGGGGTACTTGCGGCCGAGGGTCGCGGCCTTGATCGCGGCGGCCTGGACGGCCTTCAGCTGGTCCTCGTCCATGTCGGCACGCACGTTGGCGGCCAGGTGCTCGGCGATGATCCGTTCGGCGTCCGGGTGCTGGCCGAGGCCGAACAGGTGCTTCATCTGCTGCTCGGTGACGGTGGTCCCGTCGAGTCCGAGCAGGGGCGCGCCGCGGCCGAGCCAGACGCCGGCCGGGTTGCCCTTCTGGGTGTAGTACTCCTCGGCGGACTGACCCCGCTGACGCTGTACGTCGCCGCCCGCGACCTGGCGCGTCAGGTAGGTGTAGCCGTTGCCGGCGGTGAGCTTGTGGATGGTCATCAACGCGACCACCCCCAGCTTTCCGATACCCGGGCGAGGGTAGGCGCGGCAGCTATTCGAGCCGCCGTTTCACCTGCCTCACCAAATGCCATGTGAGCACTTTAGCCCCGCGCAGCGGACCATGCTCAGAATATCTGCAAGAGGTGTCTGGATGGCTTCGTGATGCTGACAGATGGCCTGATCAGAGCGCTCACGGGAGCGGATGTGTGACGTGCGCCTCGATTTCCTTCTCGGATTCTCTCGATGTTTATTGACGTTTATCAAGAGGGATTCAAAGGGGTTTGCGGACTAGGCTTTTCCGGTTATGTTCGGTGCATGAGTGGACGAATTTCGGCGTCGCGGGCCAGTGCGGTCCGAGCGGCGCAGCAGGCGAAGGCAGCGCGGGACGCGGCGCGTCTCAAGCGCGAGCGGCAGGTGGAGTCGGCGCTGGCCGACTTCTACGAGCAGACGGGCAGGGCGGAGCATCTGCGGGCGACCGCACGGGCTCGGGCGGAGAAGATCCTGGCGGAGGCGGAGACGGCGGCGTTGGAGCCGGAGCGGCTGGCGCGCGAGGCGGTCGGGAAGCTCGCCGATCTGGGTGAGCCGCGCGATCAGATCGCGGAGCTGACGGGGCTGTCGCTGCCGGAGGTGCGGACGGTCCTGGCAGAGGTTGCCGGGGCCGGGAGGCCGGGCAGCGGCGACCGCCGGGACACCGATGCGATCGCGACCGCGGGGCCAGATCCGGGAAGCGCGACAACCGGCTGCGGCGACGCTGCGGGCGGCGAACCTGCGCAGGGCTGATGGGTCGGTGCCGGTGATGCTCGCACCGCCTCGCCCGCCACCGGCGTGAGAAGATGCGACGGTATTCGAACTACTGCCTGGGGCGTGCCACTGATGATCCAGAACCTTGATCAGTGGGTCCAGTGGAGCGGTCTGCTGCTGGGCACTCTGATCGCACTGGGCTCAATGGTCCGGTCCGTCTTGAACAACTTGATGGCTCGGCACGGTCCATCCCCGGTCCACGGTGTCGTCGCAGGGGTGGGTATCGCCGCATTTCCGTCGCTGTTGCTGAAGGTGGCGCCGGCCATCTGGGGCTCGGTGGCCGGCTCGCCGACGGCCGAGCCGGTGGAGACAGACAGCGGCTTCGAAGTGCCCTGGGGCGTCCTCAGTTCGGTGGCGGTCGGCGCTGCGGCGGTGGCCGGGGTGGGCCTCGCTGCCGTGGCGGTGCGGAGGCGCCGGGCGGTCGGCCGGGCCGCGCGACTGCGGCGTCAGCAGATCGAGGATCGACACGATCTCGTGTTGGAGCAGTACGGCGCGTTCTGCTCCGACATCCTCACGGTGCTGGAGCGTCCGCTGCTGACCGACGTCTCCGTGCGGGAGACCGCCGAGCTGGTGCACGCGCTCGCTGCGGCAGCCGACGCCCGAGCCGCCGGGGCGGAGAGCCCTGCGGAGTACGGGCGAGCGGTGACGGCGCTTGAGATCGCCTGGCAGGTCGCTGATCGCCACGCTCGCAAGGTCGGTACTGGTCAGCTGCCGGAGCGGGAGCGCGCAGCGGTCGCGCGGGCACAGCGCCTGCTGCGCACCGCGCTGGGTGAGGGGGCCTCCGACGCCGAGCGCCAGACCGCCTACCGACGGGCGGTGGAGCTTCTGGAGGGGATCGTCGTCATCCCTCGGGAGGTCACTTCGGCGATCGAGGGAGGGGCCCGGCACCGCATGCTCCTCAAGTCCTACCCGGAGCCCGCCGGTGCGGGCAGCAAAGACGCCGTGCGGCGCTAGCCGAGGCGATCCCGCGTGCTGGCGGGGCTGGGGAGAGACGAAGGCGCTGCCGACCGAGCTGGTCGGCAGCGCCTTCCTGTTGTTCTGCGGTCGCTAATCGGCGACCGGGGGGTTCCAGAAGGCGTCGAAGACCTTCGGGTCGTAGCGCCTCCCGTCCTCGGTGTCGACCGGGTGCGGCACGGGCAGGCCGGCTTCCTGGGCGCGGGCGATGCGCTTGCTGATCGCGCTGAGGCTGACGCCGTAGTAGGTGGCCAGCTCGGTCGCGGTGCGGTGGGGCCCTCGGAGCCAGGCACGGTGTTCGACGCTGCCCTGCTCGTCATAGCCGAACTCCCGGAGCACGGCGCGCTGCTCAGCAGTCGGCTTCCCCGAGGCGGGCAGGTAGCCGAGCTCGACCAAGACGGCGCGCTGCTCGCTGCCGAGCGCACCGGAGGCCGGCAGGTAGCCGAGCTGCCACAGCAGCGGCAGCAGGGTGTCAGCGGGCCACACCCGCAGTCGGCCGACCTTGGTGCTGAGCGCGGCGATCTCGGGCTTGCGCACCAGGGTCTTCACGGCCTCCTTCCCCTTGCCGGTCAGGCGCTCGATCATCGCGGTGGTGACCTTGTCGAGCACCGGCTGAGTGGTGGGCTCGGCGGCGGGCGCGGGGGGCTCGACCGTTCCGCGGGGGCCGGGGCGGCTGGACCGCCGGCCGAGCCAGGCTTTGACCTCCCCCCAGCTGTAGGTGCCGAGCGGGTCGGCGGCGGGGAACGGGTCCGCGCTGTTGCGGTAGGTGGAGGGCATGCGGCTGACGGTCGCGCGCAGTCGGCCGGTCCGGCTCGCGATCTCGGTGAGGGTGACGCGGTCGTCGTCGGCGCCGGGCAGTTCATCGGGGTTGATGCGGGTGGCCTGGTTGTCGCGCATCCAGGCGGCGATGGCCTCGCGCGGGTACCGCTGCTCGCGGTGGTCGCCGGGTTCCTCGGTGGGCCACCCGGGCTCCTTGGCCAGGCGGCGGACGGTGGACTCGGACAGGCCGGTCGTGGTCGCGATGTCGGCGACGCTGAGGCTGTCCGAGGGGGCCGCGTCCAGGCGTTCGGCGAGCGTCGGGGCGGGGGCCATCGGCTGGTCTCCTTGGGGTGGTTGTTGGGGGGAGAAACCCTCCCCGGCTCGACATGGACTAATCTACCGGCGCGGAGTCGTGGTCTTTCGGGATCGGTCTTCGTGGGAGGGGGCCAGCGGCTTGCCCAGCCGGATCATCGAGTCCGGCACGGCTTCGGCCGTGCTGCTGGCCCCCGTCTTCCGTTCACGCCGCGAGCGCGACCGGGGGCACGAGATCGGCCTGGTGGTGCAGTCGGTCCCACCACGCCGCGAAGGCGGGGCGCTCCTTGTCGGCGACACCTGCCGGTGCCAGGGCCAGGGCCATCTCGATCGCAGGGAACCCGCGGGTGCGGGGAATGATCTCGGCCCTGCTGATCCCGTAGCGGTCGGTGGCGGCTCGGCCTGCGGCGATGGCCGCCAGCGTGGCGGTGGCATCGGTCCGGCTGCCGCTGAACACCGTGCGCACACTTCGCCAAGCGGCGCCCTTGGCGGTGGGGTCCTGCCGTCGGGGGTGGATGATCCGCCGGACCTCGTAGACGCTCCAGCGCTGCCGCCGAAGGTGCTCTTCGAACGCGGCGAGGACATCGGCCAGGCCGTGAGTGCGGGCGAGGTCCTGGGCGGCCACGGTGCCGTAGAGCTTCGAGCGTGGGTTGAGGGCCATCGCGGTGTACTCCAGCGCAAGGGCCTGGGCGCCGATGGCCGGCTCCGCCCGCCAGCGCTCGACCAGCTCGGCTCTCCCGCGCCGCCCGGCGGAGAACGGGCAGTACCCGCAGGCGGACCGCGTCCACGGTTCTCCGAAGCGGTCGAGCAGGTACTGCTCGCACCGTTGGCGGTCCCACCCCCAGCCGTCGATCAGCGGGTACTCGGGGATGCGGCCGATGGCGGTGAAGCCCTCGTCTCTCTCTGCTCGACGGATTTCTTCGCTGGCGAAGCCGAGCACGTGCCGGAACGGGGCGCCGCGGAACTCGTCGCCCAGCCAGCCGTCGAGCACGTCTCCCTTCGCGTGCAAGCTGCACAGGCGCCGCTTGGCGGCGATCTGGGGAACGGTGCCGCTGGCGCGAAGTTCGTCCGACAGCCGCCACGGTCCGCGGGTGATCAGCCGGCGCGGGCTGCGGGAGTCGTCCAGCACGGTGTAGCCGCCGCGCTGGCTGGTCCTGCTGAGCTGGACGAACCGCACGCCGTTGTCGCGCATCAGCGGCAGAAGGTGCTGCTCGACCAGCTGCCGGGTGATGTCCGGCTCGTCGCCCGTCATCGCGGTCAGCACGGTCAGCCGGTCGAGCGGGAAGTCCCGGCTGGCCGGCTCGGTGAACCACCGGGCGGCGACAGCGGCACTGTCGACTCCCATGCCGAAACTGAGCACGACCGGCAGGGCCTCGGAGGCGGTACGGGTCATGCGGCGCACGCCCCCGTGCCGTGCGGGGGCGTACGGAGTGCAGCCCCGTACGGGCGGGCGGCCCGTACGGGGCCGGGTTCCTCACGCCCGGCGGCGGTGATGATCTCGGCCATAGACAGGTCGCGGCGGAATGGCACACCGATCTCGTCTTCGACCAAGGCGTAGTCGAGTGCGGTGTCCGGGGCCATCCGTGCGGCGGTGATGAGGGAGCGGCGGCCGGCGAACGGACACAGCTTGCAGGACAGGCGGTCGAGCTGCTGGTAGACGGGGTGGGGCGGGATGCCGCTGGCCCGTACGGTCTTCCACACGGCGTCGGTGCCGAGCTGGTGGATAGGCAGCCAGGTGGTGACCTGGCGCCGGCCGGAGCTGGCTCCGCGGTCCAGGGCGACGGCGGGGCGGCGGGCGCGGACGGAGCTCTCGGCAGCGCGGAGCCCGAGTTCGGTGACGATGTGGGCGGGCCGGCCGGTGACGCCAAGCCGACCGGTCAGCTCGGTGTAGAACTTCCGGGCCACGTCGCGCTTGAGGTAGCTGCGGCAGAACGGGGTACTGGGCCCAGGCCAGCGGCCTCGTTCGCGGACCAGGTCGAGCAGGTGGCCCCGCTCGCGGCGGCGGACCTCGTAGGGCAGTCCGTACGCGGCTGCCTGCTGGGCGGCGAGTGCGGGGACGCCGGGCCACTCCGCCGTACCGAGGTCGAGGTGGAGGACGACGGTGCGTTCCAGCATCTCGTCGGTGGCGTTGGTGGCCCAGAGGTGGAGCATCGCGGCGCTGTCTTTGCCTGCGCTGTTGTTCAGAACGTAGGCGTCGGCGTTACGCAGCTGCGGCGGTATGTGGAGGGTGGTGCTCATGTGCGGGTTCCTCGTACGGGTTCGGTGCGGGTCGGGAGGTGAGCGGGAGGGGCTGGTCGTCGGCCCCCTCAGCCGTGCGGAGCGGGGTGCGGGGCCGCGGGTCTCCCGTGTGGACGGGGGGCTCCTGCACGGAGCCGGGCTCCGTACGGCCGTTGAGCGTGCGGGCGTCGGCCACCCGCTTCTCGCACCACGACCGGCTGTAGCCGGTGCTGGTGGTCAACTCGTCGTAGTCGGGGCGCCAGTCGGGGTCAGCGCGCATCGCGGCGAGCAGGTCGGTGATGACGCGCAGCTTGCTCGGCCGCTCCGTCGGCCGGGTGGTGGCCAGCTGCTCGCCGGGGTCCTCGGCTTCTGCTTCGCCGGCCTCTTCGGGAAGGTCCTCGGTCTGGGGCTGGTCGTCCGGCTCCGCCAAGGGCAGAGCCGGCGGCGGTGGGTCTGCGGCGACGTCCTGGTGCTCGCTGGTGACCACGGTGGTGAGCGGTGGGGGCGCGTGGTCGGTCCGCTGGCCGGTGGGACGGGACTCTACGATCCCGGCGGCGGCGAGGAACGCCAGGCTGGGCCAGGCTGCCATCACGTATCCCCACGGGGTGGGCCGGGCGACGGCGAGGTTGGCGGCGAGGCTCATCGCCACGCCGAGCACGAGGACTCCGCGCGGCCAGCGGGCTGGCTCTCGGGCGCGCTTGCGGCGGCGGATCTCGGAGACGGCTCCGAGCGCCATCAGCTCGACGGAGACGGCGATGGCGTAGGCCACCCATCCGCTCTGGCCTGCCTCGGTGGCGGTCTGCACGACGTGCGTGAAGGAGACGGCGAACGCGCAGACGCCGAGTATGCCGACGGTGAGGTCCGCGGTGAGCGCGTCCCTGTCGGTGGAGGTCGGGGTCACGATCTTGTTCTCTCGGGTTTCGTGGGCAGGTGCGGTCCGGTTGCCCTCCGGACTGCACCCGTTGATCGGTTGGGGTTGAGCGAGTCGTCAGTGCGCGGTGCTGATGTGCTGTCGACGCGCGTCGTCCACGTAGCCCTTGCCGGTGTGCTTGATCGACCATTCGCCGCAGCTGCATTCGGCCCTGGAGTAGGCGCGCCCGGGACACCCCGAGGTGAGTGGCTTGCCGGAGGTGGTGTGCCTGTGCTCGGGCGAGCATGCGGTGCCGTCGGCGTGGTGGTCGGTGCGCGGTGCGCGGAACCGAGCGGCGGCGGTCTTCTTCGCCGGCCTGGCGGGGAACGGGATGGTCACCCGTCCGAGGTCTTCGCGGCTGGAGGCTTCCTGCTGGGCATCCCACTCGGCCTCGGTGTGGGCGTCGCCGACGCACAGCGGCTCGGTGTGGTCGAACCAGGTCTTCCGGTCGCTGGCGACGATGCGTTCCGCCTCTGCCTTGGCGGCGTCGGCGGTCGGGGCCAGGACGGGCACCACGTGGACGGTGATGACGTCGATGGGGACGATGAACTTGGGCATGCTGGCGTCTCTTCTGTGGGTGATCAGGGTGGTGAGGTCTGGCTGGGCCTCGGCGCGGTTCGGGCGTCCGGGGCGCACCGGCGCGGGTCAGGTCGCGGGGGTGCTGGCCAGGTGCTCCCAGGACGTGCCGTTCCAGAACTGGGTCACGGCACCGATGGTGAGCGGCAGCCGGAGGGCAGAGTGCGCGCGGCGGCGGTCGTCCGCGGTGGCGGGCATCGGGATGGTGCCGCTGATGGTGACGGTGCCGTCAGGGCCGACCTCGCGGAGCAGGGTGCGGCCCTGGAGTGCCTGAGCGCGCAGTGAGCGGCCGACGTTGAACTCCTCGATCAGCAGATCGAGCAGCAGGGAGAGGTTGACGGGCTGGCCGTCGAGTCGGCAGGCGTCGGCGAAGCGGGCGAAGTCGGTCACGTCGAAGTCGCCGTGGGGCACGAACTCCGTGGCGTCCCCGTCGCCGTAGTTTTGAGCACTGCCGATCTTGCGGCTGCCGTGGCTGAGGACGGCCAGGAACGGAGTTGCCCGGAGCAGCGTCAGTTCCTGGCAGCTGGTGACCTCGTAGCGGGGCTGCTCTGGGGTCTGGAGCCCGGTGTGGGGCAGGGTCGGCACGTGGTTCTCCTGGTGTGCGGGAAGCGGTGAACGTGGGCAGCAGGCGGCGCCGCGCGGGGTTGGGCCGTGGTGCGGGGTCGATCCCCGCAGCTCGGCGCTCCCGGCCGGGGGCCGCCCGGGTGCGGGCGGCAGGGGCCGGCGGGCGGTGCGGCGGGCTGGTGCTCGGTGGGTGGGCTGCGGGAGGGGTTGGGCCGTGGTGCGGGGTCGATCCCCGCAGCTCGGCGCTCCCGGCCGGGGGCCGCCCAGCTTCGCGCTGGGCGGCCGGTGGTCCGGTCAGCCGGGCTGGTCCGCCTCGGCGACGGTGTCGGTCAGCTCGCGGGCGACGGCTTCGATGCCGATGGTCACCCGGTGGAGCTGGTCACGGGCCTCGGCCGCGCGGTCGGCGCAGAGCGTGTAGTAGTCCTCCTCCTCGTCGGGGTCGACGGGGAAGTCTGCGCGGTTCGGGTCGTAGGACGGCAGCGCCGTACGGAGCTTGTCCTCCCACTCCTCTTCGAAGGTGGTGACGTCGGCTACGAGGTTGCGAAGGCGTTCAACGGCGGTGTTCAACGGGCGTCCCGGTTCTCGTGGTGCGCTGGTGGCATTCTGTGGCGGGCCGCCCGGCCCTGGTGGGCCGGGCGGCGGGGCGGTCACAGGGAGGCGGCCAGCTCCATGGCGCGGATGCCGTGGGCTTCGAACTCGTGGGCGTCGTCGGCGTCGGGGAGGGTCTGGGCAACGGAGGTGACGGCGTGCATCACGCCACCGGCGGAGAGGTCTCCGCCCTGGATGAAGTGGGCGAAGATGTCGGCCCGGCGCTCCTCGGTGAACTTGAGCCGCTGGGCGACGGTGGTGATGGTGGCCTCCGGGTTCTTCACCCGGGTCGCGGCGGTCTCCTGGATGGACCGCAGCTGTCGGACGACGTAGTCGCGGTCAAGGAAGGTGGTGACGGCGTCGGTGGTCTGGGAGGCGACCAGTTCGAGCGTGCGGGCCTGGGTGGTGTCGCTCCACCGGATCACTCCGTCCTGCTGCTTCCCGCCGATGTGCACGGAGCGCATGACATCCTTGGTGATCACCATCCCGTTGTCACAGACCTGGACGACCAGTCGGGGCACGATGGTGAACGCCCCGCACCCGGTCTCGGAGTTGCTGATCTCGAATCCGGCGAACACGGTCGGGTTGTCCGCGCCACGCGCGCCGCTGAACGGGCTCCGGTAGTCCTTCAACAGCTCCGGCGCGTAGGCGCTGACCTGCGGGGCGGTGATCTTGACGTACATCTTCCGGTCGGTGAGGTCGCACTTGTCCAGCCGGACCTCGACACCGGCGTCCCGCACGCCCTGGAGCGCGGCGGTCAGGATGTCCAGATTGTCAATGATCCGGTAGCTGGGGCTGAGGAACGCGCGAGCGGTGCCGGTGTCCTCACCCTGGGCCGGGGTCAGCGTGCGGACCATGAACGACTTGTCGGCGCGGCTGTGGTGGCTGAGCCACCCGTTGACGTTCGCGTCCCACAGGTGCGGGGCCTCGGTCCGGGTCTTCCGCAGGTAGCCGACCGGAATGCCGAGCTTCTCCGCGACGCCGGATTCGCACACGTCGGTGAGCCGGTACTCCGCCTGCTTCCTGGTGACTCCGTCCGGGGTGAGGTCGTAGTCCGCACCCTCGATGATCAGTCGGCCGCCCGCCGCGTGGATGTTCTGGACGGGGGCGACGACGTCGGTCTTGCGGGGGTGCTGCTCGCGCAGAATGCCCACGATCTCGGAAAGGCTCGCGTTGCGGGTGGAGGTCCTGGCCAGGGTGATGGTCATGTATGAAGTCCTTCGCGCGTGTTCGTCTGTCGTGGGTGCCGGCCGGGGTTGCCCTCCCCGTCCAACAAGTACAAGTATGCCGCATTAAGGGTTTCTTGTCAACCTCAGGGGCATGGGTTCACCATGTCATGGCGTTCACCTCGTCCGACATTGCACGGAAGTGCGGCACGGTGACGGCGACTGCCCAGCGGCGGGCGCGGGCAACGGTTGCGCCGCTGGCCGCACCCCAAGCGGCGGCGGCGAGCAGGCCCGGCCGGACGGGCAGTTCGGGGCTGATCACGTAGTGCGCGCCGGGAAGGTAGGCGTCATGCCAGGCATGGCCGATGGTGTGGAGCGCCAGCACGAACGACCAGCGCAGTTGCCGCCGGGGGGTGAATCCGCTTTCAGAGAGAGCAGCGGCCACGCGGGCGTGCGTGTCCGCCAGGAAGGCATCGAGCCCGACCAGCGCGCGGCAAGCCTGCTGCCAGTCTTCGACGGAGAGGGTCGGCATCGGCGGGAGCGTGGCCGACTCGGCGGGGGCGACCTCCCGGACGACGGCGGCAGCGGCGTCGAACTTCTCGCCGATGTCGCGGAGGATCGCCAGCACCTCGCGGGAGCGGGCCGGGCGGGCTGTCTCGGAATCATGGTGGACGTCGATGATCTTCAAAGGGGCACCTCCTGGGAGTACGGGCCCCGGCCCGGCGGACTGCCGAGCCGGGAGTGGCGGGCAATGGATCACCGGAGGCCGGCCGCCCATAGCAGGCCCGCGAAGCTGCGGGCGATGTCGGCGACGTCATCCCGCCCCCTGGTCCACGTCGGAACCTGGTCGCTGCGGAGCTGGGCGTCGGGGTCAGACCACATCGCCCCCTGGAACAGGACATACTCCTCACCCGGCGCGGGGATGCGCAGCTCCCACGTGCCGAGTTCCTCGCACATGACCTGGACTGCGTAGGTGCGGGCTTCGCGGACGATCACGACGGTGCGGGGCGCGCGGGGGATGCCGAGTTCGGTGAGCCGGTGATCGAGATCGACCGCGACGGCGAGGCGCTCGGCGTAGGGGAGTTCGGCGATGGCGTCGGGGGTGAGCCAGCACCAGGCACAGCCCGACCCGCCACTGTGGCCGCATTCGGCCTGCTTGGCCGCGTTGATCTCTTCGAGCCGGGCGCGGTCGAGGGTGATCGTCATGCGATGACGCCTTTCGTTCGATCCATCGTGGGTGTCGGTCGGGGTTGCCCTCCCCTCCCAACAAGGACAATATTACCTCACTGGGGGTTTCTCGTCAAGCTCGAAGGCGCAGTTCGGCACGCCGGTCCGACGGCTGACGGACCGT
>NZ_JBIWJF010000027.1:0-109203 GCF_044764985.1 Kitasatospora sp. NPDC093550
CCTGCTCGGCGACCTCGACCTGGGCACCGCGGTACAGCAAGGCCTGCAGCTCAGCGGAGAACGCGAGGCAGTACTGCGCATCCTGCCCCGCTGATCCGGGTGTGAGTAGGTGCCGTACAGAAAGCGCCGCTGAGATTGATCTCGCTCGTGCTGGGCTACTTCGCGGGGCTTCGAGCTGGCGGGGACCGGCGCCCGCGCGCAGTTCGCGTAGGTCGGGGAAGTGGTTGTACAGGGTGCCCGGGGAGACGCCGAGCAGCTTGGCGATCGAGGTGATGGAGCGGCCGGGGTCGGGCAGCAGGTCGCGTGCAGGCGGTCTACAGTTCGCTGCCGCCCTCATGCCGGTTGGGGCCGAGTTGGTGCAGGTGCAGGTAGCGGTCGGCGGCGGCCGGGGCGACCGGTCCGCGCTTGGCCGCCGACAGGGTTGTCCCGGGCTGGCCCCCCGGCAGATCAGCACCGGGGCCTCGTCGTCCAGCAGTCCGGTGGGCAGCGGGTCGAGCCCGTAGCCGGGCAGCCAGTCCTCCGGCTCCTGACCGGGCAGCAGGGCGCGCAGCATCCCCGCCGTGCGGACCTGGGGGCCGTCGGTCAGACCCGAGCAAGGACGGCGGCCTGGGGGCAGGTTCGGGGCGCGACCGACCGCGTCTTCACCAGCGGTACCACTCTCTGCGCGACCGATGCGGCAACCGGCCCCATCGAGCAGTACGACCGCGACCACCACACACCTGGACCCGGGTCGGCGCGCCGGGGCCGCCTTCGTCACCACCGCCGACCCCCTCTACGGCGTCAGCCCCGACCACTCCGGGGACTACGAGTAGGGGGTTGAGGAACATCGGAACGGAAACCGGCGCTAAGCCCAGATCGGTCCAGGTGAGCGGCTGACGGGTCGTCGGTGCTGGGGTGGTTGTGAAGTCGTTCCGCAGATAACGCCCTATTATCTGCGGTATCACTGAGCGCGACCTGCGGGTACGTTCTCTGCACGCTGCGTGAAGCGGCCCTGTTATCTGTGGCAAGGGAGTGACGGTGCCCGCGGTCCTGCTGCTGCCGACCGGGAAGGCACTGACCGTCCGGGCGGCGGCCGACGCCTTCCTCGACTCGCTCACCAACCCGAACACCGTCCGGAACTACGGCATCGCCGTCGGGAAGACCGCCGAGCACCTTGGCGAGGGCCGGCCGCTCGCCGCCGTCGCGGACGACGAGATCGGAGAGGCACTGGAGCTGCTGTGGGGCAGCTCGGCGGTGAACACCTGGAACGCCCGCCGCGGCGCGGTGCTCTCCTGGACGAGCTGGTGTGTCGAGCGCGGCTACGACGGGCCGGCGGTCCCGGTCTGGGCGAAGCGGCTGCCGCCGCCGGACTCCGACACCCCGGTGCGCTCGAAGATGGCGATCGACCGGCTGATTGCCCGCCGGGACGTCCACCTGCGGGAGAAGACGCTGTGGCGGATGCTCTACGAGACGTGCGCCCGCTCCGAGGAGGTCCTGGGCGTCAACATCGAGGAGCTGGACCTGGCCGGCCGTCGCTGCCCGGTGAAGTCCAAGGGCGCCCAGCCCAAGGTCCGCCGCCGCGGCGCCGCCCGCTCCGACTACGTGCTGGAGACGGTGTTCTGGGACGCCGGTACCGCCCGGCTGCTGCCCCGCCTGATCAAAGGCCGCACTCGCGGGCCGGTGTTCGTCACCCACCGCCGCCCCGGCCCCGGGAAGGTCGTCTCCGCGCGGGACGTCTGCCCAGACACTGGCCTCGCCCGGCTGTCCTACGGCCAGGCCCGCGCGCTGCTCGACCAGCACACCGCGCACGCGGGGCCGGGCACCGGCTGGGACCTGCATGAGTACCGCCACTCCGGCCTGACCCACCTCGGCGAGCAGGGCGCCTCCGAGCTGATGCTGATGGCCAAGTCCCGGCACAGGAAGACGGAGAACGTGCGCCGGTACTTCAAGCCATCCCCCGAGGCGATCGCCGTGGTCACCAGCCTGCTCGCCCCCGGCGACAGCCGACGCTGATGACCCGTTCGGAGTAACCAGCTTGAACGCTGCATGACAGTGCGGATCGCTGGATAGTGTGCTCAGGCAGCAGTAGCCGAGGACTCAAAGCCACTAGGAGAGATCATGCCTGACAGCACGACGGTAGAGCAGGCCGCTGCGGACAGCCGGGGTCCGGCGCCAATCACCGTGCCGCCGGGGGTGCGGGCCGCTGTCGACGTGCCGCCGGAGGACCCCGCGGTTGCCGAGGCCCGCGACCAGCTATTGAGTGCCATCGGCCAGCAGGCGCGGTCCGCCGCGGGCCTGGAACCGGAGCAGGCGGCCAAGGTGTTGGGGGAACTCGCCCGTAGCTACGCGCTGGTGACGCAGCCCCAGGCCCCGTGGATGAACGCGTCGGCAGCGGCTGCGCTGGGCCCCAACGTCTTCGGCATGGCTAATGGGGGAATGTAGTAACCGCACCCTTCGGTGCCGCCTCGACCATGAGCGCGGCCGATGAGATCGCCGTCTCGGATCGGCCCTGAACGTGGTGCCCGTGAGAGAAGGAAGCCTGGGCGACCACGCGGAGGCCCTGTGGGGAAGCCGCCCCCGTTGATGCTGATGGCCGAGGAGACGCGGGCCATGTTCTGGTCGCGGACCTCGGCACCTCAGCCCGGGGACGACGCGCGCGAAGGGCGGTCGCGGCCACCCGGCCGGGACCGCCGTTGCGTATGGGCAGGCAGGCTCAACGCTTCCCTGATCAGAGACTCAGTCCTCCGCAATGACCTCGTCCGCTTGCATCCCCTTCTGGCCCTGCACCGCGACGAAGGTCACCTTCTGACCTTCACGAAGACTCTTGAAACCGCTTCCCTGGACCGCCCTGAAGTGCACGAAGAGGTCCGGACCGCTGTCGGGGGTGATGAAGCCGAACCCCTTCTCATCGTTGAACCACTTCACGGTGCCGGACTGCCGTTGCGTCATATCCACTCCCTCGAATCCCATGCTCGGGCCGACCAACAGGACGCCCGACGAGCTGATCATCCCCGGTGATGGGAAGAAGGCTGCAGAGTTCAGCGCGTCTGGCTGGAAATGTCGGTCCGCACGGGCGTATCAACGCCCGATGTCCGCCCTGGCGTCGGCTCTCTCATCGCCGGAGAGCCACGACGGCGTCCCTAAAGCCAGGGTCACAGGTCTCACGTTCACGAGGGCCTCGCTGACGATCAAGAGATCCCGCACAGGCACCAGGATCGCCCTCCTACAGGGTGAGGCCCGGGTCGCGCAGGGACGCAGGAGCCCCCGGGGAGCTCCGGCAGCTGGAAGGAGTACCGGCCGAGCATGTTGACGTGGTGGCACACGAACGGGGACAGGCGGGCCACGTCATCGCCGGGGACCTCGAAGCCCTCGGTGCGGAGCTGGGTGAGGGCGGCGTACATGTAACGGGCGTTGAACAGCACCGGGGCGTTGAGGACCAGACCGAGCACGCCGACCTGGTCCTCAACGCCCTCCTGGTAGTTCTGGTAGAGCTGGCCGGCCCGGCCGTGGAAGATCTTCCCGGCGGGCTCGTAGCGGCTTCCTCTCGTAAGGCGGCCGGGAGGCGGTCCGGGGGTGTCAGGAGGCGATGCGGCGGTAGATCACGTGGAGGTTGCCGCCGAAGTAGACCGCGGCCGGTGTCTCCGTCGCGGTGATCCCGGCGATCTTCTGGGCACCGGCCCAGTTACCGTCGTACTCGGCGGTCCACAAGGTGGCATCGGGGCTGCGCATGACCAAGGTCATGGTGGAGCCGTTGCCGGCAAGAGCGGGGGCGTGGGAGGCACGCCAGTGGGCGGCGGGCATGGGCTCGCCGGCCCAGGATCCGCCGCCGTTGATGCTGGTGTTGATCCGCCCTTCCCGGTTGGTGGCGATGCGCCACAGGCGCCGGTCGCGGGGGGCGAGAGCGACGTGGGTGTCGAGCTTCCAGTCGAGGTTGTCCTCGACCCATCCGCCCCAGGTGCCGTTGTGCCGGGCGTGGTAGAGGTTTTCGTCCAGGCCGTAGGCGACGAGCCAGGCCTGGTTCTCGTAGGTGGCCAGAGCCGGGCTGAACTTGGACCGCCCGGACATGATGTGGGATGCACTCCACCCGCCGGCTGGAGTGTAGGTGCGGGTGTACACCCTGCCGTCCTTACCGGTGACGGCGTAGTGCAGCTTGCCGTTCGCCGAGGTCAGGGCGGGGGCGTACCAGGCGTGGTCGCCGCCGACCTGCGCGGGCTGGGTCCAGTTTCCGGCCGCGTCGGTGCTGGCCCACATGACCCCCTGGTCGCTGGGGCGCAGGAAGCAGATGTAGAGCCGGCCCTCGTGGACGGCCAGGGCGGGCATGGTGATGGTCTTGTAGGTCAGGGGGATCCCGGTTCGCCATGTCCCGTCGGTACCGGAGCGGATGGAGTGTTCCAGGAATCCCTCGGCGAAGGGGATCGTGGCGCCGGACCACTTCACGTGCAGGTCGTGGTCTCCGTCGCCGTCGAAGCGCCAGACGGTCCGGCCGACGCGGGAGAGGATGGCCAGTTCGTGGCGGCCCATCCCGATCGCGCGCTGGCAGGAGATGTCGCTCTTGTTCTGGAAGTACTGGAGGAACTGGGCGATGAACGTGGCCGCCGCGGTGGCGATGCCCACCCAGGTGGGGAAGAACCCGACGAAGTTGTCGAAGTCCAGCAGGAAGTTGATCTTGTCCATGGCGTCGGTCAGCGCCTTCTGCAGGGCCGCCCACCAGTCTGCGTTGACGTCGTCCTGCTCCCAGCAGATGACCTGCGCCCCCAGGTAGTCACCGCTGGTGGTGCCGTCGAACAGGACCTTGTTGCTGGACATGAAGGCGCGTTCGTCGCCCTTGTCGACGTTGCCGAACGTCTCGGAACGGAAGGTTCCGCCCGCCCCGACGCCTGTGCCGACCGAGGCGGTCCAGAAAATCTCGTCACTGGTCCCCCACCGGTCACCGACCGCCCGGCGAACGTAGAACTTCTCCGCTTCCAGCTTCGCCCTGAACGTCGCGGCGGCGCCGGCCTCCGGGCCGTCGGCGCCCCCGTCCTCGGCGGCCCCGCCGTTTTCGGCCGCGGTGCCGGCTGCTTCACCGCCGACGGCGAACGCGCTGACCGCGAACCTCGCCGTGCGCATGGCCGTCAGGAACGCCGGATCGTCGGTGTCGCGGTCCGGCCTGCGGGGATCGCGGATCTGGGTGTTCCCCGCCGCCATCGCCTCCGCGATGATGTCCGGAAGGTCGTTGCGCAGGTCCGCGATGGCGTAGCCCTCGCCCACGGGCCGATTCGCGAACGCCTGCGGGACCATCGCCATGGTGGCGTCGCTGTCGGCCACTTCCCGGTACACCCCGCCCCAGGCCCGCATCTCCTCCTCAGGGAGGACCGACCCCACGGCGTCCAGCATCAGCCGCTCCAGATCGGTGGGCTCGTGCCCCTGCCTCAGGCGGTCCGCACCATGCAGGAACGCTCCCATCAGGACGTTCCCGTGCGCGCTCTGCACCCGGGCTCCCGCACCCTCGGGGGCGATCGTCCCGGACAGCAAGCCCCGCACCCGCTCCAGCCGGTCCTGCTCCGTCTGCTCGACCTTCTGTTCAGTCACAGCACTCCCCACATCGAAGCTGTCCGCAGTCGTTTGACGACGAACAGTTACAGGCTAGGGGGCACAAGGCGGCATCAGCACCGAAGATCCCTACTGGCCACAGAATGTCCTGAAATGGTTCCTTGGTACGCCCTTCCATGACCACTCCGCGGGCGCTCACCACTCGCCGACGGTGCCCGGGTCGCGCAGGGGACGCAGGCCCCCAGGTAGCTCCGGCAGCTGGAAGGAGTACCGGCCCAACATGTTGACGTGGTGGCGCACGAACGGGGAGAGGCGGGCGACGTCCTCGTCCCGGACGTCGAAACCGTCAGCCCGCAGCCGGGCCAGGGCGGCGTCCATGTAGCGGGTGTTGAAGAGCACCAGGGCGTTGAGGACCAGGCCGAGCGCGCCGATCTGGTCCTCCATGCCCTCCTGGTAGTTCTGGTAGAGCTGGCCGGCGCGGCCGTGGAAGATCTTGCGGGCGAGCGCGTGGCGGCCCTCCTGCAGGTTGGCCTGCGTCTTGATCTGCCGCCGATAGCCGGGCTCGTCGGCCAGCCGCAGGATGTGCAGCGTCTTGGCGATCCGCCCGTAGTGCGCGATCGCGTCGCCGAGCTGGGTGGGCCGGCCGTCGCGCGAGAGCATGCGGATCACGTCGTAGGCCCGCACCGCGCCGGTGTGGATCGAGCCGATGATCCGCAACACGTCCTCCCAGTGCTTCTCGATCCGGTCCAGGTCGACCCGGCCGCGGGCCGCGTCCTGGAAGGGGCCGTAGTCGGCGGTGCGGTCGATGCGCCACAGCTTCTGGTCGGGCAGGTCGGCCAGTTGCGGGGCGTAGGTGAACCCGGCCAGGGTGAGCAGGCCGAAGACGATGTCGCTGCAGCTGGCGGTGTCGGTGACGATCACCTCGGGGCGCCGGCCGCCGTCGCGGTCGTAGAGGACGTCCAGCACGTAGAGGGAGTCGCGCGGGGTGCCGGCCACCACCTTCCCGCCGAGACCTGCGGCCTGGTCGTTGATCAGGTTGAGCCACGTTGCCCCGGCCCGCCGCCCGCTTCCGCCGGTCGAGGCGCCGAAGTACTTCGGGTTCGGCCTGGCGTACACCGAGGGCACCGGCACGACGAACCGCATCCCGTCCACCGAGGCGACCAGACCGCCGCCCCACGCTTGCGCGAGCGGGATCGACGCCTGGGCCGCGATGAGGGCGGCGTTGGCCTGCCGGTAGGTCTCCAGCCGCAGGTACGTCTGGTCCACGTGGGACAGCCGCCCGTACTTGAGCGCGTCCGGCCCGCCGATCACCGGGGTGTAGCCAACGTTGCAGCCGTGCGCGACCAGCAGCGCGGCGATCGTCACGTGCAAGTCCTTGAGGCGGGCCTCGCCGCCGGTCACCGAGGTGAACGCCTGGTCCGCGCCGGTCCAGGAGAACACCTCCAGCAGCACCTCCGGCAGATCCACCCGTGGCAGCATCGAGTTCACCTGCGCCCGCAGCTCCAGCAGCGAGGCGGGCTCCGGCTCGGGCTCCAGCGCCGCGAAGTGCAGCCGGCCGTCGTCGTCGAAGACGATCTGCGCATTCGCCGGCACCCGGGAAGCCACCTCCCGGTAGGTGCCGTCCAGCAGCGCGGCCCGCCCGGCCAAGTGCTCGCCCGCCGTCTCGGGCAGGCCCAGGGATGCCAGCACGGTCGGCTTCGCCGCCTCCCACGCCTCACCGGACAGCAGCTTCGCGCGCGGGTCGCCCCACTTCGAGGAGTTCTTGGCGAACACCTCCTTGCGCCGCAGCAGCCGGTGGGCCTGCTCCAGCACGCAGAACGTGTACGCCTTCCAGTCCACCTCGCCCGGCTCCAGGTGCGGCGCGGCCAGCACCAGCCGCCTCCACGAGCCGGACAGCAGCTCGGTGTCGATCTCGGCCTGGCCCACCTTCTTGCGGCCCATCAGCTCCGGCAGCGACTTGAGCGCCGTCACCACCGCCGCTCCCTCCGGGGTGGCACCGAAGTCCACCACCTTCACCAGCAGCTTCAAGAACGGCCGCACCGTGGCGAACCGGGTGACCAGCACCCGCCGCCACGCCTCGTCGGCGTCCGAGTCCAGCGGCGGTGCCAGCTCGAACATCGCGGCGATCGCCGCCGCCAGCTCCTCGCGGGTCACCACCGCCTCGATCTCCTCCCACATCGCCGCCAGCGTGGCCACCTTCGGCTCGGTAACCTCCCCGGTGTCGGTGTCCACCTGCTCGGCCGTGGTATCGAACACGACCTGCAGCGCGACAGCGAGCTTCGCGCCGGCCCGCTCGACCTTCGGCAAGGTCCGCAGCTTCTCCTTCGCCGTGTCCCGCTCCGCCCGCGCCAGCAGCCTGGTGGCGACCAGCACCTCCAGCAGGTCCAGCGCGTCGTCCACCGCCCGCGTGGTCAGGTACACCGCGGTGGCCAGCAGCGTGGCCAGGCGCCGGGAATCGCCGTGACGCCGCAGCAGCGACGCCTTGCCGTCCACGCCATACCGGGACAGCTCCGCCAGCCGGCGCGGCGGCACCCCGGCCACGTCCACCTCACCCATGCCCAGCGCGGCGATCTCCTCGGCACGCTCCAGCGCGGCCTTCATCTGCGGCCCCGACACCCGCACCGGACCACGCCGCAGCCGGTCCAGCTCCGAGACCCGCTGCCCGGCCGGCACCGTCAGCAGGTCGTCCAGCACCGCCCGCTGGCCCGGCGTCAGCATCCCGTGCAGGGTGTCCCACAGCCGCTGGTTCGCCGCCTCCCGCACCGACGCCACCAGCCGGGCCAGCGTCGTCACCCCCGGCAGCAGCACCCGCCGCTCGCGCAGCCACCCCACCGCCGCGTCGAACAACGCCTTCGGCCCCTCGCCGGTGGTCCAGGCCCGCGCGTCCACCCACGCCCGGACCTCGGGCTCGACCTCGGCGAACTCCCGGTACTCCAACAGCCGCCGCAGCTCCCGCACGTGGTCCAGCCGGGTGTTCTCCCGCTCGCCGTACCCCTTGAGCACCGAGGCGTCCTCGATCCCGAGCTGCTCGGCCAGGTAGTCGGCGACCTCCACCGGGATGTCGGTCGGGTCGTCCAGGAACACCCCGAGGTAGCGCACCGTCGTCAGCTGGGCGGCGAAGCCGAGCCTGTTGTGCGAGCGCCGCTTCGACTCGACCAGCTCCCGGTCCGCGTCGTCCAGGAAGAAGAACCGCTCCAGCTCCGCGCGGGCCGGCGCCCCTCGGAACGCCGCGTACCCCGCAGCTTGCTCATCCGTCAGAAACTCGACCGGCACTCCGGACCTCCAGGCAGTTGATCAACACGACTGCCAGAGGTTCGACCAGTACGAAACCGCAGGTCAACGGGCTCCGGATCGCAGGGAGGGCTTAGCGCCGGTTTTCGTTCCGATGTTCCTCAACCCCCGAGTACACCGGGCACCTGGTCCAGGATCGGCGACCGAGTCGCCCCCTGACCCCAGCCACTGGCCGGAACACCGCCCGGCCGACCGCCGGCGCAACCGGCTGGGCCGCCGGCCCGGCTCGCGCCCGGACGCGGCGCGGCGTCGGCGACACGGACGGTCGGGCAAGCCCTGGCGGACGGCGGGGCCATCCTCGGCGCCGGTCCGGACGGCGGGGGCCCACCCCGGGGCCGTCCGCTCACCGGAAGGACCGGCCCGCACCCGAAGCCCCTGAGCGGGCAGTGGGCCGGGGGCCGGCGTCACTCTGAGCCCGGTAGGGGGAACCCGGGTATCCGGTGCGTCCCGGTTGAGTAGTCGCGCCGATGCGCGACTCCGGTTCGGTGCGGTGGGATCGGTTCATGGACAACCAGCCCGCCGTATCCGCGTCGCGGTCGCATGACCGCGACGCGTGGAAGTTCCCGCTCGTCGCGACGGTTCTGCTGCCGATCTCCCAGGTTCTCTACTGCTACTTCGCCCTCGTGCGCGCGGTCACGGTCGACCAGTGCGTGCCGCGGGGAGCCTGCGGGCGGGACTGGGGCCCGCAGTACGACGCCGCCCACGGCCTGACGGGTGTACAGGTGGTGCTCATCGTGGCCGCCTGGATGCTGCCGCGCCGGACGCGGTGGGGTCCTTGGCGCTTCGTCGCGTCCGCTGTGAGCGTGCTGTGCGGCCTGGCGTGCAGCGTGGTGATCCAGGACGTGGGTTGAGGGCGAGGGCTGTGTGCGGACGAGCGCGGCGTGACGCCCGGTAGGACCGTTCCGGTGCTTCGCGCGGCCCCGCGCCGCGGAGGAGCCGGTACGAGCAGGGCGGTCGCGCCACCAGGGCGCGGCCAGCAGGAGCCCCAGGAGGTTCCGGCGGGCCGATCACGACCGGAGCCGCGCCGGCCACCGCCCACACATCCGTGCGCCGTTCCACCGGTTCATGCCAGCCGATCGACGCCGCCACCGCCTGCCCGGCCTGACGCAGGCGTCGTGCGCCCACCCGCCCCCCGAGGACCGGTCCCGGCGGGCCAGGCGGGCGACCTGCTGCTGGGGGACGGCGTGTGCCTGCTGCACGCCGGGGCCACGGCCGGCCATGCGTGGCCCGGTTGCCGCGCGAATGTCACGCCGGGTGATTCGTCGTGAGACGGGCTACAACCGTGGAATGCACGCGCGGCCCGCCGGGCACGGCCCCTTGTGGTCGGCCTGCTCGCCCTGGCCGTCGCCGGCACCGCCGCGCGCGCCGTCCCGGCCGGCCCTCTGGTCCTGCAACGCCAGTTCACCGCCGCAGCCGAGGAGATCGGTGTCCCACCCGGCCTGCCGCTGGCCCCGGCGTACCAGGAGAGCCGCTGGGAGTCCCACCAGGGCGCACCCAGCACCACCGGCAACTACGGCGTCCTCGGGCTGACCCAGGTCGACGTCGCCGCCGAGAACGCCGTCACCCCCGAGCGGGCCGACTACTTCTGCGGCCGGAACATCAACGGCGACGGACCCGACGCCCGCACCCTGGTCGTCGGCCACGACACCTACTACCCGATCCGCTTCAACCACCGCCTGGCGTTCCTCAAAGCCACCGACGTCCAGGCGACCACCACGTGACAAACTCGCTCCCTGAGCACCGCAGCAAAAGGGGAGTGCCGTGACACGACCGGTCCTGACCAAGATCCACTGGGCATTGATCTCGCTCGTCGCGCTGGGCGCGACGGTTGTCGCCCTGATCGGCCTGGCCGGCTCGTACATGGCGGTTCGCCAGGTGGCCTCCGGCGTGGGGATGGGCAGGTTCGCCTACGCCTTCCCGATCGGCGTGGACGCCGGCATCCTGGTCCTCCTCGCCCTGGACCTCGTCCTCACCTGGCTGCGCATCCCCTTCCCCCTGCTGCGTCCCACTGCATGGGGCCTGACGGTGGCGACCATCGCGTTCAACGCCGCGGCTTCCTGGCCCGACCCGCTGGGGACCGGGATGCATGCCGTGATCCCGGTGCTCTTCATCATCATCAGCGAAGCGACGCGACACGCGATCTCCCGCCTCGCGCGACTCGGCTCCGACAGGACCATCGAGAAGATCCGCCTGATGCGCTGGGTCCTCGCTCCCCGGCAGACCTGGGCGATGTGGCGGCGGATGCAGTTGTGGGAGATCCGGAGTGTGGACGATGCGGTCCGGCTGGAGCAGGCCCGGCTCGCCTACCTGACCCTGCTGAAGGACGCCCCGATCGGCCCGAAGGAGAAGCTGCCCGCCGCAGCGCACCTGCCGCTGAAGCTGGCGGAACTCGGAGTGCCGATCGAGGTGACCTACGAGGACGGCCTCGCGGCTGCCGGCGTCGCGACCCGCCCGCTGGACCGGATCTTCGCCGCGCGCGCGACAGCCGCCGACCGCGAGTCGAAGCAGCAGGTCCGGGTTCCGGAGGGCTCGGTTCGGCTGCCGACCGTCGCCGGTCCGCGCAAGGAGCTGGCCCCAGCGGACGGCGAGATACCGTCCGCCCCTGCCGGAGAACGGACGGAGCCGATGCGGGCGCCGTACGAGAGCGTTGCGGCCCCGGTGTCCGGTCGGCCGACCGCTGTGCCGGGGTCGGCCGGGCAGGCCTTCGCCCCTGCGGGGCCGGGCGCCGAGGCCTTTGCGGGCGCGGGTCACCGCGCTCCGCAGAGCCCGGTCCCTGACCAGGCTTCTCCTGAGCCTTCGCAGGTCGGCGCCCCTACGGGGAGCTTCGCAGGGACGGCCTCGGCGCCGCCGCACGCGGTGCGGGCCGAGCCGGAGCCCGACCTGACGGGCGCGTCCGAGCCGCCGGACGCCCCGGATCCCCGCACAGCTCTCGGGGGTGCGGGAAAGCCCGAGGAGCCGGTGCGGGAGAGCTTCGCGGACCTTGCGGAGACCACCCGCAGCGAAGGGGCCGCGCCCTCCGCCGACCCGGGCGAGGACTCCCTGCCGTCCATCGACCCCGCGCTGGCGGACCAGGTGCTCGCCAGGAACATCCCCTTGGAGTGGGCCATCGGCTTCGCCGCCTGGGTCGCCGAGTACGGACGTCACCCCGGGCCGGAGGAACTCCGTCGCCACCTCTTCCGCCACCCCTACAACCTCCGGGCACGGGGCAAGGGCGATCAGCCGGTGAGCCTGCGCAGCGTCGAGCGCTACTACAACGACCTGAAGGACCTCTTTCCGCTCACTCGGGAGGGCCGGGAGCGGCTCCAGCCGGAGAGCGCCGGGGTCTGACGCGCGCCCTACGACGACGGTCCGACAACCTCAGGTGCCGGACCGTCGTGATGATCAGGCTGTGTCGTACGGGACCTTCGACGAGGTCCGGAGCCGCCCGGAGCCGGGGCGGTTCTTCCTCCTGGACGACGCGGACCGGGACCCGATCGCGCCGCGGCGTTCCGACAGCGATCGACCGGGCATCGCCTTGCCGATCTGCACGGTGCGGTACATCGGCCGGTTCCTGGCGACGACCCGCTGGACGTGCCGTGGCCAGTGGGCGTATCTGGCCGAGCAGCCGGGTATCGAGGACGCCTCGTGCGTGAAGCGGTACACCGAACGCAGGCCGACGGCGTACGAGTATGCCGTCGGGCCGGGCCACATCGCCTCGACAAAATCTGCTTTAGACAACCGACGAAGGATTCCACCCACTCAGTCGCAGGGTGGTCGATGCGCGTGGGGAAAGCGGGGTGAGGGGCGCGCGCGATTCCGCTGAGAGGGTGGTGTCTCTGGCGGTTGTCTAAAACAGACTCATTCGAGATGTGTGAGAGGGCTTCGCAGGACACTTCGGACCCAGGCCGGTGCGCCATCGACTCGGTGAGAATCCGCGCCCTCAAAGGGGGCCACTGACCGGACCGAATCGGTCAGCGTGACACCGGTCCGACGCTGCAGACCCACACGGGAAAAGGTGCGGCCTCCGGTTCGGCCACGCCGTGCTCGGACGGATCGTGCATGTCCTCAAGGTCCGACCAGGCGACCAGGCCCGGCTCGCGGTCGATCAGGAAGCCCTCGATCACAGCGCAGAGATCGTCGGAAGGCACGTAGGCACCGCCGGACGGCAGCTCATCGGCGGACACCGACCCGGTCGAGCACCGGAGCTGCCCAGCCTGCTCGTCGTGCCACACATAGAACGTCACCACCCCGGCGAAGCCCAGTTCGTGGATGCGGAACCGGATGCCTTCGGCGGTCCGTTCAAAGGCTGCGACCACCTCGGACACGGACAAGGCCCGCCTGTCCTCATCCTCAGCACCCAGCCACCAGGTGTTGGTCTCCCACTCCACCCGCCGGTCAGTCGGCTCCAGCACCAGCGGCTCGTGTGCTACCTCGGCGATCCACGTCAACCGGACCCCAGAAGTATCCGGCACACCCTGGGCACCAGGAACCACCAAAAGAAGACACGTCTAAGCGGTCGCTTTCCCCGGGTCTTCGGGGGGTGGCTGCCCTGTGCGCTCCCAAGGCTCCGGAGGGGCGCAAGTACGGGAAAGAAGCCGTCCAAACCGGGATCTCATGCGAGATATGGCTGACCCCCGCGGGTACGGGGAGGAGCTGACCGAGCACGGCGAGGCTATCGAAGCGCGCGGCTGGCCCCCGCGGGTGCGGGGAGGAGGAAGCCCGGCGGCAGGCCGAGTGGGAAGCGCGCGGCTGACCCCCGCGGGTGCGGGGAGGAGGAAGCCCGGCGGCAGGCCGAGTGGGAAGCGCGCGGCTGACCCCCGCGGGTGCGGGGAGGAGACTTCCCGACCTGCGGCGTCTTTGCAGATTCTTGACCATCTTTCCGCTTCGGTCGCTGCAGTAAGAGTCTCGGTGAGCGCACCGGTCGGGCTGTCGAGTTGTCAAGGAGCGCCTCTCATCGTGCCACCCGCTACTGACAGGACGGACCGGATCGCACTGAGGATTACGGGCCGATCCGGGCAGTCGCGGCCTGGATCGGCCGGTCGGACAGCGCGCTACGGCGAGTCGTCGGCCGTGAGGTAGGACTGCACCTCGCGGGTGGGTCTGGCTTTGGGGCCCGCCACGGCGGTGAGCATCGGCAGGATGTCGCGGCCGACAGCGGCGCGCTCTGCCGGGTCGGCGATCGACCGCCATTCGGCGAACGCGCGTTGGGCGTTGGTCTTGGTGAGGTCGTGGCCGAGGCCGGCGACGGAGGCGTGCAGGCCGGTGACGTGCAGGTACAGTCGGGCGGCCTCGGCGCGCTGGCCCTGCAGGTGGGCGATCAGGGCGCGCAGCTCGCGAACCCCGACGGTGTTCGGATGGCCGGGGCCGCAGGTGGCGGTGAGCTCCTGGTCGAGCTGCACGGCCTCCGCCGCGGCCAGCAGCAGCGTGACGCCGGTCTGCGGGGTGCCGAGCTTGCCCGCGAGCGCGGCGAACCTCGCGGCGTGCCCGGCCCCGGGTTGCGGCGGGTGCTGCGGGGTCGTGGTGCGGGCGGCGGCGACGGCGGCCGGCTCCTCGTACCGCAGGTCCTCGTCCCACTCGGGCGTGTCCGCCGGACCGGGCTCCGGCTCGGCGGCGGGCTCGGCCCAGAACTCACTCGTCACGACGCCCCACGGGCGTGCCTGCTGGTCGTCCCGTAGCACTGCTGCCTCCTTGCCGCTCACCACGGGACCACCCGCACGACGTGGGTGATCCGGGTCATCGCCGATGTGCTGTTGCGCCAGCCGCTGTAGGCGACCGTGCTCGTCTGGACGCCGGTCCTCGGCGCCTCCACGATCCAGCCGTTGCCCACGTACATGCCGACATGGCCAGGGGAGTCGTCGCTGCCGTCGGAGCCGGCGTTGAACACGAGGTCGCCCGGTTTCACGGCGTCGGGGCTGACCCGGGTGCCGGTCTTAACCTGCTCGAACGTGGTCCGCGGGAGGGTCACCCCGGCATGGGCGTAGGCCTGCTGCATCAGCGAGCTGCAGTCACAGTGCCCTTGCGCGTTGGTGCCGAGCGGGTCGGTGCAGTCGCCGCCCCACTGGTACCAGCCGCCACGTTGGGCGAGGGCCCACGCGACGGCGGTCTTGACCTGCTGGGGGGTGTCGGCGGGCAGCTGGTAGTCCGGGGGGAGCTCGACGGTCACGGTGTCGTCGGTGGTCGTGAACTTCCGGACGTCCGCCATGATCTTCTTGACGTAGTCGTAGGTCTGGCCCTTCGCGAACGAGGCCGGGGGCACGCCCTTGTACTCGTCGACGCGCCCCCAGCCGGCGTTGTAGCCGGCCAGGGCGAGCTCGATCGGGCTGCCGTTGTAGTCCGGGTGCTGTTTGGCGGTCTTGAGCAGGCTGCACATGAAGCGCCCTTGCGCCGCGATGGCGTCCCGGGGCTCCCAGACGCTCCCGCCGTTGCCCCAGGTCTGCCAGGTCTCCGGGGTGAACTGGGCGATCCCCTGCGCCTGGCCGCTGTTCGCGCGGGGGTCGAACGCGGACTCGGCGTTGATCTGCGCGGCCAGTACGCCCGCGCTCAGGCCCTGGTCGCACGCGGCGGCCGCGTCCTTGATGAACTGGGCGTACTGCTCGGGCACGCCGCCGGGCCCTACCCGCAGGGTGCCGGACGAGGCCACCGGAGACGTCCCGCCACCGATGGTGTCGTTGTCGTTCCCCACCGCGGCGATGAACATGATCAGGCCGACGCCCAGCACGAGCGGGCTCAAGCCGACCGCGCCCACGGCGGCCAGCAGTATCGGCTTGGCTTTCACCCCTACCCCCCGTTTGGCCAAGAGTCCGTACACGCCACGACATAAGAATCCCCCAACGACTCTGCCGCAAGGCCGAGTTCGCGATGCCGACATTGCGGCGAGACGGCCTGCGGCCCGGCGCACCTCACCGCAGATCGAACGACACTCGCCCATGAGGCGTGTGCCGACAAGCGCATTTCGCCGCTAAACCGGAGAAGCCTCCCCTCAACGCCGCTCATCTGTCACGGGTGTGACGGACGATCATCGAGTAACCGCTAGGACATCTGTTCACCGTCAAGGTTAGACTGCGTCGACACGCACGGTGACTGGGGGGTGACCGAGCTCACGGCTCCCATCCAAGAGGGCGGACGCCCCGGCTGTCATGAGTACACGTACTCATGACAACGGCGGGGCCCCTCGGGAACCTGATCACCGGTGACGAGAACCTCGGGGGGAGCGATGGCACGTAGACCTTTCCGGACGATAGACCTGCCTGTCCGCAGCAGGCTCGTCGTGCCCGTCCTGGCCGCCGCGGGCGGCAGCGGACGGTCCACGGTGGCGGGCCTGCTGGCCGTCGCCCTGGCCCAGGCAGCGCCCAGTGTCGTGCTGGACCTGGCACACCGGCTGGCCTCACCCTGGCCCGGCTGGGCACCTGACCCCGGCACGGGTCTGGCGTCGATCCCGCCCGACCGGCCGCTCAGCCGGTCGCAGGCGCAGGCCGCGGCGGCCCGGATCCCCGGTCCGGACGGCTCGTCCTGGGATGTCCTGACGGACCATCGGGAGTGGAGTGCGCCGCCACTGCCCACCGTCGAGGCGCCGGGCGCCTGGTACCAGCTGGCGGCGGTCGGCGGTTGGCCGGCCGTGGTCGCCGACACCTGCCATCCGATGGCGCACGACCTGGTCGCCGCCCGCACGGGCGGCGGCCGGGGCCTGACCGCGGCATGGTGCGCGCTGCCGGTGAGCGTGCCGGTGGTGTGCGCGGCCGCGACGGGCTCCGGGATGGCGGCGCTGCAGACGGCCTTGTCGGTGGCCGCCGCCGAGGGCTTGCCGCTGCCCCGCATGGTCGTCGCCCTGGTGTCCACCGGCGACGGCCGCGCTCCGGCCTCGGTCCGGGCGGGGGAGACCATGCTGATCCCGCGAGTGGCGGCCGTCGTCCGCGTGCCCTACGACCCGGACCTGCGGGCGCGAGGCCTGCGCGACGCCTCCCGGCTCGGCGCCCGAACCGTGCAGGCCGCCGAGCAGCTCGCCCAGGCGGTCGTCGCCTCGGCCCGTGAGAGCTGGGGCGATCCCCTGCCGACGGCCGCGCAACCCGCCCCGGTCACCCCCCGATCTCTGCCCGCCGCACTCCCCGAAGAGAAGGTGCTCCTGCCATGAGCCAGTTCCTGCACGCCGCCGGCGCCCTGCTGAACGACCCGCACGTCCACGTCCACGTCCTGGCGGACGGCCCGACGGCTCCGGCGAACCCGATCCCGTCGTACAAGCCGGAGCTGCCCACGAACGTCTCCAAGCCCACCGGCACAATCCTCGGCTGGGTGGCCGGCGGCGGCCTGTCGCTCGCCGTCCTCGGCGGCCTGCTCGGGTGGGCGGCCGTCGCCATCGGGGAGAACTCCGAGCGCGGCGGCATGGCCGCGCGCGGGAAGAAGGCGATCATCATGTCGCTGATCGCGGGTGTCGGCATCGCCTGCACCAGCGGGCTCGTGTTCGCCGCGTACTCGATGGCGTCCTGATGGACCGGCACGACCGCGCGGCCCGCAGGGCGCGCCTACGCCTGGTCGGTATCGGGGTGGTGACCGCCGCTGCCGTCGCCGCCGGCAGCGGCGCGCTCCTCCACGGCCTGGACGACGACGGCAAGAACACGAAGCCGGGCGCGGCCCCGACCGCCACGACGGGCCCCGGGCCGGAGTCGTCGCCGAGCCCGTCGGCGACGAACACACTGACCCCGAACACGGCCAAGCCGATCCATTTGGACAAGCCGACCGGGCAGAAGGACGGCGCCTCGGTCGGATTTCCCCGTCACGGCTACGGGCCGATGTCGGCTGCGGTCTATCACCTGGACGAGCTGTCGGTGCTGGACGACGACATGGTCCGGCGCCAGCTCACCGTCATCACGGCGAGGGGGAGCGAGGGCTCGATCGACAAGGGAGTCAGCGAGGTGCGCAGGCTCCGCGAACAGGTGGGCCTGCCGCCCTCCGGCGGGACGCCGGCCGGGCTGACGATCAGCACTTATGTGGACGCCGCACAGGCGTGGGCACTCAACGATGACGGCTCCGTCGTCAACGTGTGGATGCACTACAGCCGCACTGCCACGCTGCCGAAGGGCGGCCCGGACGACAGCCCGCTCAAGAACCAGCTGGCCGACGTCGTCCTTATTTGGGAGGACGGCGATTGGAAAATCACGACGGATCCGAAGTGGGTGGCCAAGCGGTTCACCCCGGCTCCCTACAACCCCGATTCGCCGACGTCGCATAAGGACGGCTGGAAGGTGGTGGTCCGTGACTAAGCGCGGACTATTCCGTCTGCTGACCGTTCTACTCGCAGCGCTCATGTCCGTGGGAGTGGCGGCCGTACCGGCCGCAGTGGCCGATGACCCGAACGAAGCACACTGGCACTCGGACAAGGGACCACCGGACCCCATCCCACCCGAATGGATGAAAGCCAACCAAATCGACGAGACCTCGGTCGGTGTCGACAAGAACCACAAGTACTGCATCCTCGGCCAAGCCGCGGGCTGCGACCTTCTTAAGAAGCCGGAAACCTACGACTCCTGTGAGGAGCACAACGAGGGCTGCAACGACCCGAAGATCACGAAGGAGCGCATCCGGCAGGAACTCGACAAGCTGAAGGACTGGGAGAACACCACCGACCACAACGCCGAGGGCTACGCGAAGATGGACGCCGCCATCAAGGCGTGCATCGAAGGTGACATGAGGTTCCATGAGTGCCAGCAGAAGTATGCGGGCCTGATGGTCCCGTCCGGCGGCCTGAGCGACTGGGTCGCGGGCAAGATCTCCAAGCTGGCGGCCGACGCGCTCAAGGAACTGGCCGGCGCGATCGGGCAGGGCGTCGTGTGGTTGCTGCAGCAGTTCGCCGACTCGTTCAACGACGCGAGCACCATCGACCTGCACAAGGTCGGGATCGGCCAGGTCACGGGTGTCATGACCGTGCTGTCGGTGCTGATCGCCGTCTTCCTCGCCCTAATTCAGTTCGGGAAGGTCGCCGTGAGCCAGCAGGGCGCACCGCTGGCGACGGTCCTGAAGGGACTCGCCAAGTACGCCGTCGTGCTGAGCGTCTACGCGGGCGCGGCGCAGGCGATCCTGTCCTGGATCGACCAGGTGTCGATCTGGATCATCAACTACTCCTTCACCGGCGGCGGCTCCGACAAGGAAAGCGCGGCGAACGCGATGCAGCATCAGCTCGGCACGCTGTTCTCCGGGCTGGCCACCGGCGGCGGAGGAGGTGCGGCCGGGGCCGCGCTGATCACCGGAGGCGGTGTGGCGAGCCAGGCCGTCGGGGTGGTCATCGTGCTCGGCATCCTGTCGATCCTGGTGATCGGCGCGCTGTGGATCGAGATGTTCGTCCGGCAGGCCGGGATCATGGTGCTGATCGCGACCATGCCGGTCGCCCTGGCCGGACAGCTCAGCGACGAGACGCAGGACTGGTGGCCCAAGGCGAGGCGCGCGTTCACCGCGATGGCGTTCTCCAAGCTCGCGATCGTGACCTGCTTCGCGATCGGCTTCAGCTCCATGGGCAACGCCGAAGGCATCCGCAACGTGATCGTCGGCCTGATCGTGTTCTTCCTGGCGGTGTTCGCGTGGCCGGTGCTGGCCCGGTTCCTGGTGATGGTGGAGGCGGGCGGCGGCAACTCCGTGGCCGCCGGGATGGTCTCCTCGATCGGCTCCAGTGTCGGCGCGATGTTCGGCGGGTTCGCCGGTGGCGGCCTGGCCGTGGCCGGAGCCGGCGCCGTCGGCGGAGGGTCCGGCTACACCAAGGCGCTGGAGCAGGAGGCCGGTCCGGCCGCGGCCGACGGCGCGTCCTCCCTGCCCGAACAGGCCGGCAGCAGGTTCTGGAAGGGCGATCCGAGCCGCAGCCTCAAGTCGAAGGTGGGCGGGGCGGTGGGGCTCGCGGCCCAGCTCGCCGCCGCCGGGGCCGGCACGCTCGAAGGCGCGGCCGCCAACGCCGCCGCGCACGCGGGCCTCGGCGCCCCGGGCAGCGGCCACTCGACCGTGGTCCCCCCGCGAACGGGCGGCGCCTCCGCGCCGGCCGCCGGCGGTCCGGAGGGGGAGGGAACAGGGACGGCCTCAGAGCCGAGCGGACCGGCCGCGGCCTCACCGGAGGCCGAGGTACCGGCGCCGGTGGCGGCGCCCGGCCCGGTCTCCGACGGTGACACCCGCGTGCTGCCGTCAGGTGCCGGAAGCACGGCTCACATCCCTCAGGTACCAGCGCCGCCGAAGCCCTCCGGCACCGACACTCCCCCGTTCGGAACGCCGACGTTCATGCCCAAACACGGCGACCTGCCGTGGCGGCCGCCACGGCAGGGCCCCGCCCCGAAGCCGCCGACACCCGAGGGGAGCTGACCCGTGTCCCTGACGCACAGTGAGCCGGACACGTACACCGGCTGGCAGCGTGAGAAGTCCGGGTTCATCGGCGACCTGTCCGGTGTGGGCTTCGCGCTGATGGCTGCGGCCTCGGTTGTCGCCCTCGTCCCGGTCTACGCGCACAGCTGGTCGGCCGCCCTGGTGGCGCTGCCGCTGTCCGGTGTCCTGCTGCTGCTCGCCTACGGCCGGGTGATGGGCCTGGCTGCGGAGGAGTGGGTGCTGCTGGCCGTCCGGCACCAGCTCGCGGTCGCCACCAAGCGAAATCTGTTCTACAGCGGGGTGTTCGCCCCCGCCGACAAGGAGGGGAACCAGCCGATGGACCTGCCCGGCGTGCTGGCGCGCCTGCGCATCCTGACCGCGCCCGACGGCCAGGGCGGCACGCTCGGCGTCGTCCACAACCCGATCGACAACACGTACACCCTCGTCGCCCGGGTCACCTTCCCGGGCCTCGCCCTGGTGGACACCGACCGGCAGAACGCCCGGGTGCGCCAGTGGGCGGCGTTCCTGCGCGGCCAGTGCAAGGAGGACGGGGCGATCACCCGCATCCAGGTCCACCAGCGTTCGCTCCCCGACGACGGCGAGGCGCTGCGGTCGTGGACCGCACGGCACGCGACCCCCGACGCCCCGGCGGCCGCCGTCCAGGCGCTGGACGAGCTGATGGTCTCCGCCGGGCCGGCCGCCACGATCCGCGAGACGTACCTGTCGGTGACGCTGTCGGCGACCCGGGCGCGCCTGGCCGTACGCGGGGCCGGCGGCGGACAGGTCGGCGCGGCCGCCGTCCTCGTACGGGAGTTCCACGCGATGCACGGTTCGCTGTCCTCGGCGGGCCTGCAGGTGGTGGAGCTCCTGGACCCGCGCCGGGTGGCCGCCACCATCCGTACCGCGTACGACCCGGAGGCGCAGCAGATGCTGGCCGTCCGCGGCGCGGCGGCCGAGGATCCCGCGTACCGGGGTGTGCTGCCAGGCGTCGATCCGGCGCTGGCCGGTCCGGCGGCCGCCGAGTACACCTGGGGCCTGTACCGGCACGACGGGGCGTGGACGGTCACGTACCAGGTGCGGAACTTCCCGCAGTCGCAGGTGTACGCGACGTTCCTGCAGCCGCTGCTGCGGCCTCGGACGAACGCCCGGCGCTCGATGTCGCTGGTGTACGAGCCGGTGGGTCCGGCCCGGGCCCGTAAGGAGCTGTCGAAGGAGAAGACGAAGCGCCAGGCCGCGCGGTCGCTGCGGGCGAAGACCGGCCGATCGGAGAGCGAGGACGAGCGGCGCGAGTCGGAGATCGCCCGGGCGCAGGACATCGCGCGCGCCTCCGGGCAGGGCGTGGTGCGCATGGTCGCGCTGATCGCGGTGACCGTCACCGACTTGGAGGAGTTGGAGACGGCGTGCGCCGAGCTGCAGGCGGACGCGAGCGACGCGGGTCTGGAGCTGCGGCGGTGCTGGGGTGCGCAGGACGAGGCGTTCGCCGCGGCCGCGCTGCCGCTCGGCATGGGGCTGCCGCCGCGGAGGATGGCGATCTGATGGGTCTGTTCACGCGCCGCGGGGGCCGCGGCGACACCGCGCTCGAGGCGACGAAGGTCAGCGATCTGTTCGACCCGGGCGAGGAGGTGCCCGCGCAGCGTCAGCCCACGGCGCGGGAGCTGCGGCGGGCCCGTCTGCTGGAGGACCCGGCGACGGCGATGCGGATCGCCCCGAAGAAGGGGTGGCACCAGCCCTACGCGGGCCGGGCCGCCTCGCACGCCAAGGCCGAGGTGTTCCGGGCCGACACCGGCCGGGCGAGCGGCGTCTACCCGTTCCTGCACGCGGCGTCGCTGCCGCCGGTCGGCGCTTACATCGGGTTCAACACCCTGACCATGCAGGCCTTCAGCGCGCACCCGAGCGTGTGGGTGAAGGAGGGGTTGGCGACCAACCCGAATGTGATCCTGACCGGCATCCCCGGCTCGGGGAAGTCCGCGCACGTCAAGGCGCTGTGCTTCCGGCTGATGGCCTTCGGGCACCGCACGCTGATCGCCGGCGACGTCAAGGGTGAGTACGCGCGGCTGTGCCGGCACCTGGGGGTCGAGCCGGTGCGGCTCGGCCCGGGCCTGCAGGGCCGGCTCAACCCGTTGGACGCCGGGCCGCTCGGCGCGGACCTGCACTTGATCAAGGACGGCGCCGAGCTGACGGCGCGGCTGACCGAGATCCACCGGCGGCGGCTGACGCTGTGCAAGGCGCTGCTGGAGCTGCAGCTGAAGCGGGTGCTGTTGCCGCAGGAGGAGGAGTGCCTGGACGTCGCCGTGCGGGAGGTGACCGGCGCGCTCGGCGGGGCCGGTCACACCCGCCTGGACACCCCGACCCTGCCGTCGGTGTACCAGGTCCTCAAGGATCCGACCCCGGCGATGGCGCGGGAGCTGCGGGTGCGCGGGGACGACGTGCAGACGGCGCGCGAGCAGATGGCCAGCATCCGCTCCGCGCTCGGTTCGATGATCTCCGGCCACCTGGGCGGGCTGTTCGACGAGAAGACGTCGGTGTCGCTGGACTGGGACGCCCCGATCCAGTCCGTCGACATCTCCGCCCTGCAGCAGTACGGCGACGAGGTGGTGGCGATGGTGTTGACCTGCGTCTCCTCGTGGGCGCAGTCGGCGATCGACCGTCCGGGGCGTCCGTGGATCGTCGTGCGCGACGAGCTGTGGCGCCAGATGCAGTCCGGCGGCTCCAGCATGGTCCGCAAGATCGACGCGGACCTACGGCTGTCCCGCGCGACCGGCACCATCCAGCTGCTCGCCACCCACCGCCTGAGCGACTTCGAGGCGGTCGGTGCGGCGGGCTCCGAGGCGGTGGCGATCGCCAAGGACCTGATCGCGTCCTGCGAGACGCGCATCCAGCTCGCCCAGGACACCAAGCCGCTGAACCTCACCCGCGAGGCGATCGGCCTCACCGACGCCGAGTGCGACCTGATCGGGAGCTGGGGCGCCGGCCAGCGCGGGCGGGCGCTGTGGAAGGTCGGCCGCGGCGGGGGCTCGCACGCCGTGCAGCTCCTGCTGTCGCGCACCGAGAAGGAGCTGTTCGAGACGGACGAGAGGATGGTGATCTGAGGTGGCCTCGGACAACCGGGTGGACGACGGCACGTTCCTCGCCGGGATCGCCGCGGGCGCGGTCCTCTCGCTCGGTGCGGCCTCGTTGGCGGCCGGGGCGCTGGCCGGGCTGCTGTCCGAGGGCGCCCCGCCCCGGATGACCGAGCCCCTGCCGGTCACGCTGCTGCTGTCGGTCGCGCGGGGCCCGGCGTCGGTCTACCGGCCGGCGCCGCCGGCGTGGCTGTTCTACGGCGTGTTCGGCCTGTTGGTCGTGCTCCTGGCCGTTCTCGCCGGGGTCGTCGTGCGGCGACTGGGCAGGCGGCGGCGCCGTTCGCCGGCGGGCGGGGCGACGTGGGGCGGTGCGAAGGTCGAGAAGGAGATGGCGCTGCCCGACGACCCGTCCCAGCGGCCGGACCGCATCACCGCGGGGCGAGGCCAGGAGACGCGGAAGGTCGTCGGCGTGATCGAGCGCAGCGCCTCCGCCATCGCGTTCGGTCCCCCCGGCTCCGCGAAGACCTCCGGTCTGCTCGCCCCCAACGCGGCGGAGTGGCAGGGCCCGGCGCTGGTGACCACCACCAAGGCCGCCGACCTGCAGGAGATCTACGCGGCGCGCAGCCACGTCGGCCCGGTGTGGGTGATCGCACCCGCCGGCATCCCCGCCGGGCCGTGGAAGACCGCGCACTGGTCGCCGGTGGACTACGCCGACGGCGAGGAGGCCGCGGAGCGGATGGCCGAGTGGATGGCCGACGCCTCCCAGAAGGCGTACGACCCGAAGGCCGAGCCGTGGATGATCCAGGCGCGCGCCATCGTCGCCGGGCTGCTGCTCGCGGCCCGCGTCTCCGGGGGCGGGATCAAGGCGTTCCGGCGCTGGCTCACCCAGGGCGAGGCGGCCGTCGACCACGTCCGGGCGCTGCTGGAAGAGCGGTACCCGGAGGCGGCGCTGGACTACGCCCAGCCGTGGTCGACGCTGCACGACGACGGCAAGGGCAGCGTGCAGTTCACGCTGAACGTCCTCGCGGCCACCTACCGCAGCGAGGGTGTCCGGGACGCCGCCTCGCGCACCGACTTCCGGCCGCAGGAGCTGCTGGAGCGCAACGGCACCCTGGTGCTGATCGCGGCGCCGTCGCAGGCCGACCGCTTCGCGCCGTACTTCACCTCGCTGATCGCCGCCGTCCTGCACGCCGCCGAGGCGCGCTACGAGCGCGTCGGTCGGCACCCGGACCGCACACTCGGCCTGTTCGTGGACGAGGCGGGCAACTTCCTGCGCTACCCGAAGCTGCCGAACGTGCTGACCACCGGGCGCGGCATGGGCATCGCCGTCCTCGGGATCTGGCACGACTACTCGCAGCTCGTCGCCCGGATGGGGCGCGAGGGTGCCAAGACCATCGTCTCCGCCTCCACCCTGCGGCTGCTCCTGCCGGGTCTCGCGGACGACGAGACGCTGCGCTACATGTCGTTCCTGTTCGGCAAGGAGCTGGTGGAGCGCACCGGGCGCAGCAGTGGCGGCGGCCGGGAGTCCACCTCCACCAGTGTGGTGGAGTCCGACCTGCTGCCGGTCCACCAGTTGCGCGAGATCCCCGAGCACACCGCGATCGCCCTGTACTTCAACCGTCCGCCGGTGCGCGTGCGGATGCGGCTGACCTGGCGCGACCGGGACGTCAAGGCGTGGCTGGCCCGGCCCGCGGCGCCGGGGTCGTCGCCCGGTTTGTCGCTCGACAAGGAGGCCTCCGGTGCCTGAGCCTCTCGAGCCCGCCGCGTCCGCCGGGGCCGCCGGGGCCGCGCCCGCCACCAGGCGGTGGGTGTGGTCCGCGATGGAGCCCGCCGACCGTCAGCAGCGGCTGACCGAACTCGCGGTGTGGGTGGACTGGCTGATCGACCACCACCACCTGCACCGCCGGATCCCCCGCTGCTGGTACCGCGACGGCCACGAGCCCGTCCTGGAGGTCCTGACGGCCCTCTACCTCGGCTGGGTCCGCACCTACGCCGGCGACCCGCCGCAGGTCGGTGCCTTCGGCGAACTCGCGTGGATCCGCGAACTGCACGCCGCCCTGCCGCTGCTCACCGCCCCGACCTGCGACGACGGCCACCTAGCCCCGCCCCCGCGCCGCGGGCCCACCGGCGAGGACCTGCACGACTGGCTGGACACCGACCCGCCCCGCATCGCCGCCGCCCCCGTCCACCCGGCACCGGCCGAGGCCAACCGCCTGGCGGCCGCCCTGCACGGGGCGGCGGGGCCGTCGGCGCCGTCAGCCTGACGTCGCTACCGGTGCCACGGGCCGCACTCCCACTGCCGGTCCACGTCCAACAGGCAGACGCGGTAGGTGTGGTCGGCGCCGACCATCACGCTGAACGCCTGGAAGGAGGACTGCGTCGACTCGGCGTACGACGGGCCGTCCAGGACCTCGACGCGGAACTTCCAGCCGTCCGCCTTGTCCGCCCTCGCCCAGACCGCGTGGCACGTGGGCGAGTACCGCGCCCAGACCTCCGGGTACGTGGCCGAGCCGGGGTGCACCCTGCTCCCCGGCACATCCCGCGCGTCGCCCTGGCAGCCCTGTGCCTTCGGGTTCCGTCCGTCGCAGGCGTTGCCGTGGCACCCGGCCGCCGCGACGGCTGGCGACGCTGTCACGGGAGTCCACAACGCGACCGCCGAGAGGGCCACGACGACGGTCCTGAGGAGGCGGGAGGCGATCATGCGGGGCCCTTTCGGCTGCGCGGCGGCCGGGTCGGCCACCGCCTGAGGCTCCCTGCATAGCGCCTTCGGCATGCTCCGTAGACGAAGATCGGCCGCAGGTTCACCGGATGGGGTGGCCGGCGGAGCGCCGGGTTCACGCCCATGGGCCGCCTCCGTGCCGGTCGCGCCCGTACGGGGACCCGCTGCTCCGCTGAGATCCGTGAGGGGAGTCGCGCGACTCCCCTCACGGATCTCAGCGGATGAGCTGGTCCTCTCTGACCGTGAACTCCTCACGCCCGCACGGTGTCGCGACACCGTGCGGCGAGGTGGCGACGGTGACGATCCCGTCGTCGTCCGGCGGGCCGGAGCACTCGCGGACCATGCAGTCGACGGTGACCTCCACCGGATAGGCCGAATCAGGGTGGAGATCCATCCCGCCGCCGAAGATCGGGGCCTTGTCGACCAACGACCAGCGCCATCCGCCCGCATCGGTGAACCGGACCTCCACGATCCCCGGGAACGAACCGCCGTCCACCCAGCGGACGGCCTCGCACCGCAGCTCGACCATCGATGCCCCCGGATCCCTCATCCAGACCACCCGTCGCAGTGTTCGAACCCGTCCTCCACGCTGCCGCGGAACACCAGCGCCTCACGGCCGATCCCGAGAGCGCCGAGCAGGGTGTCGAGCGCCGCCTCCGGGTCTTCCGTGGAACGGTCCACCCACACGAGCGTGGAGGGCGGCATGGTTCCCTCGAGCTCACTCAGAGCGAAGTCCGTCCCCTCGACGCGGAACATGGCGACGTCGACGGGACCGAGATCCTCCCAGCCGCGTTCGACCGTCAGCCGCAGACGCGCCGCGAGCGCCGCCAGCGGCGGCCGCAACCCCGCCACCACCCGGAACGAGCTCGCCGCGAACTGCCACATGCTCTGCTGGAACGCCGGATTGCGCTTACCGCCCTGGTACGACGGGGCCGTCTCCCAGTCCGGCTCGGGCCCCGGCACCTCGATCTCGACCATCCCGCCCCCTCGGCGTCGTCACTGTCACCCGTGGTCACCGTATCCTCCGGCTCCCGCCCGCAGGACGCCGGACGCTAACGCGAGGCCGAAGGCCCGCTGCGGCTCTGGCCTTCCCGGCCGAGGCCCGGCCCGTCCTGCCGCGTCTGCCGGCTCTGCTGGGCCAGCCGTTGGGCGGTCAGGACCCGCTGGGCGTCCTCGGCGGCGCGCTGAGCGGGGGGCTGGGCGCCGCGCCGGTCCAGCTCCTGGTGGATCAGGCCCACCGAGGTTCCCAGGCCGCTCGCGCGCTGCTGCGCCTCCCGGGCCTCGGCCCGGGCCGCCTCCACACCCCGCTGACGCGAGGCCGCGGTCCTCGCGAGCACCTCGGCGTGGCCGCCGCCCGCCTCCTGCCAGGCGCCGAGGACGGCGTCGTGCTTGTCGGCGGGCCCGGCCAGTTTTCTGGCCGACTCCAGCCGGTCGCGGGCGTAGATGAGCTCGTCCTCCTTCTGCGTCGCGGACGACAGGAGATCGGCCGCGCGCTGTCCGAGCGCCTCGCGGTCGGCGCCGCGCACGACCTGCCGCCCGAGCACACCGCGCTCCGCCAGTTGCCGCTCGATCTCGGCGGCCTGCTCCCGCGCCTGCCCGACCTCGGCGCTCAGGCGCTCCACCAGCTCGGTGGCGTACCGGGCGTCCAGGATGGCGTCCACCTGCCTCGCGCGTTCGGTGACGCCCTGTTCGACCTCCCCGCCCGGGGCGAGCGCGGCGGCGAGCCCCGCGGCCCGGGACTCGGCGTGCACGGCGTGGTTCCGGGCGGCCGCCGCCTCCTCGGTGACCCGGGCGAGCGTCGCCGCGAGGTCGGCGTCCGGCACGCTGCCGTAAGGCCCGGCGGCCTGGTCGGCGACGACGGCGGGCAGTCGTTCCTGAATCCGGGTCCGAAGTTCCTCCTCGGCGAGGCCGAGTTCCGAGGGAAGGGCGGCCCGTCGCTCGGCCTCCGCCCGCACCTGCTCGTCCGCCGTCTTCTGCTCCGCCAACCGGCCCGAGGTCACCAACAGCAGGGACTCCGCTGTCTGCGTCCCGGGCAGAGCGCCGTTCGCCAGGGCCCTCAGCAGCGGCCCGACGGCCTCGTGTTCGCGGCGCGTCGCGCTGGTCGGGTCTGAATCGACCATGCGCGCGATGGCGTCGGCGTCGTGGGTGAGCCGCTGGAGCACGGGTCGGGAGATCTCGTCGATCTCGCCGCGCGTGGCCATCGTGAGCAGGACATCCCGGTAACGGCTCTGCCAGAGCAGCGCCTCCACCGGGGGCAGCGGCAGCGCGCGCTCGCCGTCGAGCGCGGCGACGGCCGCAGGCCGCCCGCCCCACTGTCCGTCCGGAGTCCGTTCGTTGGTGTAGAGGTCCTCACCTGAGCGGTTGGTCAACGCGATCCGGGACACATGGGGACTGGCCTCCGCCAGCGCGAGGGTTTCACGCATCATGGCGTACGCCAGGTCGTGTCGGTCCGATGGGGTCCACCGGCCCGGCCCGTCGCCGGAGTTGAGGTAGCGGTGGACCCCGTCGAGGCGGCTGCGTTCCTCACGCACCGCCACCGCGACGAGCTCGACGGTGAATCCGGCCTGGCTGAACTCCTCCGCGGTGCGCAGTGTCATGCCGGGGTCCCGGAAGACGCCTTCGAGGATCAGGCTGTAGCTGTTATCCCGTGCGTGCTCCAGGCACATCCGAACCCACCTGCCGGACGCTTGGCCGGTGACGAGTTCGGCCTGCTCCGGAGGGAGAGTTCCCATGATCTCTTCGAACCGGGGGTGGAACACACGCAGGTGGTCTCCGGTCAGGGGAACCGTGTCGGGCCCATACCGTTGTCGGACCCCTGCCATGGCCTGGGACTTCCCCGCCGCCGGCTGGGCGCCGAGTAGGACCATACGTGGCACGGCCTGCGGCGCGGCTCCGCCGAAAACGAAGTCGCGAACACCGCCTCGGCAGTCGAACGCCGCTAACAGTTCGTCGTCGGTCAGCTGATAGGAGTGCGGGTCAGGCACGCGGGACCTGCCGAAGTTCGTCGTCCCACAGACCGATCTGCCTGATGATCGCCTCTCGGTCGTAGGCGGGGACCTGCCGTCGGATGTCACGCACCGCTATGACGCGCTCCCACCATTTGGCCTGTTCCTCGTCGCTGTCGGCTGCTCGGTGCAGGCTGACGTAGCGGGCGACCAACTGATTCGCACGCTCGTCGAGGGCCTCGTACACCATCGCGGTGGGAACGTCCTCGTCGAATTCGGTGTCCATCTGTTTCTCCCTCTCATGGATTGTCGTCAGGGGCACCCGCTTGTTCGAACCTCGTCATCCGGGATGCTTCTCGTTCAACCCACGGAACGTCGCATTGCCGGGCAACGGGGACGGTGGCGTTAACGGTCTGAACTGGGCCCCACCTTTCCAGTTCCGGGTGGCTCCATGCCGTCGTGAAGTGGGTCTTTCCGGCTCGAGCCGGCCTCGGCTTCCGGTCTCGCGCGGCCCCAGCCGACGGCAAGCAACTCTGATCGGTCGAGAGTCAGGTGTCCGCTTCTGAGCCCCTCGCGCGGCCGCAGCTGTGCCAGGAGCCGTTGGGCTTCGTCGCGGATGCCGGCGTCCCGGTCTGTTGCCAGCTCGCGGTACTGCTTGATCAGCCGGTCCGCGCCTTCGGTCGTCATCCATTCGGGGTTGCAGTCCAGAGCAGCTTGGATCTCATCTGCAGTCCAGGTTTCTGACGCGTAGCTTCTGGCCAGCAACACACAGCGGAGTCCGATGGTGTCTTTGCGTTGGAGTAGGGCCACTGCCGTCTCCTGGGTGACGGCAGTGTTCTGGACGTCCAACAGGAGGCGGTGAATGACGTCCGCCGCCTCGTCGACCTTGTCCGACATCGCAAGCTGCCGCCCGGCAGTGGCGCGAACGGACCATGTCGATGAGTCAGCATTCTGAATCGCCGTGCTCAGTTCTTGATCACCGAGGGATGCCATGCCACCAGCCTGCCAGGAGCCGCCGCGACCTCCAGGTGATTTTCGATAGCCTCGCTGCTGCCTCGCTTCGGTCTGGGCGAGTCGGTAGGACTCGGTGCCGGTTTCGATGATGGTGCCGTCCAAGGTGAGACGGTCGAAGATGGCCGCGTAGAGCCGGGGATCGGCAAAGGGTGGGGCTAACTCAAGCCGACACAACCCACGAACACTCCCACGCGCCCCTCCGGTGGGCCCAGCTCGGGCCGGAAAGTGGGGCTACGTCAGGCCATTAAGGCCAGGACGGGGCCGTGATCGTGAGGGGCACCGGATCAACGTACCAACGACTCATGGGTTGCGACCTCACCACCCTCTACCTCGGCTGGGCACGCACTTGTCCCGGCGACCCCGCCAAGGCTTCCGCCCTCAGTGAGATCACCTGGATCAAGGAACTACACCTGCTGATCCCGCGCCTCGCCTCCCCCGCTCGCGACGCCAGTCAGACAGGGCTCCGCGGCCACGGCCGGGACCGACCGGCCAATCCCGTCTGACTGGATCGACACCAGCCCGGACCAAATCACCGTCGCCCCGGCCACCCGGAGGCCGAAGCCAACCGCCTGCCGCCGCCCTCCACGGGCGTGTAGGAGCATCAGGGTCTGACGGCATGGGGGCGGTGCAGCCGACTCTTCACCGCGAAGCCCCGCCCCGGCCTTGCCCTCGTCCGACCCCGGGCCCGTTCTGCTGGGCCTGTTGGACCTGCTGCTGCACGGACTGGACCCGCTGAGCGTCCTCAGCGGCGCGCTGGGCGGGAGGCTGAGCGTCGCGCCTGCCCAGCTCCTGCTGGATCTGCCCGGCCGCGGTGGCCAGGCCTACCGCCCGCTGGTGTGCGGTCTGGGCCTCGGTTCGGGCAGCGGCCAGGTTCCGCTCACGTGCTGCGGTGGCGCGCGCCAGCACCTCCGTCACGCTTCCGCCCGCCTGGTGCCAGGCCGCCAGAACGGCGTCGTCCTCGGACGAAGGGCTTGCCGCCCGGGCGCTGGACCCTGATTGTTCCCGGGCGGAGACCAACTGCTGCTCACCCTGCCTGGCGGCCACGCGCAGGTCGTCAAGCTGTTGTTCCAGGGTCTCGCGATCGGCACCGCGCACAACCGGTAGGCCAAGCATGCTGCGCTCCGCCAGCTGCCGTTCCACCGCCTCGGCCTGCCGGCGGACCCGCTCAACGTCGGCAGCCAGGTCTCCCACCTGGGCGGCGTCCCTTCGGGCCTGCAGGATGGTATCCACCTGCTTGGCGCGGGCGGTGACGCGCTGTTCGACTTCTCCGCCCGGGGCGAGGGAGGCGGCGATCTCGGCCACCTGTGCCTCGGCCTGCGCCGCCTGGCTCCGGGCGGCGTCCGCTTGCTCGATGGTGTAGGCGAGCGTCGCGGTGAGGTCGGCATCCGGCACCTGCCCATAAGGGTGCAGCGGGTCCGTTTCGGGGGCCGCCCGCTGTTCTTGGAGACGGCCCTGCGGTTCCCCCTCCGTGTGACGCTGTTCGGGCGGCAGACCGGCCCGTCGGTCGGCCTCCACGCTCATGCGGAGCGTAGTCTCGGCCGCCCGCATTGAGGGGATCGCACCAGCGGGGCGAGATTCGTCCGGGGGCTGTCGGGTCGTGCCTTCGCGGCCGGCGGCCGCCGAGGCCTGCTGCCGGGCGACGTCCGTGGTGATCCTGGATCGGGGCGTGCGCCATGCTGTGGGGGTGTCCGGAGCATGGATGATCCAGTCGGTGTCGCGGAAGTGAGACGAGAGAGCACGCCCCAGTACAGTCGCGTCAAAGGGCCCGCTGGACTCGAAGACGCCCAGTGACAGCGGCCGTCCCAGTTTCCCTTCCCACCTTGCCGCCCACTCGGCGAGCGCGGAGTGGGAGCCCGCCACCGTCTGTTTGTCCAGATAACCGTGACCGCCCATAAAGTCGCCTGGGTACCGGTCAGACTGATGTGCACGCCAGTGTGCCCGGGCTGCCCGGACCATGGCAGTACTGTTGATGTCGAGGTCGAAGTCGCTGGGCTCTGACTCAAGACCCAACCGCCACATGGCATCGTAGGGTCGGCGCAGGGGGCGGTTCTGACTGGTGCCGAACCACTCACGAAGGTGCTGCGCTGCTGTGGGGTTGTCGGCCAGGCTTTCCTCACGCGGCAGCGTCTTGTGGATTCCGGAGAAGAACCCGGCGCCGGTTCCCTTGAGACGGATGTCGACTTCGGAGGGGTCGATGCCGTCGCGCTCCAGTGCTTCCAGCATCTCTTCACCGAATTGGCGGTAGAGCGCCGGCGTCATACCCATGGGCGCCTCCCCGGTGAGCATCCACTTGATCTGGACCGGGTTGATACCTAGAAAGTCGAGGTCCCGTTTCCTGATGGCGTAGCCGGAGTCGTCTCGAGGCCACCACTCGGGAGCTTCCTCCTCGGCGCCGAGGATCCTCATCATTCGGCTGTCGAGCGGGTCGGTCGGGTCGAGCTGGGCTGTGATCGCAATGGGGCGCCATCGGTCGGCCGCGTCGGGGACTGTGAGGACCTGTCCCTCCGGCGGGCCGCTAACCTTTGCCGGTTCGGTCTGCTGGAGGTCTGGGCCGCCGAGCACGTTCGTGCTTGCCGCAGTTCGCTTGGCGGCGCCAGCCGGGGCAGCGCTGGTGAAGATGCCGTCCAACGTGACCAGGCCGTCCCCTGGAAGCGTCACCCACTCCTTCTGGCCTAAATACCCCATGCCGGTCATGGGGATCGACAGGATGTCCTTGGCCGGCTTGCGGTCGACGAGGATTACGGCGTGGCCACCGCCACGCTGCTCCAGCCAATCGGACACGATCTTTCGGTCCGACGACCAACTTGCCAACGGACGTTGACGTGCCTCGAAGGTGTCGCCGACGCTCAGACCGAACCAGTCCGGCCGCTCGGATCCTCCCTGCCAGGCCAGTGCCCGGTAGGAGACCAGCTCGGTGATTCCCCGACTGGCGAGAAGCTCCTGGGTCAGTTGGTACTGGCTGCGCAGGAAGTCTCGTAGGGCGTTGCGGTTGTAGTCGAGCTCCAAGTCCACGGCGGAGCGGGTTTTGGGGTCCATCCGCCATTCCAGGACCTTGGTGAGGCCGAACTCCTCCTTGGCGGCCTCCTGGAGGGCCAACGCACGCACGTTATTGTTGGAGCCGTAGGACCAGGACCCCATCAATTCGCTGACCGCGATCCATCGGACCAGCGTTTCGGCGCGTGGGTCGTCCATGCCCACCACCTTGTCCGACGCGTGCCGGGGATCGGCCCGGTCCAGCTCGTCGATGTGGAAGATGTCCGCCCCCATTGAGGGGTACTGCTCGTTGTGGGGCACAAGAACGTAACTGCCATCTCCCAGTCGGTGTCCCATGTCCGTACCGACGCCCAGCCCAAACGCGGCGAGCACGAGCTCTGCTGTTGGCGACCGCATCCGCTCGGCTAGGGCCTGGATAGCGATGGTCTTGGCCTGGGGAGTGTGAGTGATGCGGCCGTCATCAGTCAGGAGCGCATCGCTGATCAGCTGGTGTTCGGTTCGTTCCGGGGATCCCGGCTCTGGCGCCAGGGAATGGTGCTGCCTGGTCGGCGTCTGGGGCAATTCGACGTGTTCGCCGGGCGGCCGGGACAGGAGCGGCGCGGTGCCGACGGCGTGCTCCGCCACCCGGTCGAACCGTTCCATGACCGCGTCGAACAAATCGGGGCGGCCCAGTTGTTCGAACAATGCATGCAAGCCGTCGAGTTGGCGGCGCATGATCGCGATGTCGCCTGGAGGGATCGGGTTGTCCACCCAAGCGAACACGTGAGGTTCGACCTGTCGGTAGAAGGTTCGCACGAAGGGGTTCGCGGCGTCGGGGACCAATCCATGTGAGGTGGCGCCGGCACCGTTGCCGACCGCGATCAGACCTTGCCGTGCGCCCAGCATGATGTGGTCGGCATTGATGCGGTGGGTGGCGGTCAGGGCATAGTGCAGCCCGAGGAACACACCATCGCGGGTTGAGGGGGCCCCATGCTCGTCTAACTCACTCAGGCTCTGATGGCGGGTCGGCCTACCGGGCATGTGATCGGTGTATACGCCGCGGGGCCCCACCGGGTGCGACAGCGCGACTCGGGCGCCCACCGCTCGGCCGACATAGGCGTCGAGCACCTTGATCCTCGCGCCCTCGGAGCGGGCGAACGACTCGTACACGGCCCGCGTGCCGTCCTCGAAGTCGACGAGCGCCCTGCTCTCGAAGTCGCTCCCATGGTCGAGCATCACCATGTCAACCACCCGGGTGCCGGTGACCGGGTGCACCGGAAGCCCGAGCGCGCCCGGGGCGTCAGCAAGCGGCTCCCCGGCCAGCACTATCTGCAGCTCGGCTTGAACACTCGCCCAGCTTGCGACGAACCCAGGGTGGAGGTTCATGTTCTGGAGGTCGGCCAGGGGTACCCAGGCCACTGCGACAGACTCACCCTCGACGGGCTGGACCGTGATCAGCCGATCGACGGTGGCGATCACGGTGTCGTACGACCATCCGCCGTGATCGTCTCGGACAACCCGCTCAACACGGATTTGGGCCGGGTCCAGGTCACTCTCCTCGACAGCTTCGCGGATGGCGGCGTCAGCTGCGGACTCGTGGCTGTCCCTAGCGCCACCGAGCAGCGCCCAGGTACCTCCTTGGTCTGTGTCCGCGCCCCGATGATGCATGAGGGCGTAGAGGTCGCCGTTCGCAGCACGGTGTACGGGCAGCAGCCCGGCGGCGCCGAAGCGGCCCCAGTGCGCGTGTCCCTGAGCGCAGTTGACCCAACCGTCTCCCAGCATCGCGGGCAACGAACGTGCCCAGCTGCGAACGCCCCCTTCGTCGACCGGCTGTTCACTCATCACGACCCCCCTCGCTGATTCTTTCTACAGTTCCGCGGTGTGCCCCACGCCCTCTACCGCTTGCGGCCCGTCAGGCCCCGTGCAGAAAGGACTCGGCTTGGCGGCGGAGTTTCGCCGGCGCCGCGGGCCAGGCAGGGCTGCTCATCACCTCTCGCAGCTTGATCTCCTTCACCTCCCGGGGCGCGTCCCTCCGCAAGCCGAGGTGTGACCACATCTGACTCAAGTCGTCGTACGGGAGGTCCCACGCCGGAGCGAGCGTAGATTCCGGCGCGCCACCCGGCGCCGAAGGCACGACGTGGACCTCGTCGGCACTGGCCGCCGGAGTGATCTCGACCAATGCGAGACCGAACTGTTCGACGGTGCCTCGGAGCAGGACCCGGTAGGCCTCGACAGTGGCAGTAGAGGGTGGTTCCCCGTCGAAGAAGAGAGTGAACACCCAACCGGACGTGCCGGTACGGGCGAGGTCCAGAATGAGTCGGGTGGAAGTGTCCCTTGCCAGAGCTCGGTGAGCGACACTCCTGGTCGCCCCGGGGCCGTCCGTACGAGGGATCGCTTCGAGCTGCAGTACGCCAAGCAGTTCCTGGAATTGGTGCGAAGCCAGATCTCCGTTGGAGAGCACTCGCAGTGCGGGCCAGAGCATGGTGAAGCCTCCTTCATCGGTCAGGCGACCAGAGGAATGGTGTTGCCAGGACTTACGCTTGCGGTCCCAGGTAGATCGGATTGCTCCAGGCCCGCCCCCCGATCGCGTCCTCGACAGTGACCCGGCAGTACCCGCCCGCGAACATCGCTACAGGCAGCGAGCAGTCGGTGAGGTCCGTACCTTCGAGAACCTGCTTGCCCGGCTTGCTGCCTGTGATCAACACTTTTCGTACCGGCGATGATGCCACCGAGATCTGGTCGTCGCTCAGCTGGATGTCGTGCAGTTCAGGCCCGGTGCTCGAGTAGTAATGACCTGCTTTGAGTGCCGCGAGGAGCGCCTCCGGGCAGAGCGACTGCGAGCGGACCTGCACCCAGGCTGCACAGGCCGGTGGATCCTGGGGCTGGAAGTGTGAGTCGTCTGCGGCGTAGGTACTCAGTTTGTGACCGCGGTTGAGCAGCACGTCGGTCAGGTGCCAGCTGTCACCCCGGTCCTCGTAGGCGGACAGGGCGTTGTAGACCTCGACGGCGTGTGCCGCATCCAGACTCTCGGCGTCGGAGAGGGTGAGGAGCGATGCGGCAGGGTGGGCAATCCCTATGAACGCGCCAGCGGTTCGTGCGCGGCGCGCTAGCTGCGGGCCTGTCTCTCCGGGCCTGGGAGGAGGGAATCCGAGCGGCAAACCCACGGCGAGGATATGCCATTCCGAAGAAAACTCAGTGCTTGGGCCGTGCAGCTCCGCGCCAAGCAGTGTGGTGAACCCGGCGGTTCGCAGCGGTCGGGTGTCTGTCAGCGGAAACCCGTGCTTGGCGCGGAAATGGTCGGTGATCGCCAGGAAGTCGTAGCCGGCCTCACGGTAGTGGGCCACGGTCTCCTCGGGTGACAGTGCGCCATCGGACTGGTTGGAGTGCGCGTGCAGATTGCCGCGCCAAAAGCGGCCCGGCTGGTTGAAGGGTGGTTCGGTCATGCTGCCCCCTCGTGAGCGTGGTCGGGCCGTCCGCCCCGTCGGACTGTCCTGTCGTCAACGTACTGGTCCCCCCTGTCATACAGGCGGCACGCTCCGGTGAGGATGGCGACCGGCCGGTCGCCGGGTGTCCGGCCGCCGAAGACGAAGTCGACGATCTCGGCGTCGAACACCTCCCGGAGCTGCTCCGGAGTCAGCTCGTGCGAGGCGGGGTCAGCCACGGCGCTCCTCGTCCAACTCGCGGATCGTGGCCGTCCACGCGTTGAGCTTGCTGATCATGGTGGCCCTGTCGTCGACGTCGACTGCCTCTTTCTCGTCCCGGAGGTCGATGACCTTGCCCCACCAGTGGCGGCGGCCGTCCTCGGTGGCGGCGTCGTCAGAGAGGGCCACGTAACGGGCCGACAGGTGCGTCGCGGTCTCGATGAGCATGTCGTAGACCACGGAGGTGGGCACGTCGTCGGGAATGGACACGGTCGGGCTGTGCTCGGTCATCTTGCTCCTCGAGTCGCGGGGTCGGGCCTTGCCTTCGGCGAATATCCACCGATCCCCTCCGTCCTCCGCTAGCTCGATCTGTCGGATGATCGCCGCACGGTCACACACCGCGAGCCGGTGTCGCGCATCGCGATGACACTGTTCGAGCCGCCCGGTGTCAACGGGGACGACGTTGGAACCCGAACGGTCTCGTCCGGCATCGGGCCCCGTAGGCTTCCCGGCCGGCGTGGCGATCCCGGGAGAGCGGTACTCGGGTCGTGTTCGGGCATGTAGCCAACCTACCGGCAACTCACGCTCGCTATCGGCGGATTGTGGGAATCCGTCTCCTCATTTCCGGTGGCGGCCACTCAATTCCGGCTGAGTATGCGTACGGATGGGAATCGACGGATCGCCGGGATAAACACCGATGAGCCGGGGAGGCCCGCCCTCTCAGGTTCGAGAAGAGCGTGGCCTTGGGCTTCGCCGAGTCCTGGACGACTCACGGCGGCCACGTGTGCGCGTGCGCCCTACAGCCCCGGGCCACCGAGTCCCCGACCGCCGCGGTCCCGATCATGGGCCGGCTGGTGCCGCTCCTGCGGGCGCTGGGGGTCGGCGGCGCGTTGTCGCGCGGCCTGGATCCGCCACGACTCCTCGGCGACGCGCTGTGTGCGGGGCAGGGCGTCGCGGCGGTTCATCTCCTGGCGGATCGCCGTCGTCGAGGCCTGCAGGGCGTCCCAGCGTTCCCACGCCGCCTTCGCCTCGTCCCAGGCGGCGCGCAGGCCGCGGCGGCGGGAGGCCTTCGTGCGTTCCAGCACGGTGTCCCGGGTGCCGCCGGCCTGCCGCCAGTTCTCCAGCAGTCGTTCGTGTTCGGCGGGGTCGCCCGCCTGGGCGATGGCCTGGACGATCTGCTGCCGGGCGTCTTCGAGCCGCCGGGCCCGCTCGGCGCGGGCCTCGCGGACGGCGGTCAGCCGTCGCTCCAGGGCCTGACGGTCGGCGCCGCGCACGGCGGGCCGGCCGAAGAGGGCGGTGTCGGCGAGCCGTTCCTCGATGTCCGAGGCTTCCCGGTCCGCGGCATCCGACCCGGTCCCGGTCTCCAGGGCCTGGATCAGGTCGGCGGCCCGGCGCATCCGGAGGATCGCCGCGACCCGCTCGGCCCGCCGTGTGACCTGCTGTTCGACCTCGCCGCCCGGCTCGAGTGCGGTCGCCAGCGCGGCGGCCTCGGCGTCCCGGGCGGTCGCCTGCCGGTACGTGCTCTCCGCGGCGTCGGCGGCGTGGGCCATGGTGTCCGTGAGTTCGGCGTCTGCCAGCGTCGCGTAGGGGAGGTCCTGCCACGCGGGTGGTTCGCCCGCCGCGGGAGTGGTCTCCTCGACGGGCGCCTCGTCGGGGAGGTCCGGCGTCGTGTCCTCGGCCACGGCGACGTCCCGGCCCTCGGACGGTCCGGCCTTCGCGGCGTCGAGCGGCGGACCGTCCGCGCCCGGGGCCCGCGTCTCGTCGGCGACGAGCGGTGCGAGGGAGTCGAGGCGCGGTTCGGGCCCGGTCTCCGGGTACAGGGCATCGCCCCGCCGGGCGGCGGCCTCGACGGCGCGGGCCCGGCGGCCGACCTCGGCGACCTCGTCGTGCAGCGCCTGCCAGGCCCGGGCGTCCCGCTCGTCGACCGGCCGCCCGCCGATCCCGGGCTCGCCGTCGCGCAGCCCTCGGCGGGTGCGCCAGGCGTCGGCGAGGGAGGCGGCGCGCTCCCAGGCCTCGCGCAGGTCGTGGTCCGGCGGTGGGACGGGGCCGAGGACGCGTGCCCAGGCGGGCGGGTCCTGGGCGAGGGTGCGGCCGGTGCGGCGCAGCGCGGCCTCGATGACCTCGCGGCGTTCACGCAGGTGGTCGATCCAGGCGGGCGGGGTGTACCCGTCCCGTTCGACCGTGCGCTCCGCGAGCCATTCGGGCACCGGGCCGCCGTGGTCGGGGACGGGCGGGGGGCTGTCCGGCAGGAGTCGGCGCAGGCGCTGCTCGGCGCGGATCCGCGCGATAACCACGTCGGCCCGCTCGACCCGCCGACGGGCCTCCTCCTGTGCCTCCACGTTGGCACCCATCGTCGCGGAGACGATGACGCCCTCCTGGCCTGCGGTGGCCGCGTGGCCGGTGCCCGGTTCCCGCTGCCAGATCTCGCGCATGCGGTCGATCGGCGCCATCCGGGCGCGCAGCCTCTGCTCGTGCAGGAGCGCGGCCAGGGTCTCGTAGGCCTCTCGCGCGGACGCGGAGTCGGGGTCCGCGCGGCCGAGGGCACGGGCGTAGCGGCGGGTCCAGGCGATCTCCTCGGCGAGCCGGGCGCGGGTGCGGTCCCCGTACACGCGGTGGGGCCAGGCCTGGACCTCCCGGCCGTCGACCCTCACGCGGCGCGGCTGGTTGGCCACACGGGCGTCGGCCCGGTGGAGTTCCTCCAGCGCGTGGGCGCGGCGCTCGGCGGCGCGTTCGGCCAGGGAGTCGAGTTGTTCGGCCGTCAGGTCGGCCAGGGGGCGGCGGGGGTCGTGCTCCCGCAGTGTCCGCAGGGTGTCCCGGGCCTGTTCGACGTGGTTGTCGATACGCCAGGACAGTACGGCGGAGGCGTCCTCGGCGTCGTGGAAGTCCCGCTCGTCGTGGGCGGCGCGCAGGATGAGCTCGGGGGCGAAGCCCTCGCGTTCGGCGTCGCGGACGGCGCGCACGACGGCGGGCCAGGCGTCGGCGGCGATGAACGCCTCGGCCGCGGGGCCGAGGACGTCTCGCAGCATGGTCTCGTAGCGCAGGGACAGCGCGCGGGCGTGGGCGTCGGTGTACTCGGCCGCGAGTCGGCGGATGCCCCAGGCCCGGTCCCATTCCTCGCGGACGGTGTCGGTGGCGGAGCGGGAGGCCTGGGTGTTGCGGGCGATGGCGTGCAGGACGTCGGCGATCGTCCGCCCCTCGTCGAGGACGACGTAGGCGCGGTTCTCCCGGCGGCCGCGGGTCATCGCGACGTAGGCGGATTCGCGGGCGGTGCGCTCGGTGAACAGGCCGCTGCCGGTGTCGACGGTGGCGCCTTGGCCGCGGTGGGCGGTGCCGGCGTAGCCGAGGTCGACGGACCGGGCCACGTAGTCGGCGGGGAGGGTGGCGCGGCCGCGGTGGCCGGTGTGGCGCACGACCAGGGAGCCGTCGTCCTCGACGCTGACGACCGACCACTGGTCGCCGTTCTTGACGAAGTCCTTGCCGCCGCGCACGACGTTCCTGCGGGCGTTCCTGCGGGTGACGACGAGGTCGCCGCCGTGGGCCCGGCCGCCGTCGCGCAGCCGTGCGGCGCGGGTGGTGTCGAGGCGTCCGGTCGCGAGGCGGTGGGCCTGGGCCATGGCGTTGAGCTCGTCGACGGTGGCGTTGTCGTCGGCCATCATCATGGCGGTGAGACCGGCCTCGGTGTCGCGCTGCCAGTCGGCGAACACCTGGTGGAGCATCTGCTCCCGGGTGCCCGCGACGACGCGTCCCCGGCTCAGGTACCAGGTCCAGGCTTCCTCGGGCTCGCCGCCGCGCAGGGCGAGGGAGGCGGCGGCCTCGCCGGGGACGCGGAAGCGGTGGACGCTCTCGAGCTCGACCACGTCCGTGGTGCCCGCGAGCAGGCGCAGCGCGCCGCCGGACTCGACGCTCGCGAGCTGGGCGGGGTCGCCGACCAGGCGGACCAGGGCGCCGGCCCGCCGGGCGTCGGCGATGACGGCGGCCAGGCGCCTGCTGCCGGCCATGCCGGCCTCGTCGACGATCACGAGGTCCCCGGGGTACAGCTCGAAGCCGGGCTCCACGGTTGCGCCGTCGTGGGCTCCCTCGCGCCGGGCGAGCCACTCGTGCAGAACGTAGGCAGCGGCGCCGATGCCGGCGGAGAGTTCGGCGGCGGCGCGGGCGGAGGGACCGAGGCCGACGACCCGTCCACCGGCGGCGCGCACCGCGTCCGCGGCGAGCGCCATGGCGGTGGTCTTGCCCGCGCCGGCGGGGCCGATGGCGGCCTGGACGAGGTGCTCGCCGGTGGCGAAGGCCCGGGCGAGGGCGCGCTGTCCGGCGTCGAGCGGGCGGTCGGGGTGGGCCTCCCGGTGGGCGGCCTCGACGCGTTCGTACACGGCGGCGGGGACGGCCGGGATCACCGGGGTGCGGGCGGCGGCGACGATGTGGTCCTCGGCGGCGAGGACGGCGGTGGAGGTGTAGAGGCGGGCTTCGCGGCGGCGGTAGACGCTCTCGCCGTCGTCGCGGGTGAGCGGGGCGAAGCGGGGGTTGGGATCGGGCGGGGTGAGGTCGAGGCAGTGCGCCGCGAGGGCGCGGGCGGCTATCTCCTCGGCGAGGGCGGTGCCCGGGCGGGTGCCCCTGGTCGCGTTCGTCACCCAACGGCGGGCCTCGGCCAGGACCTGGCGCCGGCCCCAGACGGAGCGGTGCTCCGAGACGGTGTCGACTACTTCGCGGGCCGCCGTCTCGACGTCGATCCGCAGGACGGCGCTGTCCTCCCGGAAGCCGTCGGCGGCCTGCCGGGCGGCGCGTAAGAGGCCGTCGACGCGCTCGGCGCCGAAGGCCCGTACGGCGGCCTCACGCCACGCGGTGCGCAGGTCGAACAGCGAGCGGGCGCGGTCCTTGTCGGGCCGGGTGTCGAGGGTGGCCCGCTGCATCAGGGCGGTCAGCGTCTTGGCGGACGGCTCGCGGCCATGGGTCTCTCGGTACTCGTCGACGAGGTCGGCGACGCGCTCCCTGATGCCGAGGGAGCGCCGGGAGTGGCCCTCGATCAGGTCGGTGCCGACCCCGGCTATCTCCATCACCGGGCGCTTGCCGGCGCTGACCTCGCGGGCCTCGGCGCGCAGTCCGAGGGCGGCGCAGACCTCCTCGAGCACCCGGGCGTTGTAGAGCTCGGACGCGGCGACGGCCTGCGCGTACAGCAGCGCGCTGTCGAGGCTGCGCCACCGGCCGTCGCGGCCGCGGACCTTGTTCGCGACGACGACGTGGTCGTGGAGCATCGGCTCGCCGAGCCGGTTCTCGTAGTGGCGGAAGCGGGTGGCGATCAGGCCGCCGTCGACGTGCTCCTGGGCGACGCCGCCGCTGCCGGTGCGGGTCATCGTCGCCTCGGCCTCCAGCCAGGCGAGGGTGTCGTCGATGGCCCGCTCGTGGGCGCGCTCGACGGCCAGGCGGACCTCGGCGTCGCCGAGCGCCCAGAGCACGGAGACGCTCTTGGCGGCGGAGAAGACGAGGTCGAACCCGGCGACGGCGCTCTGCCGGCGGCCGGCCTCGGCCGCCTTGACGAACCGGCCGAGCTCCTCCTTGCCGGCGGGCCTGCGCCCGTACCGCCGGACGAACAGCCGCGCCCCGGCCTTGCCGCGCAGGGCGGCGTGTTCGCTGGCGGTCGGCGGGCGCCGGTGGCGGCGCTCGAACGCCGCGACCTCCTCGCCGAGTTCGCGGCCGAATTCGCCGTCGGGCTCCTTGTAGCGGGGGTAGGCGCGGCCGAGCTTGGCGGCGGCGAGGGCCTGCTTGGCAGTGGCCCCGTCGGCGATGCGGGCGGCGATCACGGCGGCGGCGTCCGGGTGCAGGCCTTCGCCGTACAGCGCGCGCATCTGGTCCTCGGTGACGGTCCCGGTGACGCCGAGCAGGGCGGTCCCGGAGCCGGTCCACCGGCCCGGCGGCTGGCCCTCGGCGGTGTAGTAGTCGCCGAGGTCGCCGCCTCGGCGGGGCGCGTCGGCGGAGACCGTCTCGCGGAGGTAGTAGGCGTAGCCGTCCCCCGCACTGAGGCGATGGACGGTCATCATGCGGGGACTTTAGCCGCCAAGGTCACTCGAGTGTCAGAGGTGTGACTGTCTTGATCTTGAAAAAGTGCGAGGCGAGCCGAGGACGGCGTGGAGCGAGTTCGCGAGCGGTCGACGTACTCGGGGAAGCGGCGCTTTTTCTAGATCAAGACAGTCACGAGCTTCGCGAGGCGGTTGTCCACAGCCGGGCTCACCGAGCACGGCTGTGGACAACCGCACCTGCGACGTGCCTTCGAGCGCGGCATGAGGGTGCGCCGGGACGGACGGTGCGGCGACGACGGACGCGTCGAGCGGACCGGCCGCGGGCGCGGCAGCCGCCGGGTCCTGCCCGAATCGCGCCCGCGCGCGACGCCGGCGCGGCACAATGGGGCCCACGGATGATCGCTTGGGGAGGGGATCTCGTGACACAGGAGACCGGGGGAGCCCGCAGACTGTCGGCGCGCCAGAAGGCCCGCCTCGCGGCGGCCGAGCGGGCCGAGCGGTTCGAACGCCGCGAGGCCGAGCGCCGGCGCCTGGCCGAGGACGTCATCCTGAGCCTCGGCGAGGCCGAGGAGTTCGCGGCGGAGACCGAGCGGCTCGTCGCCGACCTGCGCCGGGAACGCGCCGCCAAGCTCGCCGCGAAGTCCGCGGCGGCCGACGCCCTCGTCGTCGCCCTGCTCGACACCGGTGCCGACGCCGCCGAGGCGGCGGAGCGCATCGGGCTGTCGCAGGCCGAGGTCAAGGCGGCGAGGCGGCGTCACACCGCCGCTGAGGCCGCGTCGGCCGCGAGCGTGCGTCAGTCGGCGACCGAGGGCGCGGGGCCGCATGCGTCGTAGACGCCGCGAGCCGTGCCGGCCCGGCGGGGACTGTCGTACGCCTCCCCGCCGCAGCGGACCCAGGAAGAATCGAACCTCGGTGGTCACCGCACCGCTCGTGTCCGGCTGCCCCCGCGCGTGCGGGGAAAGAGCCTCCCAGATGAACGGGAAGCGCGCGCCGTACGGCTGACCCCCACAAAGCGCGGGGAGGGACGCATCGAAACGGTCGCTGGTGACGAGCATGCCCGGCTGACCCCCGCGTGTGCGAGGAAGGGACTTTCCGAGCCGCGGCGACGCAGCGCCTTTGCAACTTCTTGACCCGCCATGGCCCAGTCGTGCCAACTGCTGGGTCTCCACGAGGGATCAGAGCATCTTCCCACACGACGCCATGGCGAGGACGATCTCACCCAACCACCACGCGCAGGTCGGACCACAGCAACCGGGGTTCGATTCTCGCGCTTGAGTTACTGCCTTTTAGGCGTTCTCCCCCCTCTGCCGCACAAACGTCGCCATGCCTGCCGAGAAACAAACCAGGGACCCCACTTTCAAGAGAAGAGGTCGACTCTCGGCACGGAATCAGATCCGATCATTGTGCTCAATGACACGCGGGTCGGGTGAGGCTCCTACGTGATCATCTGGAATGCTGTTCCCCGTCCGCCGCCCTCGGCTTTGAGCGGCGGGCATCCGCAGTACCGGGCAACACCGCCCGGGAAGCCCACGGAGAGAACGGAACATCATGAAGCCATCTGTGCTTGTCGTGTCCACCGACCCCCAGGGGTCCGCCGTCGTCTGGGCGGAGCGGGTGGGAGACAACCTGCCCTTCGACTTCATGGCGGCGCACGAGCAGGCCGATCAGCTGATCCACCTGAAGAAGACCGGCGCGAAGATCCACGTCATCGCCAACCAGAAGGGCGGCGTGGGCAAGACCACCACCACGGTCAACCTCGCGGCGTGCACCTTCGACGTGCTGGGCGAGAAGGACGAGTACGAGCACATCTTCATCGACACGCCGGGCACCCTGGCCGATGAGGAGATCCTGCGCCGGGCGCTGGAGATCGCGGACGACGTCCTCGTCCCGATGATCACCGAGCCGCTGTGCTTCGACCCGACGGCCCGCACCATCCAGAAGGTCATCGAGCCGATGGACATCCCCTTCCGGATCGTCGTCAACAACTGGGACCCCCGGGACGGCCGCGCCGACCTCGAGGACACCGAGGCGTATATCGCGGCCAAGGGTTGGCCGCGCGCCAAGACCGTTCTGCGCCGCTACAAGATCCACTCGCGGGCGGTCGCCGAGGGCACCGTCGTCACCCAGTACAAGGAGAGCGGCACCGCCTACCGGGCGCGCGAGGACTTTTTCCGCCTGTCCCTCGAGCTCGGGTACGGGGGTCGCTGATGGCGGGCCGTCGTGTCTCCTTCGCGTCCATGGCCGCCGACCCGGTCGTCGACGCCCCGGGTGTGGACAGCGGTACCAAGGACACCCCGGCCCGGTGGGTCCCCACCGCCAACTGCCTGCCCAACCCGCGTAATCCCCGAGACGAGCTGGGTGACCTCTCCGACCTGGCGAGCATCAAGGACCGCCAGCTCCAGAGCTGCCTCGCCGTCACCCCCAACGCCTACCTGCGGCTGTGGCCGGAGGACCGGCAGGCGCTCGGGGCCGGTCCGCAGGACGTCGTCATCGTCAACGGCAACCGCCGCCGCGCCGCGGCGCAGCTGTACGGGCGGGAGCAGCTGCTCGTCGTCGTGGACGACACGGTGGCGGAGTCCAAGGCGAGCCTGCTGCGGGCGGCGCTCGACGAGAACATGGCGCGGAAGGACTTCGACCCGATCGAGGAGGCCAATGCGGTCCTACTCATCGTGGCGCAGTACCCGACCGCCAAGGAGGCCGCCGAGGCGGAGGGTTGGTCTCAGAGCTGGATCTCGCATCGCAAGAACCTGTTGAAGCTTCATCCGGAGCTGCAGCGGCAGGTGCGTGCCAAGGCGCGTGGTGAGGAGGGCATCTCCATCAACGTCGCGCGGCGTCTGGGGTCGGTGAAGGGCATCGAGGAGATGTCCCTGGCCGAGCAGACGTCGGAGCTGGAGCAGCTGCTCCAGTCCGATGCCGACGCGGTGGCGGCGAAGCGGGCGGCGCGGGTGGAGGCCAAGGCCGCAGCCAAGGCGGCGCCTGCCGAGGTGCCGGCTCCGCAGCCGGTGGTCGCGCCGGCGCCGGCCGCCCAGCCAGTCACGGAGGCGGCGCCGGCGGCGCCGCAGCCAGTGGTACCTCCCGTCTCCCGGCCGGAGCCCGCGCCGCAGGCTCCGCTCGCGAGCGCTGAGCCCACGCCTAGCGCTGACCGATTTTCCGCGGAAAATTCCGAGCCGCTCCCGATGCCTGAGCAGCGGGAGAAGCCGGCGGCCCCCACCCCGACGGTGGAGCTCGCCGATGTCGACTGGCACAACGTCGAGGAACTGGCAGACGCCATCTGCCGCACTCTGTCAGCCGACGAGGCTTACCGTCTCGCCGACGCCCTGGCCAACCGTCTGCTGACGACCAGCGGCTGACGTACCCGTGGTGTCCCGCCTCTCCCGAAGGCGAGGCGGGACACCACAGCTGTTACGGGTCTGGCCGCCGATGCGATTCGGCGGCTCATCCTCGCCGACACTCCGCGGACGCTGCCAGGCCCGCTCATGGCACGATGTCAGGCGCTCCTTGACTCCTCAACAGCCCAACCGCGCCCCCTACGGCAACGAAGTGGCAAGCATTCGGTACCAACATCTCATCGGCAAAGAAATAGCAAAGCCCCTGCTGCGCCGCAGGTCAGGAAGTCTCCTCCCCGCACACGCGGGGGTCAGCCGCTGTCGTGGACCGGCGGCGACTGGAAGCTCACTCCTCCCCGCACACGCGGGGGTCAGCCGCGGCCCCCCCGCGCGCGTCGCCGGTAGCAGTGCTCCTCCCCGCACACGCGGGGGTCAGCCGTAGGGGTCGATAATAAGGTTTGCCGTGAACAGCTCCTCCCCGCACACGCGGGGGTCAGCCGCGGGCGGTGCGGCAGGAGTCTGGTCGACGTTCCTCCTCCCCGCACACGCGGGGGTCAGCCGTTGAAGGCGGCGATGGCGGCCCGGCGGACGTGCTCCTCCCCGCACACGCGGGGGTCAGCCGTGCCCGGAACCGCCTTTCGCGGCCACTCGGAACTCCTCCCCGCACACGCGGGGGTCAGCCGGAGGAGGAGTTGGAGATGGAGCTATCGGGCCGCTCCTCCCCGCACACGCGGGGGTCAGCCAGGCGGTGTTGAGCATCTCGGCACTGCTCCTCGCTCCTCCCCGCACACGCGGGGGTCAGCCGTCAACGGCGTCAGCGTGCCCGGCATCCACCACCTCCTCCCCGCACACGCGGGGGTCAGCCCCTGTCGCACGCCGCCACCCACGTCACCGTCTCCTCCTCCCCGCACACGCGGGGGTCAGCCGGACTCGGAGGCCAGCGCCAGGAACCGCTCGATCTCCTCCCCGCACACGCGGGGGTCAGCCTTCTGTGCGTTCTCCGCCCGGACTGCCAGGATCCTCCTCCCCGCACACGCGGGGGTCAGCCGGCGCTCACCGCCCCCGAGGCCCGCCTGCACGCCTCCTCCCCGCACACGCGGGGGTCAGCCGCCGGTCATCGTCATCATGCTGCGGTTGGCGAGCTCCTCCCCGCACGCGCGGGGGTCAGCCGGCGGTGTTCCTCGGTGAGGTCGGGGTGGAGGGCTCCTCCCCGCACACGCGGGGGTCAGCCGTTCGGTCATGCAAAAACCCCCGGCGTAGTGTGCTCCTCCCCGCACACGCGGGGGTCAGCCGTGCGGCACCGAGGCGAGCACCCCGTTCGGGACCTCCTCCCCGCACACGCGGGGGTCAGCCACAGTTAGTCACGGCCAGTCATTTGGTGGAATCCTCCTCCCCGCACACGCGGGGGTCAGCCGGTGTCGATCACCTCGGAGTCGACCACCCGCCGCTCCTTCCTCGCACACGCGGGGGTCAGCCGCCGAGTTCGGGGAACTTCGACAGCTGGCACTTCTCCTCCCCGCACACGCGGGGGTCAGCCGGATCCGGCGTAGTCGTGCTGGTCGCTCCACGCCTCCTCCCCGCACGCGCGGGGTCAGCCGGCCTCGACGTGTGACTACGCCCCCGCTCGGCTCGGGCGCGGGCGCTTGGTCGTGTCAAAGCTCAGCGCACTACCGGGATCGCTCCCGAGCGCCAATCCGCGAGCCGCTTGCGGATGCTGGGCACCATCGGCAGCTCGTCCGTCTCAGCCGGGGTGAACCACGCGACCTCGAACGACTCGTCCGAGGTCTGCAGCCGGCCGCCGGTCGGCCGGCCGAGCAGGCAGATACTGAACTCCTGCCGGACCTCACCGTCGTCGTAGGCGAAGACGTGTCCGGGGTTGGTGTAGGTGCCGACTATGCCGGTGATCTCGATGTCGAGGCCGGTCTCCTCTCGGGTCTCGCGGATACCGCACCCGGCGAGGGACTCACCGAGGTCCATCTTCCCGCCCGGCAGAGCCCACATACCGTTGTCTGTGCGGCGCTGAAGGAGGACGCGGCCAGCGTCATCGACCACGACGACGCTCGCGGCGGGGACCAGGCTGTTTGCTTTCGGGGCGTTCGGGTCGTCCTCGTAGTCACGCCTGGGCATGCTGCACCTCCGGGATCGTCCACACATCGCGCCCCTTGGCCCACAGGTCCTCGATGTGACCGGCAAAGCGGTCGAACACGCCGTCGTCCTGGGCTCGCCTGAAGTGCATCATCGGGGCGTCGTGGCCGATCCTACCGGGCAGCAGCGGCGTGACGATCATGTCGTTGTCGAAGCGGAAAGCCGACAGGCTGACGTGCCCGGTCTCGTAGCGCGCCTCGATGTTGGTGTCGCGCAGCTTGGCCAGCTCGGAGAGCGTCACCTCGATCCGGGTGGAGAGCGTGAGCGGGACGTCCTCCTCCATCTCCCTCTGCCGGGTGACCGGGCTCGCGGGGTCTCCGAGGACAAACCGGATCCGGCAGCCTGCAGCCGCCTTCTTGCGCAGGAGGGCGCCGAAGTTCGCGTGCTCCAGCCACAGGAAGTAGTTCGTGTAACCGGCGAAGGCGAGTTCCCTCTCAGCGCCGCTCACCAGCTGGCGCCACAGGGTCGCCGGGGCCGCCGACCGGTACGGGTACATCTGGACCAGCTCCCGATCCGGACCCGACTTCACCAACTGCTGCACGGATGGCCAGAGCACGGTCTCCTCCTCGCCGAGGGCCTGGCTGGCCACCGCGCGGTGCCGGGCGTGGGGCTCGCGCGAGGGGTTCGCGAGCCAGCGATCGACCGTCTTGGGGTCGACGCCGCACAACCGCGCGAGCCGGGGCGAGGTCATGTTGGCACGGGCCATCGCCTCACGCAGGGGGCTATTCACCGGCTCTCCTTCCACGTTCGGGACGTTTCAAGGTCTACCAGTGAAACGTCCCAAACGTCCTCGAAACGCAGTATGACGTCCCATCAGGTGGGCCGACGATGCAGTCGTGACGGAATCCCCCTCTCCCAGTAGAGCCCAGCTACAGGCTGAGGCCTGCATTCGCTGCGGACAGGAGGGGGGCGATCTGGTCCCGGCCGGCCACCACTACACGCCGACCGGCGAGAAGTCCGCCCCGCTCGGCTGGGCCGTCGTGGTCTGCGCCGACGGATGCCCCCAGGAGACCTGATGCCTGACTTCGATCCGACTTCTCCGGAGTGGCGTGCGGCGGTCGCCGGCGTCGTGGAGATGGTTGAGCTGTCACGCCAGAGGCGCGGGGCGCCGCCCCTGAGCGAGGCCGACGAGCTGGAGGCCCTCTACGGCCCCGCGCCCGCAAGGCAGGCCAACGAGTGAACCTTGCCGGGGAACCCTTGCCGGCCGACGCCGAGCCCGAGACGAGCGGCTACTGCCGCGACTGCGGCCAGTACGGGCGCGGCCTGTACGACGGCATCCGCACGGCCCTGACCGATTGGATCATCGACCACGTCGGCTGCCCGGCGGACGTGGTCGAGGGCGAGCCGGAGTAGCCGCTAGCTCCCTGGCCGGCCGTGCGGCGGCGCGGCTGGTTGGCTGGCTGGCTGGCTGGCTGGGGCTACCCGTAGAACAGGCGCCAGGTTGCAACGCCAAGGACATGCGCCATCGCGGTGATGTCGTCGAGCGGCGCCGGGGTGGCTTCGCGCTCCCGGCTCGACACGGATTTCCGGTCGCCGCTGGGCCTCCCCGCACACGTGGGGGTCAGCCACCTCAGAGCAGGTGGATACCGGGCGTCTCCGCGAAGTTCGGTGCAAGTCAATCCGGTCCTCCCGTACGAGCATATCTGACGCTCAGTCATCGATACGCTGCCTTCGTGAGTCAGCACCCCACCCAAGCCGCCCAGCGTCGCCCCGGCCTCTGGTACGTCCTTACGCCGATATTGAGCATCGGCCTGCTCGCCTGCGCACCGTTCTGGCACGCCACCACGCGACTATCTCGGGCTCATTCGCGGGACGCGGCGAAGGCTCGCCGACTGGCCATTGTGTTCACCGTCATCCTTGCGATCGGCCTCATCATTCCTCCTGCTGCAGGGTTCACCGCGCTCGCCGGGATGATCATCGCCCCGATCCTCCTGTCTCCGTACCGGGCCCTGATCTATGGCACTCAACAACCACTGCCGGCCTTCTCGCCAGAGCCCGTTGGTGCTCTCGCTGCCGTCCAACAGGCCCGAACTCTGCGCGCCGAGGCGCGTCGCATCGTTCAGGATGATCCCGCCATGGCCCGTGAACTGGGTATCGGCCGACCGGGCCGAGGCACCGGCTACGACGACGGCGGCCTGCTGGATCTGAACAGCGCCGACGCTCAGACGATCTCCCAGGTACTCGATGTCAGTTCTGACATGGCCGAACGAATCGTCACCGCCCGCCGAGAGATCGGCGGCGCATTCCGCTTGTTGGATGAGGTCATCGCGTACGCGAGCCTTACTGAGGGCGAAGAACTCGTCATCCGCGAACGCGGCGTTCTGCTGCCGTGTTGAACGGTGAGTCGGATCAATAGGTACCGGAGAGACCCGGCCTCCACTCCCCATTCCGGATGCACGCCCCTTCACGCGCTCGCGGCCGGGGCCACGCTTCCTCCCTGAACTGCGGGGGTCGGCCGTCCCAGAAGGCGAAAGCGGTCGAGTACCACCTCTCCTCCCTGCACTCGCGGGGGTCGGCCGCTCGGCGCGTCCGCCTCTGACCTGGGGACCGGCTCCTCTCCGCACCCGCGGGGGTCAGCCGATCATGAACGATGAGCTGGTGCCACGCGGCCTGTCCTTCCCGCACCCGCGGGGTCAGCCGACGTCGCCGCCGAACTCGTGCTCGGCCCAGATGTCCTCCCCGCACCTGCGGGGGTCAACCGTCGGCCTGGGCGTAGGTGGATCCGAGGTCGCGGAACTCTCCGCACCCGCGGGGGTCAGCCGGTTCAGCCGGAGTTCCTGCGCATGGAAGACGTGTCCTCCCCGCACCCGCAGGGGTGAGCCGGGCGCGCGTCATGATCGCATCGGGACGGTCGTCTCCTCCTCGCACACGCGGGGGTCTGCCGTACGAGCTGACCATCTCGGCGCTGGACGCCAACTCTTCTTCGCACACGCCGGGGTCAGCCGAGCCGTACGGTGCGCAGGACGGCGGCGGCCCTCTCCATCCACACACACGCGGGGGTCAGCCGTTCCTGGACACGCACCCGCAGTTCAAGGAGCACTCAGCGGCCGCCTCATAGAACACCGGCCGGGACGGCGCCGGGAACTGTGAGCCGGGGCGAGCGTCCTGGTCTGAGCTGGGCGGCGCGGGCGCGTTCGCCGTGGCCTGAGTGGGCGTTTCGTTCCTGGTTTGTCGAGGTCAGGTTCCCCGTCAGGTTGGGGTGGATCCGCCGTGAGGCGACGGGTCATGAGGCTGATCATCGCGACGTGGATCATGGCTTCGGAGCGGGCCGGCAGGGCTTCGTAGTCACGGGCCAGGCGGCGGTGGTTCATGAGCCAGCCCAGGGTGCGTTCGACGACCCAGCGTCGGGGCTGGACGACGAATCCCCTGGTGGCGGGGTCGCGGCGGACGATCTCAACGTCGATGCCGAGGGTGGCGCCGTGTTCGACGACGGTGTTCTTGTAGCCCATGGCGGCCCAGGCCTTGCGGATGGTGGGGTGCTCGCAGGCCACTGTGGTCAGCAGGTGCCGCCCGGCGGTGCCGTCGTGCACGCTCGCGGCGGTGACCAGGACCGCGAGCAGGAGGCCGAGGGTGTCGGTGACGATGTTCCGCTTCCTGCCGACAATCTTCTTTCCGACATCGATGCCTTGGGTGGAGGCGGGGACGTTGGTGGAGGTCTTCACGCTCTGGGAGTCGATGATGCAGGCGGTGGGTGCCGGATTGCGGCCTTCGGCGGTGCGGATGAGGCGCCGTAGGAGGCCGTTGAGCTGCTCGAACACGCCGTCGCGTTGCCAGTGGGCGAAGTAGGCGTAGACCGTCTCCCAGGGCGGGTAGTCGTGCGGGAGGTAGCGCCAGGGGATGCCGGTGCGGTCGACGTAGAGGATCGCGTCCAGCAGGTCGCGCAGGTCGTGCTCGGGTGGCCGGCCGAACGCGAGGGCGCGTTCGGTGCGGGCCTTTCGCCACGCGGTGAGGGTGGGTTCGACCAGCGCCCAGCGGGCGTCGGACAGGTCGCTCGGGTACGGTCGGCGATCCGTCATGATGACGGCATACTGCGCGATTGCCGTTTTGACCAGAGGCCGCGGCGCTCGGCGGACAAGTACGACTCGACCTGGCTTCCTGGGATGAGACAGGAGGAACGGCGCAGTTCCGGCGGACATTCGTGCAGTGGTGGCGCTGCTGTCCCAACAGCCCCGGAAGCCCCTTCAAGCGGCTCGATCGAACGGCTCGGAAACCAGCATCAATCGGCTCCCTCGCGGACGAAACGCCCAGTGAGACCGCGTTTGAGATCTGCCGTGCCCCGTTGCTCTTCGCTCCGTGGCCGACGGTGTACTGGTACTTCACGTGGTGGTACGACGACGGCACGGTTGAGCGCATCCATGACGCCCTGCGCGGCATGGTCCGTGAAGCCGACGGCCGCGACGCCGAGCCGAGCGCTGGCCTGATCGACTCGCAGTCCGTCCGCACCGCCGATACCGTCCCCGCTGCAACCAGGGGCTACGACGCGGGCGAGAAGGTGAAGGGCCGCAAGAGGTTCATCGTCACCGACGCCCTCGGCCTGCTCGTGGCACGTTGTCGCGGTGAGAATCCAGGACCGCGATGGCGAAGCGACCGTTGCTGTGGACCAGGCTCGACCACCCTGGGGTGCCGAAGGTCTGGGTTGACCAGGGCTTCGTCGGGCGCCTGGCCCACTGGACCGCCCAGATCCTGGGCCGTGAGCTGGAGATCGTCCGCAGAGGCCCCGACCAGCGCGGCTTCCACGTGCAACCCAAGCGGTGGGCGGTGGAGCGCACCTTCTCATGGCTCATCGCCCGCCGACGCCTCGCCAGGGACTACGAGACCAGCCTCGCCCATTCGGAGACGGTGATCCGCTGGACGATGATCGGCGTCATGGTCCGTCGTCTCACCCGAGGGCGACCGGCAAGCCGACCAGGCCCACGATCGTTCTCGCGCGCTGAGGCCTGCGGGCTCAACTGCCGTGCGCCCGAAGGCTCTCCGCTCACCTCGTGAACGCAATCACCAACGGGTCCGACTCGGGCGCTATGTAGTCGTATGTCGGGGAGTCGACGTGGCAGTGATCGCTTGCGTCGGCCTCGGATGCGAAGTCCTCGATGTTGTCGGCGAGGAGGTCGAGAGCCTCCCGCCCTCCCTGGATCCTTAGGATCTGGTCCTCCGTGGCGATCGAAGCGGTGTCGTGCTCCGGATCCTCCCGGAACGCGATCTCGGACAGCGACCTTTCGTAGGGAATGGGTTGCCGGTTCTCGGAGAGATCACAGCTTCCAGCCTTACCCCGCAGCAACTGTCCGAGCGCCAGGAGCTCTCGACGCGTCCCAGAGAGCTCGAGCTCTCTGGTTTCCCTGCTGTAGAGAACCTGCAAGATCACATCCTCTCCGACCTGCCGATCCTATCGATCACCGACGCGGATCGTCCTGCCAGTCCTTCATCCTCAGCCGGGCCCTACAGCTTCAAGGAAGATCTCAAACGCGGTCTGAGGGTCGGGGCGGAGACGCTACGCGGGTGGGGCGGCGGTCGGTTCGGGGCCGTCCAGGGGCCAGGTGTCGCGGTCGCCGAGGTGGTCGTAGGCGGGGAGTTCGGCGGCGAGGACGTCGAAGTGGGGCAGTGGGGCCCACAGGGCGCGGTCGCCGACGACGTAGAGGCGGCGTTTGGCGCGGCTGGCGGCGACGTTGAGGAGGTGCGGGGTGCGGGCGGCCCAGGCGCGGGCGCCGGGGCGGCCTCCGGCGCCGAGCAGGAGGACGACCACGTCGGCCTCCTTGCCCTGGGCGCGGTGGACGGTGGCGCAGCGTTCGTCGATGTGTTCGGGGGTCCAGCCGGGGAGGGTGCGGCAGGTTTCGCGGGCTTCGCGGACGAGGGCGCGGAGGGGGGCGATGATGCGCAGGCGGTCGACGTCGACGCCGTGGCGGTCGAGTTGGCGGAGGAGGAAGGTGAGGGCGCGGCGGTCGCGTTCGCCCCAGGGGGCGTCGGTGGGGCGGTCGGGGTCGGGGGTGTCGAGCCAGCGGCTGGGGAGGAGGCCGTCGTGGTCGGGGTCGGGGAAGGGCTGGGGGCGGGTGCCGTAGACCATGAGGCCGCCGTAGGCGGTGTCGTTGCTGACGGTGAACATGGGGTCTTCGCAGCGGCGGTGGACGCGCAGGGGTGAGCCGACCCAGACGGTGTCGTGCTCGGCGCCGGTGGGGGCGGGCAGGTAGGTGCCGTAGCGGTTGACGCGGTCGGCGACGGCCTGGGCGGAGGTGGCGCTGGGCAGCCATGCGTCGTCGACGCGGTGGGCGAGCAGGAGGCGGCGTTGTAGGGCGGCGGGCATGGTGACGACGGGTTCGAGTTGGAGGGGGTCGCCGACGAGGACGGCGCGGCGGGCGCGCCACAGGGCGCCGACGGCGGCCTGTGGGGTGGCCTGGCCGGCTTCGTCGACGAGGACCCAGCCGAGGGAGGCGCGGCCGAGGCGGGCGAACATGCTGCCGAGGGAGGAGAAGGTGGTGGAGACGACGGGGACGAGGAGGAAGAGGGTCTGCCAGGCGTGCAGGACCTGTTCGTCGGGGACGGGGCCGTGGTGGCCGGTCATGAGGTCCACGAGGACCTGGAGGTTGCGGCGGATCCGTTGGGCGGTGTGGGCGGCGAGGGCGCGGTGGAGGTCGAGGGCGCGTAGGAACAGGTCGCTGCGGGCGGTGTTCCAGGCGTCGTCGGACCAGGGGGCGCCGAGTTCCTGGTCGTGGTCGTCGAGGTGGAGCCAGTCCAGGGGCAGGGAGGGGAGGGTGGTGGCGGCTTCGCGCAGGGTGCGGTGGGCGGCGTCGAGGCGGGCGGTGGCGTCCTCCAGGTCGCGGCGGGCTGCCCAGGCGTCCTCGCGGGCCTTCTCGGCGGCGGCGTACGCGGCGGATTCGGCGGCGCGGGCGGTGTCCTCGCGGGCGCGGGCCTGGGCTACTGCGGTGGCGGCTTCGGTGAGGGCGGTGGTGGAGCGGGTGCGCAGTTCGTCGGCGGCGAGGTCCTGGGCGCGGACGCAGCGGGCGATGTGGTCGTAGGCGTCCTCGAGGGCGGTGCGCTGCTGGACGAGTTGGGTGAGGAGTTCGGCCCGGGTCTGGTGGCGGTGCTGTTCGGCGGCCTCGCGTTCGGCGGTGCTCTGCAGCAGTCGGCGCAGGCCGGCGCGCAGGCCGGGCTGGGGGGCGGGGGGTTCGTCGTGGAGGGCGGTGAGGGCTTCGACCTGGCGGCGGTGGTGTTCGGCGGTTTCGCGGGCGGCGGCGAGGAGGCCTCGGGCGTCGGCGAGGTCCTGGCGGGCGTGGGGGATGCGCTCGGTCGCGGCGCGGTGGGCGGCGTCGGCGGTGCGGACGGCCTCGGTGGCGGTGTCGAGGGCGGTGAGGGCGGCGTCGTGGCGGGCTCGGGCGTCCGCCGCGCGGGTGTCGGCGCGGGTGATGGCGGCGCGCCGGGTGTCGAGGCGGGCGTCGGCGTGCTCGGGTCGGGTGTCCGCGAGGGCGGTGGCGAGGCGGGCGCGTTCGGCGCGCAGGCGTTCGACCTCGGTCTGGGCGGTGTGGAAGGCGGCGACGGCCTGGCGCCAGGAGGGGACGGGGTGGGCGGGGGCGGTGAGGGGCGCGGTGGTGCCGCTCCGGTCGGCGGCGGGGGCGGCGGTGCTCCGGGCGGTGGCGCGCGTGTGGTCGCCGCGCTGGGTGCGGGTGGCGGGCTTGGTGGGGGTCGGTGGGATCCAGTCGCCGAGGATCTCGTTCATGCCGCGCAGCGGTGGGAGTCCGGCGGCGGCGCGGGCGGCGGTCTCATCCTCGGGCAGCCGGCCCCACCAGAAGCGCTCGGTGAAGCGGGTGCGGTTGGTCTTGTTGCCGAGGACGGCGGCGACCAGCCCCCAGGCGGGGGCGCCGCCGAGCAGGGCGGAGGCGAGGTCGGAGAAGTGGTCGGGACCGCCGTGCCAGTGCTCGTCGAGGGCGTCGGCGCCGGGTAGTTCGGCGGTGATGTTCTCCACGGCGCCGTTGTTGGAGGAGGCGACGACGATCTCGCGGCCGGTGAGTCGCGGGTCGAGGGCGTAGACGAAGCGGGCGTGGCGGCCCTGGCGGTCCCTGCCGCGCCACTCGGAACCGGTGAACGCCTGCTCGGGCCGCCGGTAGGTCGCCATCACGGCGGCCCGTTCGACGACGAGGGCGGCGACCAGGTCCCGCAGCATGGTGGTCTTGCCGGTGCCGGGCGGGCCGTTGACGGAGAAGAGGCCGCCGGCGTCGGCGTTCGCGTCTGCGGCGCGGTCGTGTCCGGCCCGGTCGGCGAGCATGCGGTTGACCGCGAACTGCTGGCTGAGCGCGAGCGGGTGGCTCGCCTTGGCGGGCCAGCGCCCGGCGGGGACGAGGGCCGGGTCGACGCCTTCGAGGACCGTGAGGCGGTCCTCGCGCAGATCGATGCGGGCGTCGAGGGGGATGTCCCGGCGGTCGGTCAGGTAGGCCTGCAGGGCGGGGCCGAGGCCGCCGGCCGCGTCGTCGCCGAGCGCGGCGCGGACGCGGGCGAGGTCGGGCGGCAGGAGGCTGTTGAGGAACGGCTGGGGGGCGGCGGGCTTGTCCTTCGGGTCGCGGGGGAGCCGCACCAGCCTGCTCTGGACCCGGATCACCCGCGGGTCGAGGTGCTCCTCGACCCCGCACAGGTGGGCGATCTGGGCGGTCAGGGCGACGAGGTCGGCGAGCGTGACCGGGCGCTTGCCGGTGTCGTCCGCGGCCTCGCCGTCCGGTGACCGCGCGTCGGCGGCTCCCGGGCTCGGCGAGGGCGGGGCGGTGGGCCCGGGGCTCGGAAGGCGACGGTCTTCCGAGCCCTCCCGGGCCGAGCTCCCCGGGGCCGCGTCCTCCCGGTTCGGACGGCGGGCCGCCGACCACTCGGCGACACGGCGTACCAGCGGCTCCGCCGCCCCCTGCACGGCGGCCCCGGCGACCTCGCCGAACAGCGCCCCGACCGCCGCCACCGCCGCGCCGCCCAGGATCTCCGCGAGCAGCTGCCGCCATCCGCCGTCGGGGGCGGCCTCCTGCCGTACGGGCGCCGCGCCCACGGGCCGCGACAGCAGGGGGTTCGGCAGGCGAGGGGGAGCAGGAGCGGGTGCGTACGGCACCGGCGCGGCGGCCAGCCGCCCCACCGCCACCTCGAAGGCCTCGCCCAACTCCTCGAACCCGTCCAGCCATCCGGCCGCCGACGGCCCCGGGTCGAAGAGCCGTCCCGTCGCCCAGGCGCACGCGGACACCACCGAGGTGTCCCCGATCGGGCGGCCGTGCTCGTCCAGGACCAGCGCGAACATCGCGCTCCCGCCCGGCAGCCGCAGCTCCTCGTCCGGCACCCCCGGATCCGACTCCGTGCCCTTCGGCAGAGCGGCGATCATCGCCCGGCGCAGCCGCTCCAGGTCGAACACCCCGCCGTACACCTCGTGCCGCCACACCGTCCCCCGCGGCGCCCGCCACGCCGCCGTCTCCGGGTGCTCCGGCGCCCACGGCAACACCGGCGCCGTCCCTCCCGCGGCCGGGGTGACCTCGACGACGACCGTGTCCGACGCCCGGAGCCGCCCGGCACGGCGCTTACGCGGCACCTCCGGGATCGACGGCGGACTGAACAACTCAATCGCCCGCCAGCAATCCAGCAGATCCCCGACCCGCTGGCCCCGCCCGTCCCCGGTCCGCACCCCGTTGCCCCCTGCGTCGAACCTGCGGCCCACAGCCGCTTCGTGTGCCGATCAGCCGGCCGCCGAATCTACCGGACGACGCGCAGGCGGGCCGGGTACTCGGACGGCTTCGTCTCTGCGGACGCCCCGCGAGCGCCCACGGCCGGCCGCGATGGTTAGCCCTCCAGGCGTCATTGACACGTGGCACGATGTCTCCGGCTCTTTGACACTTCCACAGATCTCCTGGTCCTGGCCGACTCACCCGACGCCACATCAGGAATAGCAAAGAAAGTGCAAAGCCACCGCATCACCCCAGGTCGGAAAGTGTCCTCCCCGCACCCGCGGGGGTCAGCCGATCTCCCGGGCCGGGGCCCAGAACGCCTGCGCGTCCTCCCCGCACCCGCGGGGGTCAGCCGCGGTTCCGCTTGCTGTCCTTGATCACGCCGATGTCCTCCCCGCACCCGCGGGGGTCAGCCGCCGGCCCGGGCCGGTACGCGCTGACAGCGCCGGTCCTCCCCGCACCCGCGGGGGTCAGCCGCCACCAGGGCCGCGGCCTACGCGGAGTGGCTTGTCCTCCCCGCACCCGCGGGGGTCAGCCGGAGCCCCGCGGGCACACGCGAACCACCCGCTGGTCCTCCCCGCACCCGCGGGGGTCAGCCGGAGTCTCCGCAGAGCGGCAACGGCGCCCTCCAGTCCTCCCCGCACCCGCGGGGGTCAGCCGTCCGATCGGGTCAGTTCCATGCCGATCCGGCTGTCCTCCCCGCACCCGCGGGGGTCAGCCGCGTTGGGTTCCTCAGCTGTCTTCGCCTAGCCGGTCCTCCCCGCACCCGCGGGGGTCAGCCGGCGGTCGCCCGGCTGCAACTCTCCGGACTCGAGTCCTCCCCGCACCCGCGGGGGTCAGCCGGTGGCCGAGATGTCGGTCGGCGTGGACGACCTGTCCTCCCCGCACCCGCGGGGGTCAGCCGGCCCAGGTCGGAGGGATTACCCCTCTGGCCTGGTCCTCCCCGCACCCGCGGGGGTCAGCCGCGATGGGAACACGACGGCGACTGGTCCGACGTGTCCTCCCCGCACCCGCGGGGGGTCAGCCGCAGTGGGACGAGGTCCCGGTGGGCAACGCGGAGTCCTCCCCGCACCCGCAGGGGTCAGCCGGCGTCCGGCATCGCGGACCTGGTCGACGCCGTGTCCTCCCCGCACCCGCGGGGGTCAGCCGCATCCGGCAAACGCGAACCGGCACGACGGTCTGTCCTCCCCGCACCCGCGAGGGTCAGCCGGTTGCTCCGGGCTTCACAGGCAGGATTCCTGGGTCCTCCCCGCACCCGCGGGGGTCAGCCGGCAGGCACCCTCACCGGCTACGCCCGCCGCACGTCCTCCCCGCACCCGCGGGGGTCAGCCGTTCATCCATGACTTGATATGGCTCGTCCATGCGTCCTCCCCGCCCCCGCGGGGGTCAGCCGCGTGCTGTTGGTGGCCCGTTCGACGGGGACCCGTCCTCCCCGCACCCGCGGGGGTCAGCCGGGAGCCTGAACGATGTCCGACTCCGCCCGCCGGTCCTCCACGCACCCGCGGGGGTCAGCCGATCACGGAGGGGCTGTCCTACGTCAACCCGCGGTCCTCCCCTCACCCGCAGGGGTCAGCCGCTCGGGCACGCGTCTCCTCTCTACTCGGCACAGTCCTCCCCGCACCCGCGGGGGCCAGCCGGCCCCTCCAGCGCCTCCGCAGCCCGACCACTCGTCCTCCCCGCACCCGCGGGGGTCAGCCGACGTTGAGCACTGAAATCGCGCGGATCGGTGGGTCCTCCCCGCACCTGCGGGGGTCAGCCGATCAGGGCGCCGTTGGGCTCCCAGTCCGTGGCGTCCTCCCCGCACCCGCGGGGTCAGCCACATCAACAATCTGGTACTCGGACTTCGGGGCAGTCCTCCCCGCACCAGCGGGGGTCAGCCGGCCTGCACCTCCTACGGCCCCCGCTGGCGCACGTCCTTCCCGCACCCGCGGGGGTCAGCCGGTTGGACTCAATCTTGTCCGCGACGGCCTGAAGTCCTCCCCGCACCTGCGGGAGTCAGCCGTACGCCTACGCGTCGATCGTCTCTAGTGAGCTGACCTCCTCGCACCCGCGAGGGTCAGCCGATCGTAATTCCCGATCACAGCAGCGCACTAATGGTCCTCCCCGCAGCCGCGGGGGTCAGCCGTCCGGCGACACCCTGTCCGAGACCGGTCAGCGGTCCTCCTCGCACCTGCGGGGGTCAGCCGCTCGTCGGCAGGTCGAGCCTCGACAACTACCGGCCCTCCCCGCACCCGCGGGGTCACATCGGTGCCAAGGTCATCTGGGGTTGCCAACCCAATCGCCGAGGTCAGAAGCGAAATCAGGTCTTCTGGCACGTACGGCATGTCGCGCGGTGGATGGGGTGGCCGTGGGGCATCGACCTTCGGCCGATCCGGCGCGCCGCGCCCGCTTCGCCGTCGTATGGCCGGACGGCCACCGGAGTGACCTTCCGCCAGGCGTGCTGGCCTTCCAGCCGTGCGGAAGCCCCGGCGGGGGCTCCTCCCAGCCCCGCCGGCTCTGAAAACGGCTGCGGCCCGCCTCTCGAAGGGCCGGGAGGCGGGCCGCGCTGCAGAGCCGCCGGGGCGGCTCTGGGTCAGGGGGCGATCAGGGTGCGGACCGCGTCGCTGACCTCGGGCAGTTCGGTGGGCAGGGCCCACTGGTGGGCGTCGTGCTCGGTGAGGACGACCGGTTCGGTCTTCTCCACGGTGACCGCGAAGTTGAACTGGCGGGTGGTGCCGCCGCGGCTGTTCTGGTAGTCGAAGTGGCCCATGTATCCGGTGACCTGGTCGATGGTCAGGCCGGTCTCCTCGGCGGTCTCCCGGTGCAGGGCGTCAAGGATGCTCTCGCCGGTCTCTACCGTTCCGGAGGGGATCTCCCAGAGGCCGCCCAGGTAGTCGCCCGGGTTGCGCCGGACGAACAGGATGCGGCTGTCGTGGTTGATGACGGCTGCGGCGACGAAACCGCTGATGCCGGCGGCTTCGGCGTCGGCCGCCAGGCCGGCCACGAACGCGGGGGAGGTGACGTTCACAGCAGCTCCTTGGGATGGTCGCTGATCTTGATGGCCGCGCGGACGTACTGCTCGGCCAGTTCGAGATCCTGCTCACGATGCCAGACCGGGAGCTTGATCGTGTGCGCGTGGGCGTGCTCGGCGACGGAAAAGTCCCCGGCCTGGTAACGGCGGTGGGAGTGCGGGTGGCCGAGGAACAGTGAGGCGGGGTGCTGGTACAGCGGGAGCTGGTTCATCGGGCAGGTGGAGCCAGGCCGGTCGAACTCGGTGGCGCCCTCGGCGATCAGCGCCTGGTGGAAGCGTTCGATCGGCAGGCCGCCGAACTCGTCGGGCCGGTAGGTAAGCGTCAACCCGTACCAGGATGGGTTCACCCCGTCGGGCATCTCGGTGACCTCCAGGCCGGGTATCCGGGCGAGCTGACCGGTGAGATAGCGGGCGATCTCGGCCCGTCCGGCGAGGCACTCGTCGAGGCGGGCGAGCTGGTCGCGGGCGATGGCGGCGGCGAGGGGGTGGATGCGGAGCTTGAGGCCGACCCCGGTGACCGCGTACCGCGCGAGCGGATGGCCTTCCGGGATCTCGGATCGGCGGCCAGCTGAAGTGCGGGTCCGGGGTGGTGACGGCGGGGTCGCCGCCCAGCACGGCGAGGTGGCTGGTCACAGCATCTCTTTCGGGTCGATGTAGCGCCCTGCCGTCTTGGACTCGTAGCAGGAGGCGATGAAGGCGGTGTCCTCGGCGTCGTAGCCAGCCCCGGGTACGGCGGTGGCGGAGAAGTCGGCCATGACCCGGTTGGGCAGGCCGAAGTACCACAGCAGCAGGTCGATGAGGTGGTAGCCCATGTCGATGATGCAGCCGCCCCCGGCCTGGCGGACGTCCCCGCGCCAGCCGGCGCCGGGGTCGTCGGTGTGGAAGGTTTACTGGGCGTCGAGCAGGTACGTCCTGGTCGACGGCACCTCACCGAGTGCGACCGCTTCGCCGACGGCTGCGCCGACTACTCGGCAGAGCACCGCCGCCACGGCGTGAACCACCAGGCCACCACCGGTCCCAACGGCAGACTACGGATGCTGCCCTGCCAGGCCTGCACGGAGGCGCGCACGGGGGCCGTTCTGCCGACAGCCTGCGCACTGGCCCTGTCGGCCAGACCCCGCAGGTCACTCCGGGGGCCTAGACATGGTCCGTGCCGGACCGCTTCGTCCAGAACCCGCTGCGCAGACAGGCACATCACACTGCTTGTCGGATCGGATGTACTGCCTGCCGGGGTTTGGCGAAGTGCAGTCTGATGCATTGTCAACGGTAAAGGGGGACTGATGACGGGCATTGAGATCGCGGTCGGGTACGTCTTCGCTTGGGCAGTGCGCAAGGCAGGCCGGGTGGCCCACCGGGCGGACGCGGAAGTGGACCGAGGACTGGACGCCGGGATGGACCGGCTGCACGACCTGGTCAGCCGCAAGTTGAGCCACGATTCGTCGTTGCAACGCCTACACGACGAGGCGGCGGCCGGGCACGCGGAGCCCACCGCGCGTACCCGCCAGCGTCTGGAACTCGCGCTGGAGGACGCAGCAGAGCATGACGCCGAGTTCGCCGACGCCCTCCAGCAGGCCGTGGACGCACTTCGGGTGACCACCGGCCCGTCCGGTGGAGTGTCAGCGGACGGCGGCGGGCAGGCCGTGGGTGGCAACGCCGTGATCCGCGCCGACCATGGGTCCGTCGCCGCCTTGCGTACGGGGGACGTGACGATCGGAAACCCTCCTCAGCCGGGGGCGCCGCAGGACTGAGCGCACCCGGTGTCACCCCTGCCCCGCACATCACTGCGAACACCGTCGTTTACGCCGAGGACCACGCGCTGGCTGTCCTGCGCGCCGACAGGGTCTACCAGGTTGCACCGCCACGCGCTCCCGTCGCATGGCCGCACCAGGTCGGGCGTATACCGTCGCGAGTGGGCCGCTTCCGGGACCGCGCTATTGCGACTGCGCTGAGGGAAGCGGCCGGGGAGGGGATGGCGGCACGCTGCCAGCTGCTTGTCGGAATGGGTGGGGTCGGCAAGACCCAGCTCGCTGCCGACTACGCCCGCCGCGCCTGGCAGCTCCGACAGATCGATCTGCTGGTCTGGATCACCGCTGCCACCCGCCAGGCCGTCATCGACGCCTACGCGAAAGCCGGAGCCGATGTGCAGGGAGCGGACACGGCCGACCCGCACCGTGGCGCAACGGAGTTCCTTGCCTGGCTGGAGGCCAAACCAGGAGTAGCACCGTGCCGCTGGCTGATTGTGCTCGACGATGTCGCCGACCCCGGCGACCTGACCGGTCTGTGGCCACCCGCCAGTCCCTACGGTCGGACCCTCGTCACAACCCGGCGCCGCGACGCGGCCCTGAGCCGGCACGGCCGTGCCCTGGCGGTGGGTGTGTTCACCCCTGACGACGCGACGGCATACCTCGCGGAAGTCCTGGCTGGCGCGGGACGCCACGAGCCCCCCGCCCAGCTCGCTGCCCTCTCCGACGACCTGGGGTATCTGCCACTGGCCCTGTCACAGGCCGCTGCCTATCTCACCGACAGCGACCTCGACTGCGTCACCTACCGCCGCATGCTCGCCGACCGCATCAGCCGACTGCCCGACCTGCTCCCCGAATACCACACTCTGCCGGACGAGCAGGGAGCCACTGTCGCCGCCGCCTTCTCGCTGTCCATCGAGCGTGCCGACCGTCTCCGCCCAGCGGGCCTGGCGCAGTCCATGCTCCAGATCGCCTCCATGCTCGACCCCAACGGCATCCCGCAGGACGTACTGACCAGTGAACCGGCCCGTATCCACCTCGCCCGGAGCCGGGCGGTGCCTGGCACCCGGAACGGCGATACCCCGGCCGTCACCGAGGACGAGGCTGTCGGCGCGCTTCGGGCCCTGCACCGCCTGAGCCTGATCGATCACACCCCCTCCACCCCCCACCAGGCCGTCCGAGTCCACCAGCTCATCCAGCGCGCCGTCCGCGAACCGCTCCTCCACGAGCAGCTCGGCCACTGCGCGCGCACCGCCGCCGACTCCCTGATCGCGACCTGGCCCGACGTCGAAGGCGACATGGACCTGGCCCAGGCCATGCGTGCCAACGCCAGCTCCCTGGCCAACTACGCGGGCGAGGCGCTCTACCGACCCGCCGCCCACCCCGTGCTCCATCGCGCCGGCACCAGCCTCGCAGACAGTGGTCAGAAGACCGCCACTCGCGACTACTACCAGCACCTCGCCACCACCACACAGCGCCTACTGGGAGCTGACCACCGCGACACCCTGGCTGCCCGCAGCGAACTCGCCAGCTGGCAGGGAAGGGCGGGCGATCCATCGGGAGCTGCGGCTGCCTTCGAACTGCTGCTGGCCGACCGCCTGCGCATCCTCGGCCCGGACCATCCCGACACGATGACCTCCCGCCAGGAGCTCACCTGGTGGCGAGGCGAAGCGGGAGACCCAGCAGCGGCGGTAACGGCCTTCGAGGAACTGCTGGCCGACCGCCTGCACGTTCTAGGCCCGGACCACCCGGACACCCTGACCACTCGGCACAACCTCGCGTGGTGGCGAGGCGTAGCAGGGGATGCGGCAGGGGCAGCGGCCGGCTTCGAGCAGTTGTCGGCCGACCGGCTCCGCATCCAGGGTCCGGACCACTCTGACACCCTCCATGCGCGCCGCAACCTCGCGTGGTGGCGAGGCACGGCGGGGGATGCCGCCGGGGCGGTGGCCGGGTTCGAGGAACTGCTGGCCGACCAGCTGCGCGTCCTAGGGGCGGACCATCGCGACACCCTGGACACCCGCCGGAACCTCGCCTGGTGGCGAAGAGAGGCGGGAGACCCGGCGGCAGCGATGGCAGCCTTCGAGAGACTGCTGGCAGACCGTCTGCGCCTTTTGGGACCGGACCACCCCCGTACCCTGGACACCCGCCGCGAACTCGCCTGGTGCCGCGCCGCCACGGCAGGTGCGACCGAGGCGCTCGCTGCCTTCGAGGAACTGTTGACCGAGCAGCTGCGCGTCTTGGGTGCGGACCACCGCGACACCCTGGACACCCGCTACCACATCGCTTGGCGGCGTGGCATGGCGGGGGACGCGGCCGGGGCGGTGGCAGCCTTCGAGGAACTACTGGCCGACCGGCTAAGCGCCTTGGGTGCGGACCATCATGACACCCTGGACACCCGTGGCAGACTCGCCTGGTGGCGAGGCACGGCGGGGGATGCCGCCGGGGCGGTGGCCGGCTTCGAGGAACTGCTGGCCGACCAGCTGCGCCTCCTGGGGGCGGACCATATCGACACGCTGAACACGCGCCGCGAAATCGCCGTGTGTCGGGGCGACGCCGGGGACGCGGCCGGGACGGTCGCCAGCTTGGAAGAGCTGTTGACCGACCAGCTGCGCGTCCTGGGGGCGGACCATTCCAACGTGCTGGATACGCGCCGTTACCTTGCCTGGTGGCGTGGCATGGCGGGGGATGCGGCCGGGGCAGCGGCGGACTTCGCGGAGCTGGTGGTCGTCGAGCTGCGGGTCCTGGGTGCGGATCACGCCGAAACCCTGGACACGCGCCACGACCTTGCCTGGTGGCGCGGCCGGGCGGGGGATGCGGCCGGGGCAGTGGCCGCCTTCGAGGAGCTGCTGCCCGACCGACTGCGCGTCATGGGTGCGGATCACCCCGACACCCTCCGCGCGCGCCACGACCTTGCCTGGTGGCGCGGCCGGGCGGGGGATGTGGCCGGGGCAGTGGCGGACTTGGAGGAGCTGCTGCCCGACCAGCTGCGCGTCCTGGGGGCGGACCATCGTCACACCCTGGGCACGCGTCGTGATCTTTCCTGGTGGCGAGACATGGGAGAGGAGCACAGCACCAGTCGGTGAGCTCTTTCAGCGTTGCAGTTCCAGGGTGAGGACGGCTTTGTGTGCTGACGTGAGCCAGTTCGGGCTGCAGCGGGCATGGTGGAAGATCCGCCATCGCTGGAGTGTCGCCTCGCCTCGTTCGACGGGTACCGGAACCGGGAGGGGCCCGGTTGAGCGGCTCTGGCTGGGGTGGGCTCCTTGCCGGGCCACGCCCGGCTGGTCCGGCGAAATCCCGTCGGCGCCGGTGTACGCGAGGTCGGCCAGGGCGGGACTGTGGAGCCGAACGAATCCTCACGATCCGACGGGTACGGGCGGCGACGCCGAACCGAACACCGGACCAAGACGGCAGCCAGGGCGAGGCGCAGCCGCTGGCCGAACACTGGATCCTCGGCCACCAGGGCGAGTACGACCGCATCGAGCCGATCCGCCGCAGCGAGGACCACAGCCTGCAGCCGGGCGCCTCCACTTAGTCCGGCTTCGGCTCGAACTGAGCCCTCCTACTCTTCGGCCAGACCGCTGGTGAACGGGAAGTTCTCCAGGAACTCCCGTCGGCCCAGGTCATGCTCGGCCTCGGCCAGGTCGGCGACCACGGTCAGGAACCGCTCGCGCTGGTCCTGAGGCAACTGCCCGAGCACCCAGCTCACGCTCTCCATCATCTTCACCGCGGAGTCGGGGTCGACCTCGTCGTCCTCGCAGCTGTCGAGGAACCGGACGACGTCGACGAGGAGTCCGGCAAGGACGGGCACCAGCGGGTCGGCATCAGTCATCCGGGCAACCTATCCGGCGCCCATGACAGCAAATCCACCGCCTCGGCCGACGGGCACTCGACGCGGCCCCGACCTGGAAAGAGCCTCGCCGAGTCCGGCGGCCGTCCAGCACCTGTCATGAGGAGGCCGTGATCCTCTGGAACCAGTGCCTGGACTTCATGGACGGCGTGGCGTCCGACCGTAACAGGAAGGAGTTGAAGACGGTGCGCTCGACCATGGCCGTCTACAGCAGGCGGGGAATCCCCGGCGCTCCGGGGCTCGCTCAACGAGCCGCCCACCTCGCGTCCTTGTGACATCGGATCAGAGAACGCCACCGGGTCCGCCGTCATCGTCCCGGTCTGCGGAGCCTCTGCGGACCGGCCCTGTCCGCGGGGACGATGGCCGCGGAGCGAGCGACGATGTGCTCGCGCAGTGCTGGTGAGCTCGGTGGGGCCGGCAGCGGCGCCGTGTTGCGGTCGCTCTCGTACTTGTTGACCTCGGCCAGGCGATGGAGGCGTCCCGCCGCTGCGACCCTGGCCCTCCGTTCTGCCTTCTCGTTCTCCTCTCCGCGTCGGCGGGGGATCAGTTGGCCGGCGCCCTCGAGTCCCGTGACGGGAGCTCCTCCTTCAATGCGTGGCCGGGTACGGGGACGAGTAGGGCGACCGCGGTCAGCCCGTCTCCAGGTGCCGCGCGATCCCCTCCCGTACCGCGGCCGCCCGCGGGTCGTCGTACCCGGTCAGGAGGGCGAGTGCGTCCAGGCGGTGCCGGCGTGCCGCCTGGGGGTCGGTGCTCATCAGGGATCCGGCGAGGGCGGCGAGGGCGAGGGCCTCGTGCCAGGGGTCGGCGAGGTCGCGGTGGGTGGCGGCGGCCCGGCGCAGGAACGCCGCGGCTTCGGCGGGACGGTCGAGGAGGCGGTAGGTCTCGCCGGTGCCGTGCCAGGCCTGGGCTTCGCGGCTGCGGTCGCCGAGGCGGCGGTGGAGGACGGCGGATCGCTGGTAGGACTCCAGGGCGTCGGTGTGCTGTCCGTCGTCGCGCTGGGCGTCGCCGAGGGTGAGGAGCCAGAAGCCTTCGAGCCGGTGGTCCCTGAGGTTGAGGGCGATGTCGAGGGCGGCCTGGGCGGCGGCGAGCGCGCCGGCCGTGTCGCCGTCCTCGCGGCGGATGTCGCTGAGCAGGCGCAGGGCGTTGCCCTCGCCGCGCTGGTTCTTCAGCGCGCGGTGGGCTCTCAGCGCCCGGTCGACGGCGGCCGAGGCCTCGGGCAGGCGGCCGGCGCGGTAGTGGGTGCCGGCGAGGTTGGCGAGGGTGGTGGCCTCCCACTGCGCCTCGTCCAGGAGCCGGAAGGCGGCGAGGGCCCTCTCGAAGTGCCCTGCGGCGTCGTCGAGTCGTCTGCGGTGCAGGTGGACCAGGCCGATCAGGTTGAGGGAGTGCGCCTCGTTGAGCCGGTCGCCGAGGCCTCGCCAGAGCCCGAGTGCCGCGCGGTGGTGCTCCAGGCTGTCGTCGAGGGCGTTGATCCGGGTGTAGCCCATGCCGAGGTCGGTGTGCAGCAGGGCGCGGGCGTGGTCGTCCGCGAGGCGTTCGGCGGCGGCGAGGCCTGCGTGTCCTGCGGGGAGCCAGTCGGCGCCGGGGGCGGAGGGGGCCTGGGCGTTCCAGAGGACGGCGGCGAGCTGCCAGGTGCGGCGGTCCTCGCCCGCGCCGGTGGCGGTGTGGACGGCGTGCAGGAGGTTGGCGCGTTCGCGTTCGGCCCAGTCGACGGCGGTGTTGTAGTCGGCGAGGGCGGTCGGCTGGATCCCGTCGGTCGGCGGGTCGAGCGGGACGCTGGCTTCATTGGGGCGCAGTCGTCGCTGGGCGGCGTCTGCGGTGTGCAGGTACCAGTCGAGGACGCGGCGCAGGGCGGCGTGGCGTTCGTCGGGGGTCTCCTCGCGGTGGGCCTGGTCGGTGGCGTAGGCGCGCAGGAGGTCGTGGAACTGGTAGCGGTCGGGGGCGCTCTGTTCGACGAGGTGGGCGCCGACGAGGGAGTCGAGGAGTTGGCGGGTGCGGCTGGGGGTGAGGTGGGCGAGGGCGGCCGCGGCGTGGAGTCCGAAGTCGGGGCCGGGGTGGAGGCCGAGCAGGCGGAAGAGCCGGGCGACGTGGTCGGGTAGGGCGCGGTAGGACCAGGCGAAGACGGTGCGGACGGCGTCGGCGTCCTCGTCCTCGCCGACGGTGAGGGCGTCCCAGAGGGCGGATTCGTCGCGCAGGTCGGCGATGAGCTCGTCGAGGCCCATGTGGGGCAGGCTGGCGGCGCGTTCGGCGGCGATGCGCAGGGCCAGGGGGAGCCGGGCGCAGAGGCGGGCGAGTTGGACGAGCTGGTCCGGGTCGTCGTGGGGGCGGTGGTCGGCGGTGACGGCGCGCAGCAGGGCGACGGCCTCGGGTTCAGGGAGGGTGCCGAGGGTGAGGCGGCGGGCGCCGTCGCGGACGGCGAGGCCGGACAGGCGGCTGCGGCTGGTGACGAGGACGAGGCTGCCGGTGTTGCCGGGCAGTAAGGGGCGGACCTGGGCGGCGGTGGCGGCGTTGTCGAGGACGACGAGGACGCGGCGGTCGGCCAGGAGGGATCGGTAGAGGGCGGCGGCCGCGTCGGGGTCGGTGGGGACGGAGGGGGCGGGGACGCCGAGGGAGGTGAGGAAGTGGTGGAGGGCTTCTGGGGCGGTGACGGGGCGGCCGGGGTCGTAGCCGCGGAGGTTGACGTAGAGCTGTCCGTCGGGGAAGTGGTCGCGGGCGTGGTGGGCCCAGTGCAGGGCGAGGGAGGTCTTGCCTGCGCCGGCGGTTCCGGCGATGACGATGACGGCGGCTTCGTGGCGGTCCGGGGTTTCCCGGGTGAAGACGGTGTCCAGTTGGTGGAGTTCGTCGACGCGGTTGACGAAGCCGCGGACGTCGGCGGGCAGTTGGCGGGGCTTCGGTGCGGTGGCGGCGGGGTCGGCGGCGTGCCGGTGGTCGGGTGCGCGGTGGAAGTGGATTCCGCCGCGGATGTCCCGGGCCTGGACGAGGTCGTGGGTCGAGGACCCGGACACGGCGGAATGCGTGCGTCCGGGGCTGTCGGTGTTCCCGTCGTTCCCTTCGTTCTCGTCTGCCACGGTGCTCCGATGCTGCGCGGGTACGGGGGGCGGGAGGTGTGCCACTTCGCGGGCGAAATAGGAGTGCACGTCCTCGCCGACGCGGTAGAGATCCTTGAGGTAGTCCTCCCAGCGCAGGACGAGATCGGGATCCGTGTAGCGGACGGCACCGCCCGGGACCCCTGTTTCCGAATAGAGCACCCGATAGGCCGTGCGCCCGCCGAGGACGACGATTTCCGGCAGCGGACCGAATTCCTCGTCCCCGGAATCGGCGAGCGCCTCGGCGTCGACGATGCGGATACGCTCGCCGCATTCGGCGCGGATCCGCAGCGAGTGCAGCTCCCACTGCACGTACGCCGTCAGCGGTTTCCGGACCACCCGGACGCGGTGGAAGAAGGACTGGCGTTCCTCGTCCTGCCGCCCGATCTCGAGCAGCGCCGGGCGCCGGCCCTCCAGCAGGCGCAGCGCCTCGTCCCAATCACCCCGCAACACGGCGGCCCAGCTGGCACTGCCCTGTTCCTCGAAGTGCTGAAGCCGCTCCAGCTTCCAGGAGTCCCGACCGCGGACGCGCGCGTCCCGCTCGCGGAAGTCGCGCTTGTAGTCCTGGCGGGCGAGGGTCTCGCCCCACTCGGGCCGCAGCTCGGGGACCCGCCGATCAGGCATCCGTGATGTCCGCTTTCGCCGCGCTCAGCATGAGGCCGGGAATGACGACGAGCCGCTCGCCCGGGCCGAGGGTGACACCGTCGGGGAGCCGGTCGCTGTAGTGCTCCGTGAGGTCGCGTCCGATCACGGCGATATCACCGTTGGAGAGCTGCCAGATGTCCGGGCATTCGTCCCGGCCTTCGGACGTCCCGAGCTCTTTCGCGGATTTCCCCAGGCGCTTCTCGAGCGAAGCGGAAGGATCGGCTTCCCATCCACGAACCATGCCTGCCCCCCAGTGATATTGCTCCCGGCACGGAGCCGCGGGGTCAGCATCGTACACCTGGCGACAGGCCAGGGGAATATTCCGTACATTCGCCATGTACTCCTAAATGATCACCATTGCGGCATAATCGACCTTGTTTACGGCACTATTCGGCCATGGTCGGGCCGCGCGCCGGGCGGGGCGAACGGCTGCGGCAGACACACACCCGGGCCGGGAGCGGCCCTGTCCTCCTATGCACGAACAAGACGGGCGCGCCTGACCGCGCTTGACCACGTCCCGGTTGCATCACCTGGGGGCCCGATGCCATAGGGCGTGGCAGAATCTCGAGAGCCCTTTGACACCTCAACGGTCATCGACACCATGCGAGACACTCGTGTGGGCACAACGCGGCCGACAATGCAAAGAAATGTCAAAGCCGCCACAGACGCCCAGGTCGCGAAGGGTCCTCCCCGCACCCGCGGGGGTCAGCCGGACGTGGCGTATGTGACGGCGATCGGACCCAGGTCCTCCCCGCACCCGCGGGGGTCAGCCACGCCCACCTGATCGGCTACGCGCAAACCGCGCGTCCTCCCCGCACCCGCGGGGGTCAGCCGCTCAAGATCGCGGAGGCCCCCAGGACAGGGCTGTCCTCCCCGCACCCGCGGGGGTCAGCCGTGCTGGCGGGTACGGCACTTGGTGCCGAGCAGGTCCTCCCCGCACCCGCGGGGGTCAGCCGTCCGGCAGCTCGGCGGAGCGTTCGTCGTCCTCGTCCTCCCCGCACCCGCGGGGGTCAGCCGTTGGGCTTCAGCGCCTACGACGCCCAGGGGAAGTCCTCCCCGCACCCGCGGGGGTCAGCCGCCACCGGCTGGCAGATCCACGACATCCACCGCGTCCTCCCCGCACCCGCGGGGGTCAGCCGATCAGCGCGAGGAGCAGGGCGGCCCATCCGCCGTCCTCCCCGCACCCGCGGGGGTCAGCCGCGGCGGATCGCCGGCGCCCCGGGCTCGATACCGTCCTCCCCGCACCCGCGGGGGTCAGCCGCGGCACCGGTGCTGTCGGGGATAGTCGGGACCGTCCTCCCCGCACCCGCGGGGGTCAGCCGCGCATTCGCGACCTGTTTGAGCTGCCGCCCGGGTCCTCCCCGCACCCGCGGGGGTCAACCGACGTCAGGCCCTTTGGCCGTCGAGATCAGCGCGTCCTCCTCGCACCCGCGAGGGTCAGCCGTTCAAGCCGAACAAGGCCGGTAGCCGCTCAATGTCTTCCCCGCACCCGCGGGGGTCAGCTGGGCTGCGCACTGGTGGGGGTGAGGGCGGACTTGTCTTCCCGGCACTCGCGGGGGTAAGCAGCTGCCCCGGAGCGCCGACTGATCGCTGCTCGCACATCTGGAAGAAGGCAAGCGGGGCGGCGCCGACAACCCGTCATCACTCCTGGGACGACGCGCCCCCGGAATCCCTGGAGCCGCTGTGAAAACCGATGGATCGTCCGCCGCGCGCGCGGCACAATCCCAGGGAGCCGCAGCGAGGGAGCTTGTTTGGACGTGTTCGCGTGTGCCGGGTGCTGCACCGAGCTGACGGCGCCGGTGTCCCGGGTCGCTCTGCCTGTCCACACCCGCCACGGTGCCTGGGAGGAACTCCACCCGCCGCTGATGGAGCCGGGGACGTACGCCGTCGACCCGCAGCCCACCGGTCCGCCCTGGCGGCTGTGGCAGGAGGTCCGAGAGGAGGCAGCTGCCCGACAGGGGGTGTATGCGCCGGTGTACGCCGTCTCCTTCGGCGCGCGAGAACGGATCGTCATCGCGCCCGGTGACTCCCGGTCGATGACCCTGATCCTGGAGAAGTGCGAGGGCTACTGCCGCGGAGTGGATGGCCGGGCCGGGCCCAATCTGGCCTGTACGGGGTGCGGACGGGCCGTGGCGACTCGGATTGACGACTGCGGCTCGTGGCAGACGGTGTGGCTGGAGCCCGACGAGGTCGTCCGTCGTCCCTCGGGGCTCCCGGACGACCCGCTGCCCGACTGGGCAGACCTGGAACGTGCCGAACACCGCGTCCCGCCCGTCGAACTCGACGGGTCGTGGAGTCGTCGTTGGGAGGCCGCGGTCGGCGTCGCGCTGGCCCACCTGGTGGCAGCCACCGAGAACCACCCGGTGACCCTTCCCGCGGGCCCCGTCGCCGAGCTGCTCGGCCACGCCGTCGCCCGCTACCTCCCGTCCGGGTCCGACTCCCGCTCGGTGGGGTTGGCCGGCCCGGGCATCCCCGAGCCCCAGCCTCGCCCCGACGTCCTCCTCGTGCCCCGCCACCCCAGGACGGGCGAGCCGTGGCGCCCATCCGACCGAGAGGCGACGGTAGTGCCCCTGGACAGCGGGGTCTGGGCGTATCTCACCAGCCCCGGGGAGGAGACCTCGCCGACGCCCGCCACCGGGGTACTCCCGGGGGGTGTCCTGCGCGACGACTACCCACTGCCATCGCGCCCCTGGTACCCCCTCCAACCCCACGACGGCGCCTTCAGGGACACCCTGGTCAGGCTGCCCGCGATCCGCAGCCCCCGGCTGCGCTGGTATCACGACGCCGCGTACCGATCGTGAAAGCGCACGGGGTAGTAGGGGCCGGGTCGATCCGTCCAGCGTCCTGACTGCCCGACACTCTCACCTCGGGCTGGCCGAACCGGCGGGACCGCGGCAGAAATGACACGCCCCCAGGACATCCGCTCGCCGTTAGGCTGCGGACATGATCAAGGCTGCGGTGTTCGACGTCGGGGAGTGCCTGGTCGACGAGACCAGGGAGTACGGGACCTGGGCCGACTGGTTGGAGGTGCCGAGGCACACCTTCGTCGCCCAGTTCGGGGCGGTGATCGCGGAGGGCAGGGACTACCGGGAGACGTTTCAGGTGTTCCGCCCGGGCTTCGACCTGTACGAGGAGCGGGAGAAGCGCGCGGCTGCCGGCGATCCGGAGACCTTCGGGGAGGACGACCTGTACCCCGACGTCCGGCCCGCTCTCGCCCGGCTCCGCGCGGACGGCCTGTGGCTGGCCATCGCCGGCAACCAGACCGTGCGTGCCGGCCGGATCCTGCGTGACCTGTTCACCGCCGACGTCGATCTGATCGGGACTTCGGACGACTGGGGTGCCAGCAAGCCCGACCTCGCCTTCTTCGAGCGCGTCGCCGAGGTCGTGCCCGCCGATCCCGGCGAGATCCTGTACGTCGGCGACCGGCTCGACAATGACGTGCTTCCGGCCGCCCGCGCGGGGATGCGTACGGCGCTGATCCGGCGCGGGCCGTGGGGCTGGATCCAGCAGCACGACCCGGCCGCCGAGCGGGCGACGTTCCGGATCGACTCGCTCTTGGAACTGCCGGAGCTGATCGCGAAGGCTAACGCTGCAGGGAGCTGAGCGTCGCCGACCAGGAGTACAGACGGTCGTCCACGCGCTGGACGGCCGCCGAGTCCTGCCATGCGACGAGCGCTCGCCGAGCCTCCCGGACCCGCTCCATGCCGGTGGCGTACCAGGTGACGGCCAGCTGGTCGAGTGCCCGCTCCAGCAGCGCGCACGCCTGCTCCGGTCGTCGGGCCGCGGCCTCGACGGCGGCCAGATCCGCCAGCACGACCGCGCGCTGTTTGCCGTCGGTGTCCGGGAGGTCGGCGAGCGTCTGCTCCAGCGTGGTGCGGGCCTGTGGGATCAGCCCGGCCAGCAGCTCCGTGTTGCCGCGGAACGCGTGGAGGCGGGTCGCGGAGAACCACGTGAACCAGTCCGGCGGCAACACGTCGCCGCCGGTGCTCAGGACGTCTTCGGCATGCCTCAACAAGGCGAGCGCGCCGCGGTGGTCGCCGCACCGGGTGAGGCACTCGGCTTCGACGGCGTCGAGCCACGCCAGCATCTCGGCAGAGGCGGAGACCCGGCGGGTGTAGGTCCGTGCCGCCTGCAGGCGCTCGCGTGCGCGGTCGATGCGACCGTCCCATCCGGGGACGAAGGCGCTGTGGGCGAGGATCGCGGCCCCGAGCAGGTGGTCGTCCGCCTCGCCTGCCGCCTGGAGCGCGCGGACGAACGTGGCGTCAGCGGCTTCCGACTGCCGCAGGTCGAAGAACTCGATCCTGCCGAGCAGCAGGAGCGATTCCGCGAGAGCCGAGGCCAGCACGCCGCGGGCCACACCGTCGGTCTCGCCGAGCAGCACCCGGCCGAGTTCGGTGTGGGCGGCCACCGCCGGGTGTAGAGCGGCCGGGGCGGTCGAGAGGTACAGCCGCCGGTGGGCCTCGGTGACCACGGCGAAGTCGGCGCCGACGGTTCCGGGTTGTGTGCCACTGGGCCCGTACGGCCGAGGCAGTGAGCCCCGGAGGGCGGGCGGAGCGGGTGACCGGACGGGTGCGGCCGACGGCTGAGGTACGGCAGCGTGGGCGGCGCGGTTCCACGGGGCGCGGAACCCGAGCTCCTCGATCGGTCGGTGCAGGACGTGGGTGAGGAGGCGCTGGTACTCCTCGCTGGGCCAGGGCGGAGTGTCGGACTCCCAGCGCCTGACCTGCCGGGTGCTGACCACGATGCCGCCGAGCCCGAGCTGCCGGGCGGCGCGGGTGAGGGCGTCGGCGAGTGCCTGCTGGCTGGCATGGCCGGCCGCCTGGCGGGCCGCCTTGAGCGCGGTGTTGGGCACAGAGTCCTCCGGACGAGCCGATGTCGGGTCAACTCTACGGCGCCTGAGGACGTTTCGGGGACCCCTTTGCCATAGGTCTGACCGTCGAGTCCCCTTAGCGTCCTCTCGATGTCCTCCATAAGGCCTTCAGGACGTCCGGCTTGAGGGGAACGATTACCGCTGTCACCGACCGGTGGCCTCAGGCTACTGAGAGTGAGGAGACGTACGTGCCCAAGACAATGTCCCCGCCGCCGACGCACGCACAGCTGCAGGCCGAGGCCTGCATCCGCTGCGGCGCCACCAACGGCGAAATGAAGCCCGCCGGCCACGCCTACACGCCGACCGGCGAGGGCTCCGCCCCACTCGGCTGGCCCGTTGTGGCCTGCGCAGACGGATGTCGCCGGGAGGGACGGCGATGAGTACCGGCGACCGGCTCACGGCGCAGCGGTCGGCGACCGCCCAGGTGCAGCTCAGGCCGACCCACGGGCCCCACCGGGAGATCCGGGTGACCCCTGAGCAGTGGCATGGCGAGGCCTGCGTGATCGGCACGCAGTGCACCGGGGACCTGGTGTTCATCGGGTACATGTACGACCTGTCCGCCACCCCCGGCAGCCTGGCGTACAGCCGCGCCGCCTACGCCCACCCCGGCTGCGCGCGCCCCCTCGAGACCTGGCGGCGGCCCACACACAGCCGATGCCAGCCGACTACCCCGCAGGACGACCGGTGATCGCCGGCGGCGGGACACCGGCCGGGGACGAAGTCGAACTGGGACGCTGCCGGTACTGCGGCGCGTGGGCGCGGGGCCGGTGGATCGAGGACCTCACCGCACACACCTCTATCGTCGAACACTGCCCCGAACCGGAGCGCGAGCCGACCGAGGCCGACGCGGACGGCTGCGAAGCCTGAAGGTCCGGCCCCGGCACCTCGTTCGCGTCCTCCCCGCACCCGCGGGGGTCAGCCGTACGCTGTGGGTTTCTCGGAGAAGCTGTGCGCGTTCTCCCCGCACCCGCGGGGGTAACCCCAGCCGCTACATGTGGCGGACAGTCCCCCGTACGGAGGCTGCTACTTGACGGCCTTCGAGAGTGGAGTCGCCAGCTGCATGAGGCGCGGCAGGCGGCCCAGGATGTCGTCGCCGCTGAGGAACAGGACGCGGTCGCCGATCCGGGTCACGAGGATCTCTTCGCTGTGGTACGGGCCCTGAGGCACCTTCTTCATGTCGAGGGCCTCGTCGCCGAGCCCTGGCACGGGCTGCTGGGTGACGGTCAGCGGGACCGGTTTGCCGTCGATCCCCTTCCCCGTGAAGGACTTGCAGCGCTCCGCGTAGGCTCGGATCTCGCCGAGTAGCTTGGCCGCGTCGCCGGCGTGGTAGGCGGCCAGGTAGACCTGGGCCATGTTCTCGCCGTCGTAGACCTCTTTCATCGCGCCCGACGCCTTGAGGTCCTGGGAGAGGATCGTTCCGCTGAGGCGCATCTGGGTGCACGGCTCTTGTGGCAGCGTCGGTGTGACCGGATCGTCCACGATGTAGGTGCCGGTGTCGGTCTCGTTGCCGTTGCCCTTGATCGTCCACCCGGCGGGGAGGGTGGCGGTGGTCGGCAGCAGGGCGCGAAGGGCCGGTCCGGTGGGGATCGGAGGGCCGGTCGGTGTGCTGCTGGGAGAGCCGAACGCCGGGCTTCCCGAGGTCTGGAGCGTCGGCGTGGCGGTGGGGGCGGCGCCCGGGGTCGTGGTGCTGTCGTGCGCGGTGATGACCGGCTTGGCGGGGGTGGGCCCGGGCTCGGAGGAACATCCGGTGACGACGACCGCGGCCAGCACGGCCGAACCGGCCATGAGGGGCAGTCGGCTGACGGCTCGGGCGGTGGGCACAGGGACCTCCATGGGAATCGTCGGGTGGGGCGGCCATAACGGTCGCCGGAGTCCGGGGTACGGCCGCGGCACGTCTGCGGCTCGCTGCCGTGGTTCTCCGTGTGCCGCTTGGGGACTCGACATCGGCCGGCCACGCTTTCGCGCACGACCTCCGTCGTGCTCTGAATCGTGTCCGATCCACCTGGGCGGTGACTTGAGTACCCGTACTCAAGTGGCATCCGTCGCAGTACCCGATGCGTTGAGCCTGTCGGATCGCTCCGCTGCGGCGGATCGACGGCGCCCACCACCGGCCGCCCGTCGCGGCGGCTGCCAGAAAACCGGGGCCGAGGCCGGGCGGGCTCGAAAGCACCGGACTTCGCTTGCGAGGTCGTTCTGTGAGAAGCCGAGCGTGTCGGCGGGTGCGCGTCTGGCGGTTCGGAGGGATCGTGGTGGTCGTGCAGCGGTTACCGGGGATGGTGGGTCTGATGCGTCGTGTGGTCGTGCTGGCGTGGGGTCTGCCCCTGGTCGCGCTGGCGGTGGGATGTTCGAACGGGCAGTCGGTCGTCACCTCCCCGCAGAGTGGTCCGGTGACGTCGGCACCGTTCGGGACAGCGTCGACGCCACCAGGGCAGGCGACGCCGTCGACGCCTGCCGTCGCCACTCCGGTGGCTGCTTCCATCGGGAGCACTCTCACGCTCCCCGGTCAGAAGCCGGAGGAGAGCGAAGAGGTCACGGTCGTCAAGGTCGTCGACCCCGCACGGGCGAAGGAGACGTTCGAGTCGCCCGCGGCCGGCACGCGGTTGGTCGCCGTCCAGTTCCGGCTCCACAACACCGGAACGGCGGTCTACAAGGACAGCCCCAGCAACGGCGCGCGGCTCGTCGACAGTGAGGGACAGCAGTTCACCGCCAGCGTCGCGACTGAGACATCCGCCGGCCCCGGGTTTCCCGGCAGCGTCACCGTGCCGCCCGGCGATACGGCCCTCGGCTACATCACGTTCGCCGTTCCGGCCTCGTCGACAGTCGCGAAGATCCAGTTCACCTTGGACAGCGGGTTCGCTCCCAGCACCGGTCAGTGGACCGTCTCCTGAGCCCGGAGCGACACCGGCCATCCTTCGTCCCGCGTACCGCTGCGCCGGTGAACCGGTGCTGACGGCTCTCGGGCCATGGCGGGTATCGCCGCCGGAGGTGCGCCATCAAGACGGGGCCGCAGAGCACCCACGGGGGTGCCGCCTTCGGGGCGGTGCCGCTCGCCTGGCACGTTACCGACCGCATGCGGGATGTGGGCGGATGAGACCGGTCCGCCGCCCGCTCGGGGGTTCGGACGGGGACCGGTCCTCCCCAGTGTGCGGGGGCAGGCGCAGCGGGACCGCCGGGGCTGGTCCAGGAGTGTTGCCGAGGCACGTAAGGCTTCGGTATGTCACGGCCCTGAACGACGGATCGCGTGTTCGTAAACGGCCTCGGGGATCAATGGAACCGTGGTTATCGGTGAGAACGATCACGGTCCGAACGACGCGAGGGCGCTGACGCGGCGCTCGTACTCGACCGTGCTCTCTGGAACCCCGACCACACGATCAGTCAGTCACGCGTGCTGTACTACGTGCCCATCCTTGTGCACCCCGTGCATCACCTCCGGAGCCTCTCGATGAGCGTCACCTGCCCCACGTGCGCCGCGGCGGACGAAACCGTCGTCGTGGGCAAAGCCCTGCTGGACTCCGACCGGCCTCTCGACCCCACGACGCGAGAGCTGCTGTCGATGCCGCCCGAACCCGGAGGTTCGACCGGGGCCGCGATCACCCTCCTCGTCCTGGCCGGCCTCTTCGGTCTGCTCGGGGTACGCGCCCTGTTCTCCGACGACGACGGCGGCAGCTCCGACGCCGCCTACCGGTTCGGCTACCACTACGGTCCGCTCCTGGTCGCCGTGATCCTGCTGGGGATCGGACTCACCCTCCATACCGATCACCGAAGCCGTCGCACTGGTCCGGCCGACCAATGGCCGCACACGGTCGAACAGTGGCAGCAGCTGCAACGGGTCTGGCGGGAGACCTGGCTGTGCCGGAGCTGCCGCGTCGCCTTCCTACCCGCCGCCTCGCTACGCCCCGACTCCAGCCCTTCGCCTGCGGTACCCCTGCCGCAGTTCCCGCAGTGGGTGGTGACCGTCGCCAGCCAGAACAACCGCCCCGCCACCCCGCCACCCCCGAACTGACCTGCGATCGTCCAGGCCCACCACGGATCCGACGTGACACGCCTTGGCCGTCGATCCTCCCCGCCTTCGCGAGGGGCGGCCGGCGACGTCGTTCTCGTCGGCGGCGTGCCACATTCGCTCTTCCTTCTCGCCGAGGTCGTCCACAGCGGCGGCGCGGCACGCTGCGCCGCCGGACTACCCGAGCCCCTTCCCGGTCCGGACGACCCGCTTTCCCCCCGGGGCGGGCCGGCCGCCTCGGGGGCCTGGCTCCCGACGCCCCGGCGTGATCCCCCGTCAGTCGCGCTGACTACCCTGACGGCCATGGACTGGCTCGATCGGGTGGCGCGGCTGAGGCGTTGGACGAGCAACGGCGTCCGCGCCCCGCACAAGCCGTTGCTGCTGCTGTACGCCCTCGGCAGCTACCAGCGCGACGCCGGCGCCGAACTGCGCTACAGCGCGGTGGAGGAGGAACTGAAGCGGCTGCTCGCCGAGTACGGACCGTCGAACCCGACGACGCCCGCCTACCCGTTCCACCACATGGTCAGCGACGGCGTGTGGGAGGTCAGGACCGACCAGGGCCCGGGAAGCCCCGGCAGCGGCATCGGACTCCTCCGCTCCAGCGGAGCCGCAGGCCGCCTCGCGCCCGGACTGCGGGCCGCGCTCGACCAAGACCCACCCCTGCTGGGCCGAATGGCCAGGGTGCTGCTGGACGCCCACTTCCCGGCGTCCCTGCACGCCGACCTCTGCGAAGCCGTCGGCCTCGACCTGGAACGCGCCGAGACCGGCTCCGTCCACGGCGCCGGCACCGCCGCAGCCCGCAGGCAGCGGGACCGGCGGATGCGGGACCTCATACTGACCGCCTACGAATTCCAGTGCGCGTTCTGCGGCTACGACGGAGCCCTCGGCGCCAGTACCGTCGGGCTGGAGGCCGCGCACGTGCGCTGGTGGTCGCACGACGGACCCGACGAGGTCGACAACGGCCTATGCCTGTGCTCGCTGCACCACAAGCTCTTCGACAAAGGTGTCCTCGGCCTGGGGCAGGACCACCGCATCCTCGTCTCCCAACGCTTCATCGGCCGCAGCGAGGCCAGCCACCGGCACGTCCTCGCCCTCGCCGGCCGCCCCGTCATCGGCCCCCAGCCCGGCCTCCCACCGGTCGCTCCTCGGCACCGCGAGTGGCACGTCCGGCAGGTATTCCACGGCGCACCCCGTCCCCCCGCAGACCAGGCAAACCCCGGGTGACGCCCGTTGCTTCCGACGGACCGGAACCGCTCAGCTGCGCCACTGGTGGGCTTGTCGAGCCCGCCCCGCAAGCACCTGGCAGAGTGTGGTCATCACGACCTCGAGGGTCCGGCCGCTCCGGGGGCCCCTGCACGGATACCGGGACACCTCTCAAGCCCTATGCGACCTTGACCGCTTGGACGCATGAGAAGCTTGCACGGCAAGTCACCATCATTGCAAAGGAACAGCAAAGCCCCCGCATCACACCAGGTAGCGAAGGGTCCTCCCCGCATACGCGGGGGTCAGCCGACCGTTCAGGGCCCGCCCCCCGCTTGGGGGCGGTCCTCCCCGCATACGCGGGGGTCAGCCGTCCCGGATGATCGTGGACTTCCCGCCGCCGGAGTCCTCCCCGCATACGCGGGGGTCAGCCGGCCGACCTGCACCGGCGGACCGGCATCGCTCGGTCCTCCCCGCATACGCGGGGGTCAGCCGGGCAGATGAATGTGATGGTTCCGGTACCGCGCGTCCTCCCCGCATACGCGGGGGTCAGCCGCGGGCAGCCTGGTAGGGACCGACCTGGTCCCGGTCCTCCCCGCATACGCGGGGGTCAGCCGTCCGATCGGGTCAGTTCCATGCCGATCCGGCTGTCCTCCCCGCATACGCGGGGGTCAGCCGTCCCGCCAGCTGCGGGAACTCCAGACCAACCGGTCCTCCCCGCATACGCGGGGGTCAGCCGTGGCTGTACGACGTCCTCGCCTACGATGCGGGGTCCTCCCCGCATACGCGGGGGTCAGCCGTTCATTGTCCGCACCCGCGGCAACCTGAACGGTCCTCCCCGCATACGCGGGGGTCAGCCGCAGCCCGCACCCGCTCCGGCCCCGCAGCCGAGGTCCTCCCCGCATACGCGGGGGTCAGCCGCCGTTGCCGTGCTGCTCGGCGCCGTCCAGCATCGGGCCGGGTCCTCCCCGCATACGCGGGGGTCAGCCGACGGAGAAGGGGTTGTCGGCATTTCCGAACCGGTCCTCCCCGCATACGCGGGGGTCAGCCGATGTATCCGTGTTTGGTGAGTAGGGCGATCTGGTCCTCCCCGCATACGCGGGGGTCAGCCGCCGTTCCTGGCCGCGGGCATGATCCGCTGGATGTCCTCCCCGCATACGCGGAGGTCAGCCGCCGCCCGCCACCCGAGGGCGGCCTCCACCCCGGTCCTCCCCGCATACGCGGGGGTCAGCCCCGGACGATGAAGTCCAGTTTGATCCATGTATCGTCCTCCCCGCGTACGCGGGGGTCAGGCGGCCCGAGGGGGCGAAGTCGGTGAAAGCGGTGTTCGTCAGCGGACTGCTGTCGGGGAAGCGTTCACCTGAAGATCGAGGTGACGGGACGGCTGTGCCAGCATGCTCCTGTGATAGCCGCACCCGACCACCGTCCCGCGAGGAGACGCTCGGATCGCTGCGTTCGGCGTTCGTGCCCGAATGGCGGGGGCCGGCTCTGTGCCGAGAGGAGTTCGCGGCCTGGGGGCCGCGAACCACGCGTTTCCGCAGCCCTACCGGACCCCTTCACAATGGAATGGGGGAGCCGAGATGGCACTGACGTTGGATGAGGCCGTGGCGCAGCTCGGTCATCGGCTTTCGCCCAAGCGGCGGTCCGTCGCGGCGCGGCTGTGTCGGCTCAGCGACCCTGCGGCGGGCCCGTCGTTGCTGGAGGCCCTTCGGCGGGAGGTTCAGGACTCCCGGACGTGGGAGACCCAGTATCAGATGGTCATGGCGCTCGGGTTGTGTGGTCACCGGCCCGCCCTCCGGCTGCTCCGGGAGCTCGCCCGGCGCCCTTTCGAAGCGACCATGGTGTACGCCGCGCTCGGTGACGCCATCGTCCGGCTGAGCGGTCCCGAGGGCACCGCTGATTCTCTGCGGTGGTGCCTCGACAGCGGCACGCCGATGCTCGCCGACGGGGCGCTGCGCGCGGTCGCGACGCAGCGGCTCCGGCTGGACGCGGCCACGGTCGACTACGTGCTCGACGTCCTCGGCCCGTTGGAGCCGCACGACGGCCTCCGGTTCTGGGCCGCTGCCGCTGCGGCGGGATGGTCGGGGCCTCGGGTCCGGGGGTTCCTTCGGGACTGCGCGGCCGGCCCCCGGGCCGACGTGGCCACCGCGGCCGCCTCGTCCCTGCGAGGCGAGTACCGAACCCATTCCCCCTGGTAGAGGCCCACGTCGGCCCATCGCCGGGGGAGGCGTCACCGCAAAGGTGCGACCCAGGGACGCTCTGCGACCTCGCAGTGGTAGCAACGCGCCACCGAGCCGTCGTGGTTGTACCACTCATGGGCTCCGCAATCCTGGCTGCCCTTGTCGGCGAGCCCTCGCGCGACGAGGAACCAAGGCAGGTGCCTGCGCAGACGGGTACGCCACCGATATCGACCGGTCCGAGTCATTCCGCGAGGCTAACCCCGATCCAGCTGACCCTGGAGATCATTTACCGGGCCGAGGATCTGGGCCGAGCCGCTCGTGCGCAGGGCGAGATGTCGTGAGAGGCGTCCGTCATGTGCGTGACGGGATGGTGGGCGTCCGCGCGTCAACCTCGCGCCCGCTGTGCCCCGCCCGACGGTAATTCCTTGTCTCTCCTGTCCGGTACTGGGATACTCGGCGATCATTAAAGTTCGCCGTCGACCGATGTGTGCCGGTGGCGGGTTCGGCATGAGTGGTTCGGCCGTGACGGGGTCCGGTCGGTCATCGGGGGAGTGGTTCGGGGTGGCGACCGGTGCCGTGTGGGGGGACCTGGAGGCGTACTGGCCCGCTGAGGAGCTGGTGCGCAACCGGCTGGGGCTGGTCGAGAAGATCGAGCGGTGCTACCGGGAGGCTCATCCCGAGGGGAAGGACCCGTCGACGGGCGATGTGACGTCGTGGCGGGAGAGTCTGTACGAGCTGGCGACCGTCCTGACCGACCTCGGGCGTGGCCAGGTGTGGATGTTCGTCGAGTACCGCGTCGACCCCGGTATGAGTCCGATCGACGTCGTGCTCGCCGGCGACCACCCGTCGGGCGGGTTGAGCTTCGCCGCGATCGAACTCAAGCAGTGGGACGTCGTCGAGCGCCCCCGGGCGGACAAGACCAAGGGTCTGTGCGCGTCGTGCCGGTCCGGTAGCGGGACCGGGCTGTGTGCCGGGTGCGCGGTCGACCGCGTCTTCGTACCGGGGTACGACAAGCACAAGAAGCATCCGGCCGTTCAGGTGCGGGACAACATGGTGGCGCTCAGGAAGCACCACAGCATGTTCGACAGCCGCTACGTCAACCTCGCCGGCGCCTCCTACCTGCACAACCTCAAGCGCCCGGACGCGCAGTGGATCGGCAACGTGGCGCCGTGCCCCGGCATCCCGACGTTCACGGCCCGCCGGCCCGCCGACCTGCGGAAGTTCCTCGAGACGAATTTCGCCCCGGCCTCCGGTGCCGAGGCGACCCAGACCCTCCTGGACCGCCGCCGCTCGGAGACGCTCCTCACCGACGAGATCGGCGCGATCATCGACGGCCACACCCGCTTCAGCCTGGTGGAGAACCAACTGCGCGCGGTGAACGACGTGATGGACTCCGTCCGCGCCACGTCCGCCCCCGGTACCAAGAAGGTCTACGTGGTGAGCGGCCGGGCCGGCAGCGGCAAGTCGCTGGTCGCGCTGACCTTGCTGGGAGACGCGCTGTCCGAGGGCTACCAGGCCGCCTTCGTCTCCGGGGGGATCGCCTCGCGCGACACCTTCCGACGGGCGGCACCGGGCCGACGCCGCGCGTTCACGACACTGAGCAAGGTCGCCGACGACCTGGCGGTGGACGAACTCGACGTCATCCTGTGCGACGAGGCGCACCGGTTGTCGGAGCGCCCGATGCGGGGCTCCTTCCACATGCGTCCCGGTGAGTCGTCGGTCGAGGTGATCGTCTCCCGGGCGCGGGTGCCGGTGTTCTTCATCGACGGTGACCAGCGCCTGTTCGCCGAGGAGGTGTGGTCTCCGGAGACGCTCGTCGAGGAGATCCAGCGTCTCGGGGCGGAGGTCGTGCCGATCACCCTGGACCGGGTGCTGCGTGCCGTGGGCAGTGCGACGTACGACGCCTGGGTCCAGCCGCTCATGGCCGGCGCTCCGATCGTGTGGAATCCCGACGACGGTCCGGATCCGGAGCCGTTCCAGCTCTACTACGCCGAGAGCGCGGGCGAGATGGAGGGGTTCCTGCGTGAACGGCTGGAGGCGGGTGCCACTGCTCGGATGAGCGCCGGGATGTGCTGGCCGTGGACCGACTCGAGCGGCACGGTGCCGGAGGTGGCGCCGGAGGATGGGTGGGCCCGTCCGTGGAACGCGGGTGACGATCACAGGACTCCCGGTGTCCCGAAGCGGAAGTACTGGGCGACGGATCCGGGGGGCTTCGGGCAGATCGGCTGCGTGCACACCGCGCAGGGGCTGGAGTACGAGTGGGGCGGCGTGATCATGGGCCCTGACCTCACGTGGGAGCACGGCGCCTGGACCGTGCACCGCGAGCACGTGCTCAGCAAGGCCGACCGGATACGGTCCGACGAGGAGCTCGCGCGGGCGATCCGCAACGCCTACGGCGTCCTCATGACGCGTTCCATCCGCGGCACGGTGCTGTACTCGGTCGACCCGGCGACCAGGCGGCTGTTCGCCGAGCTCGGTCTCCAGAAGATCTGAGCCCCCGATGACCGACGGCGCCCGCCGGGCCGCCCCCGGACGGTCCACGATGGGAAGGTTGTCCCCCGCTCTGCCGCTGCCGCCCGGCTGGGCCCTGCGCCGGGTCGACGCGATCGCCACGGTCCAGCCCGGCCGGGGCGCCACCCGTGCGCGGGTCCCCGGCACGCTGACGCGGCGCCAGCTGAGCTGCTCCAACCTCGGCTGGGGCGTACTCGACCTCACGAAGGTCGGCACCACGGAACTGACCCGGGAACAGGCCCGCCGATACGACCTGCGCCCGGGCGACGTCCTGCTGGCCGAGGCCTCCGGAAGCGCCGAGCGCATCGGCCGTTCCGTGCTGTGGAACGGCGAGATCGAGGACTGCTCCTTCCACAGCGGTCTCATCCGCGTCCGGCCGGTCCCCGGGACGGACCCCCGCTACCTCTGTCACGCCCTCGCCTACGACGCGTTGCGCGGCGAGTTCGGCCGCCATGCCAGGGGCGCCACCGGGCTCAAGCATCTGGGCTCCGACGCCGTCCGGAAATGGCGCGTCCCGGTGCCGCCGCCGGCCGAGCAACGGCGCGTCGCCGACGCCCTGGACGAGCTACTGGGCCGCCTCGACGCCGGCGAGGCGGCCCACGATGCCGCGTACCAGGGGCTTCCCCGCCTGTGGGACAGCGTCCTGAACGCCGTCGTCACCGGACGTCTCACCGACGACGTCACCGCCGACGGCCCGACCGAGGCCCCCGCCACCGGACCGCTGTCACCGATCGCCGAGGTCGCCGAGGTCACCGCGGGGCTGCGCACGCCCAAAGCCGCGGAGACCGGATCCTCGCATCCGTACCTCGGCGTCGCGAACGTCGCGCGCGAGGCCCTGACGCTCGGTGACGTCCGCCGGGTCACCATCCCCGTGCACGCCCTCGACTCCGTGCGCCGCCACCTCGTCGAAGCCGGCGACCTCCTGGTCGTCCGGCAGAACGGCAGCCTCGAACGCATCGGCCACGCCGCCCTCTGGCACGGCGAGCCCGCCGGTGCCCTGTACCAGAACCACCTCGTCCGCATCCGGCCCGGCTCGCGGCTCCTTCCGCGGTTCCTCGAGCTCGTCTGGAACGCCCCCGCCACCCGCCGCCGCCTCCAGGACCAGGTCAGGGGCACGACGGGCAGCCTCTCCGTCCGCCTCGAGGACGTCAAGGCCGTCACCGTCCCCGTCCCCGCCCTCCCCGTCCAGGAACGGCTCGTCCGGGCAGCGGAGGTCTGGAGGGAGCACGTGAACGCCACCCGCGCGCTCGTCGCCGACGCCCGCCGATCCGCTCCGGAACTGCGGCTGGCCATCCTCGCCCACGCGTTGTCCGGCCGGCTCACCGGCCACGGGACCGCCGACGATCCCACCCAGGCCGACGAGCCGACGAGGTTCCCCGAGACCGGCTACGAGCAGCAGGAGTTCGACTTCCGATGAGCAGCAGCCGCCCCACCGACCCGTCCCTGCCGCTCGAGGAGGCGGAACCGCCGAAGACTCTGGCCGACCGGCTGTGGAGCCGGTACGAGCGGCTGCGCGAGGACGGCGTCCCCGGCTGGATGTTCCTCGAGACGATGTCCCACCTCCTCCTGCTCAAGCGGGCCGACCGACCGACGGCACCTCCTCCCGGGCGCCCGGCGGGCCCGGAACTCGCCGCCGCGGCAGGTGCCTGGACCGCCCTCCGCGCTGCTCCGGACGGCGATCTGCCCGAGGTGTACGAGCGGATCCTGGAAGACCTCGGCAACCGGCCCGACACCGCACTCGGGCGCGCGCTCGCCGACGCGCCCGTGGCCGTCACCGACCCGCTCCTGCTCCGGGAGCTGATCGACGACCTGGAGGAGGGCCTCACCCCGGGTCCCGACAGGAGTGAGGAGGAGGGCGATGTCCTGGAGGCCCTGTTCGAACTCGTCGTCCAGGACACCCGGAGGAGCAGCCCGCACCACATTCCGCGCTTCCTCGTCGACACCCTCGTGCGTCTCGCGGGACCGGGCCCGGCGGACGGCATCGCCGATCCCGCGTGCGGAACAGGCGGCTTCCTCGTCGCCGCGCTACGCCACATCCGCGAGCGGCACCCCGGCCCCGTGTTGCCGCCGTCGACCGGACGCCGCATCGAGGGCAACGAGCCGTCGCCCGCGAGCCGCCTGGCCGACGCCAACCTGCTCCTGCGGGACACCGGCTGGTACGGCGGCCTGGTCCACGTCACCAGCACCGACCCGTTCGACACGCACCGCTTCACCCAGGCCGATGTCGTGCTCAGCAATCCGCCGTTCGGAATGCTGGGCACCCCGCCGGAACGCCCCGACTTCGCCGTCCGGACACGCGACAAGGCCCTCAACCACCTCCAGCACGTCATGTCGGTCCTGGCCCCCGGCGGCAGGGCGGCGGTGATACTGCCGGACGGCGTCCTGTTCGGAAGCGGCCCCGCGGAGGCGGTGCGACGGCTACTGCTGCGCGACTTCGACCTCCAGACGCTCATCAGGCTGCCCACGGGGATCTTCCACAGCGTGCCAGGGGTCCGCACCAACGTCCTGCACTTCACCAAGCCGCAGTCGCCCTCGGGCACACCCGCCACCACACACCTGTGGGTCTACGACCTGCGCACCGGCCACTCGTTCCACCCGACGCAGCGCCCGCTGCGAGCGGAGGACCTGACCGGCGTCCTCGAAGCCCTGCGCCCCGGCGACCGCGCCTCCCGCAGGGAGACCCCGGACGGCCGCTTCGCACGCTTCACCTACGAGGAGCTGATCAACCGGGACGACGCCAACCTCGACCTGATCTGCCCGATCGCGCAGCCGACCCCGCCGGACGACAGTCCGCCCGAGGTCATCGCAGCCGAGATCGCGCAGAACCTGCGGGCCGCGCTCGCCGAGTTCGAGGCCATCACCCGCACGCTCGGCCAGGCGCCACCTGCGTCCATGCCTGCGGCTTCGGCGGACGTCGCCGACCCGACCTCTGCCGCGTAAGTTCGGGTGCTGGTTCCACCGCCGTTCGAGACCGTTCGCCCCGCACCCGCGGGCCCGCCCGACAGAGCGCTCGGCCCTCCCCGGGATCCCGAGCAACCAGCACGACAAGCAGGCTGATTACGCGTCGGCGATCGGCGGCCAGCCACGGGAACGGATGAGCACGGAAAGGGCCGTCAAGGCCCGGGTCCGGCGGCAGCCGGACTTCCGTGATCGGCGCAGTGACACCAGCCCGACACCGCGCCAAGCAAGCAACGAAGACCAGGGCGGCGGAAGCGGCACGGACCGTGAGCCCCTCCGCCGGAGGCGGCCCTGCTTCCACGCCAGCGCTCGACACTCTGCAACGCTCCTCGACACCGGCGTGCTCCGCATTGTCGGCCCCGGTCCGCCATCGGCACCGACGCATAGGATGCTGCTCAAGCCCTTTGACACCTCAACAGTTGACGTGCAACGTTGGGGCTAATCGAGCGGGGGCACATACGGGCTCAGCAAAGAAATAGCAAAGCCGCCGCATCGCCCCAGGTCGCGAAGGGGTCCTCCCCGCACCTGCGGGGGGCAGCCAGCGGTCGATGCCGGCCGGGACGGGCGTGTGGGGTCCTCCCCGCACCTGCGGGGGGCAGCCGACCGTTGGTGGGCGCTCGCGCTCCTGGAGGTCGTCCTCCCCGCACCTGCGGGGGGCAGCCGTCACCCGAAATGGCGTCATCGGCGTTGTACGGGTCCTCCCCGCACCTGCGGGGGGCAGCCGCTCTCCGCCGCGTGGGCCGGCCTTGCGGAGGCGTCCTCCCCGCACCTGCGGGGGGCAGCCGCCGAGGACGGATCCGGGGGTGGTGCCGGCCGGGTCCTCCCCGCACCTGCGGGGGGCAGCCGATCGCCGGCACCGGCAGCGACCTGGCGCTGAAGTCCTCCCCGCACCTGCGGGGGGCAGCCGGTCGAACGGGGGCTCCAGGGGGCGAGCGAAGCGTCCTCCCCGCACCTGCGGGGGTCAGCCGATCTTCGCCGAGCAGGCCACCGCGATCGCCTCGTCCTCCCCGCACCTGCGGGGGTCAGCCGAGGCCCGGGAGTTTCTCAGGCGCCCGGACCTCGTCCTCCCCGCACCTGCGGGGGTCAGCCGTACATCGCCGCCTCGTCCAGCGCGAGGGGGACCGTCCTCCCCGCACCTGCGGGGGTCAGCCGTTGGTCAGGACGTAGAGCGTGTGGGAGCCGGAGTCCTCCCCGCACCTGCGGGGGTCAGCCGAACAGCAGCGACTCGCCGACGTAGGTCCGCGAGTCCTCCCCGCACCTGCGGGGGTCAGCCGGTGCGGCCCGAGATCTTCTGCACCGAGTAGACGTCCTCCCCGCACCTGCGGGGGTCAGCCGCCCCTGACCGGTGCGTGATGAAGAACCACATCGTCCTCCCCGCACCTGCGGGGGTCAGCCTCCGCCGGTGTTTCCACCCGACGCGCCGGGGATGTCCTCCCCGCACCTGCGGGGGTCAGCCGCCTCCTCCTCGACCTTGCGGGCGGCGGTGAGCGTCCTCCCCGCACCTGCGGGGGTCAGCCGATCGCCGGGCCCCTGGCTCCCCGGAGGTGGCCGTCCTCCCCGCACCTGCGGGGGTCAGCCGCCCTCAAGCTTCGGCTTCGCGTTGTCGTGGAGGTCCTTCCCGCACCCGCGGGGGTCAGCCGTTCGGCGGGATGCTCAAAGCCGGTCTTGCCGGGTCCTCCCCGCACCTGCGGGGGTCAGCCGCGTCTGGAAACCCTGGTGGAGCTGGACGAGTGGTCCTCCCCGCACCCGCAGGGGTCAGCCGCCGCTGAAGCCGCGGCCACCGCCGCCGCCCTGTCCTCCCCGCACCCGCAGGGTCAGCCGACTCTTCGACGTAACCGGACCCACCCTTGTAAGTCCTCCCCGCACCCGCGGGGGTCAGCCGGGGAGGTTGCCGCCGCGGCGCACCTCGGGGTTGTCCTCCCCGCACCCGCGGGGGTCGGCCGGCCGAACGCCGCGCCGACCTGGAGAAGGCGAAGTCCTCCCCGCACCCGCGGGGGTCAGCCGTACTGCCGGGTACTGCTCGGACGCGAACCGCAGGTCCTCCCCGCACCCGCGGGGGTCAGCCGTGCCGCGTCTGCGACTGGCTGCTGCCGGGCAGGTCCTCCCCGCACCCGCGGGGGTCAGCCGTTCTCCACCGCCCCGGCGCCCGGCGGAAGCGGGTCCTCCCCGCACCCGCAGAGGTCAGCCGTGCTCACCATGGAGGAGTGAGAGGGCTAGGGTGTCCTCCCCGCACCCGCGGGGGTCAGCCGAACCCAGCAGAGCTGTCCGGCGAACTCCACAAATTCCTCCCTGCAACTATGGGGTCAGCCGAGTTCCGAGGAACTTCCCGAACTGCGCGCCCGGTCCGCCCAATACTGCGCCGCCCGGTGGTCGCCGACATCCGGCAACTGAGCTGCGGCTCGCTGAGGTGATGGGAAGCCAGACGTATTCGGCGGTGGGTTGGGCGAGTCCGGGACCACCCGCTGGGCGTGGTAGCGCGCCCGGGTGGCCCGGCGCTCCCCGGCCTCGGCGAGGACTGCGGCCCGGGCTTCGGTTCCGGTGTCGAATGGCGCCGGGTAGAAGCGGTTACAGGCATGGAGGTGCCGCTCCCAGTCGTCCCTCCAGAACTCCACCGTCCAGCCCGGCCACAACTCCGGCACCCGGTAGGCCTCCGGGGTGGAGGAGAGGGACCACCAGCCCAAGCGACGGCGCTCCGGGTCGAGGTGGATACCGGCATTGACATGCAGACGGCAGACTCCGTGCTCCGGGGCATCTGCCAGGCGGTCGAGCAGCGACACCCCCTCGCGGACGGGGTGGTCGAAAGCCTCGGAGGCGACGTGGCAGCGACCGGCGCCGACGGTGACCACCACACCGCCCGGGTCGGGCCCGGCCAGATCCTCCTCTTCGGGAGCGAGGAACGGGGCCAAGGAGAGGTCCGAATCGCGGCACCGAACGTACTCCGGGTCCAGCCCGACGTACTCGCGCAGTTCGGCCGCGCCGTCGTACAGCCAACGGACCTCCCAGCCCGGCCACGCCACTCGGATCAGCTCGAACACGGCCGCGCGGTGACGGAGTTCAGTGCTCGGACCCTCCCAGGCGAAGAACAGCAGCACCTTTCGGCCGAGGTCGAGCAGCGCCCCGCCCTGGGCCATGGTGTCGTCCAACCACCAGCCGTCCTGGCGGAGCTCGGGAAGCATGGCGAGCACCGCGGCCGGCCCGTCCAACAGGTCGAGGTCGATTCCGACCGCCCACCCGGTCCGGTACAGCTCGTGTGTGTTGTTCTTGCGGACCACGATAACGTTGGCTCTGTCTCCCATGGGGTCAGAATGACCGGGCTGGGAACCATAGGCCATCCGTTTACGGCGGCTCGTGGGCTCCAGTGCCCAGCGAGTGTCGTCCCGACCAGTTCGCCGGTGGCGAGCCCGCGGGCCCGGTGGTGGTCGGCTCCGAGGGCAGCCAACACCCCGCCTTCACGGCCGGCCATCAGACCGCTGGTGATCTTCAAGACGGTGTCGCCAACCTTCAAGAAGGTCGTGCCGCGTCGCTCGTGCTTCGGCTCAGGGAAGACCCACATCGCGGCGAGGGCCGCCGTCTGGTCCTCCGTCGTCCACCCGCCCGGCACCGCCCTCACGGTCACCACCGCCACCCGCGCCCGCCAGGTGCAGCGTCAGATGTGGCCCCACATCCGGCAGATCGTCGACAGGGCAGGCCTGCCAGGCGAGGTGGGCGTCAGCCAGTGGAAGATGCCCGACTCCCACGGCTCGGACGTCGTCGTGGCTTACGGCTCGGCCCCCGACCACGACGAGTCCGCCGTTCAGGGCATCCACGCACCGCGGTTGATGTTCATCGTGGACGAGGCTGGCGGCATCGGCCGGATCATCGGCGCAGCCATGCGCGGTGTTCTCACCGGCGAGCACACCCGGGCCCTGCTGATCGGCAACCCACCGACCAACGACGAGGGCAGCTGGTTCGAGCAGACCTGCGCCGACCCGGCCGTCCACATGCTGCCGATCAGCGTCTACGACACCCCGCTGATGTTGGGCGAGCGCACGCGGCGCTGCCGGTCCTGCCCACCACAAGCGCCGGCGCACCTGCTCGCCTCCCACCTCGTGGACCCCGAGTGGGGGCAGGACGCGATCCGAGACCACGGGGAGGACGCCCCGTTCGTCCAAGCCAAGGTGCACGCCCAGTTCCCGCGCGGCGGCCAGGCCCGCGCAATCCCGGTGTCCTGGATCGAGGCCGCCGAGCCCCACGGTGAAGACTTCCACGCGCTCAACGCCCTCGGCCTGGACGGCGAGACCTCCCCGTACCGGGTGAAGGCGGGCGCGTGGGTGCGCCTGAGCGTCGACGTCGCTGCCGGCGGCGGCAACGAGATGGTGATCGCCCGCGTCGGCGACCTCGTGGAGCTGCGCCACGCCACGGCCGGCCAGGACAACCGCCGACCCCGTCGCGGTCGCCAGCGTCGTGCTGCGCGAGATCCAGGCGGCCCAGGTTCTCGCGGGGACGCTCGGCACCCGGCTCCCCGTCCGCGTCATGGAGTCGGGGTCGGCTGGGGCGTGGCCAGCCTCCTGACGGCGTGGAAGCGGGAAGGGCTGCACGACGCGGAGATCGTCTCGGGCGTCGTCAGCGAGGCGCCGAGCCGGGACGACGAGGCGGCCACGCTGCGCCCTGTGACACAGCGCGACGAGAGGCTCGTTGAGGAAGGTCTCGATGCTGGCGGCGCCCTCGAGGTCGGTGATCAGCTGCTTGATCGCCTGGGCATCGCCGAGGGTCCCGCGGAAGGCGGCGGCCTTCTCGGTGGAGACGGTGACACCGCCGTCCTCGATCGTGAAGGCGTTGCTGATGGTGCCGCTGCCCTCGCCGCCTTCCACGGCCTGATCACCGAGCATGAGCTCTGCCCCGGTGGGCGGCCCACCACTGCTCCGCTGACCGGGCGCCAGCTTCTGGTGCTCCGAGGGTGGGCCGCCGCCCAGCCCAACGCCGCCCTCGCCGTCGCCATGGACGTCAACCCGGACTCCGTACGCGGCTACGGACGCACCGTGTGCGCCAAGCTCGGTGCGAGTGGCCGGGTCCACGCCTGCGCCCTCGGCGTCTTCGACGGCCTCATCCGCCGCGCCGACCTGCGCCTCGACCACGTGCCAGAGACCGCTCCGGCGCTCTGGGCCTGACCCCGGCCCAGGTCCGGGATCCACGCCGCCGCGCGGCACCCGATGCCCGCGCCCGCCGCCGACCACCTGACCGCCTGCGACGGGCGCGCACGCACCACCCCGTCCACGAGAAAGGAGCAGTTCCGCGATTCGCGGCAACACCGCAGCCTCGGCATGACCACAGCTTTGGTCGCCGTGGTACTGGGCCTCGGTCTGCTGGCCGGCGCCACAGCCGCCCGCCTGCTGCGCCACGGCAGCACGGACCCGCGGGACGCCGTCGTCCTCGCAGTGTTCTCCGGCGTCGCACTTCACGGCCTCACCGTCGCCCGACCGATGGGCCAGCGAGCTCACGCCTCGTACGCTGTGCGGGTGGACAGAGACAGCCGAGACCGTGGTGGTCCAACTGCAGCGTTCGAAGCATGGGAAAGTCATGACCGCGATATCCGCGCCTTCATCAGTCTCTCAACTGCATGGTCGTCTAGCGGCTTCAAGGCAGCTTGGCAGTCGTCGGCTGAGCAGCACAGGCGTCGCGGCGGCCGACAGCGAGAGTTGGACCGCGGGGACTGGATAGTGTTCAACACCTTCGATGAGAAGGTCCACGGGCTTTGGCAGCACAACTATGCCTGGATGCTGGAGGCATCGGCGCTAAAGGACGCTGTGACGGCATTTGAAATCTACTTGGAGCATGTGCTTCACGAAGTGCTGAAACAGCATCGAGTCCGACGCGCAGGGCTCTGGGGCACTCTTCACGTCAAGGTGGGTAGACATCAACAATCTCCAGCCTGGCCCATCCTGGCGAAAGCCCACGAGGTCCTCGGCGCTCCAGTTGATCAGAGCCCAATCAAGGAAATTCGAGCGATCCGCCATCTGTTGACCCATCAGCGCGGCGAGCTTCGTACACCGGAGCTGCGTGAACGCTGGAAAGATCACTTGTCTAGGTACGGGGTCTGGACTGATGAGGACTGGGAGTTCATCCAAGCACGGGTTGATCTCGGAGAGGCTAAGGTCCTCGGGATGATGGATGCTCTCGCCCGCGTGGTTCGCGTGGTGGACGGTGGGCTCGTTGCTATGCGGGACTCCCGGTCTTCACTGCCAGTCGGACAGCTGTGCAACGAAGGCTGCGTTGTCTTCACAGGGGAGTGAGGAGGGAAGTCGCCAACCGGCGAAGTCGGCAGGCGTGCCTCCCGCTTCTACGTGACGGCCTTCCCGTAAACGCCGTCGCGCCCGTCGGCCGCCCGAAGTCGTAGCAGCCAAGGACTCAGGCGGAGTCCGGTGCTCACCATGTCGGGGCACCCGGGCGACTGAAGACACGGACAAAACGAGTTGCCCGGGCCTGAGCCGTTTCGCTTCACTCGGACGATGGAGATGGCAACTCCCGCTAACCGCAACCAGTTTCAGCGTGACGGGTGTACCGTGCTGCCGGGACACCTCGCGCCACAGCAGACCGCCGACTGGCGCCGCCTCGCCCCAGCACCTCGGCCAACAACCGTCAGAGGCTGGCCGGACCGGCCCGTGCTTTCTGTGGCCGCGACTTGCCGAGGACGCCGAGCTCCAGGCGCCGTACAGCGCCAGCGGCGTCACCGAGAGCGTCCGCTCCTTCCTGTGGGACGGCCTGGACCTGTCTACCCCGGAGGTCGCGCAGCTCGCCGCAGCGGCCCCAGATCGTCGCGTGACGCGGCTGGGCGGTTACAGGCGTGCCATGAGCGGCTCCCAGTCCCACGAGGTCGTGGCCCAGCCCCGCACCGCCGCTGGCGTGCTCTTCTTCGACGAGGACGACCGCGTCCTGCTCGTGAAGCCGACCTACAAGCCCGGCTGGGAGATCCCCGGCGGCTACCTCCACGCCGACGAGACCCCCAGCGAGGGCGCGGCCCGTGAGGTCATGGAGGAGCTCGGCATCACCCCGCCGATCGGCCGCCTGCTCGTCGCCGACTGGGCGCCCCACCCCACCGAGGGCGACAAGCTCCTCTTCATCTTCGACGGCGGCGTCCTCCCCGCCGGAGAGCTGGACAACATCGCAGTCGACCAGGTAGAGATCGGCGAGTATGCCTTCCACACCACGGACCAGCTCGACGGACTCCTCATCCCGCGCCTCGCCCGCCGCGTCCACGCGGCCCGCGCCGGCAGGAGGCAGTCCGCGACTGTCTACCTGGAGCACGGAGCGACCCGCGCGTAGAACCACGGCCCCCCTCCAGCTGCACGGAGCTTTCCGAGCTGCCCTGCGCACTGGAGCCCTACGCTGACCGTGCTCGACTGGGAAGGCTGGGGCACCGCGCCCACAGGCTACGGCGCAGCTCTCCTGTACGCCTACAGCCTCCTCGTCCCGGAGACCGCCGCCGAGGTCCGTCGCCGTCTCGCTCACGTCCTCTCCACCCCAGCCGGGCGCTTCGCTGGACTGGTCGTCATCACGGAACTACTCCAAACCACCACGCGAGGCGACAATCTCGACCTCGAAGGGCCCCTGCGTACGTGGCTCTCGGAGATCACCAGATGAGAACACCTCTGAGAGCGGCGCCACGACTGCGGGTCGTCCCGCCCTCGCGGGGTCAGCTCTCCCTGCCGGTGAGCCGGGCCACGGGTACCAGGTCTTTCCCGCAGCTCGGAACGTCGGGACCGTGCTGCCCCCCGGGAGCTGTCGCACGGGTCGGCGGCAGGCGAGTCTGCGTGGTCGGTGAGGTTGAGGACGGCACCTGTGAGCCCGCCCCGTGATCACCGCGCCGATCCCGGACGTAGGGCTCGCGGAGTGGTCAGGCGTGCGGCGACCGGCGGGCGCGCGGTGCACGGCGCGCGCCCGCCGGGAGGGATCAGCCGCTGACCTCGAGGGTCGTGGGCCAGCCACGGGCGTCGAGCTTGGCGAACAGCGCCTTGATGTGGTCGGGGTTCAGCTTGATGCAGCCGAAGGACCGGTAGTCCTGGTCGCCGTCCCAGCGCGTGGGCTCGGGCTCCTGGGGCGTGCCCTGGGTGCCGTCCGCCTTCATCTCGCTGTGGATGAAGAGGTCGGACCGCAGGGTGCCGTCGGAGCACTTCTTGTCCGCGAGGGCGATGGCGAGGCCCTTGATGACGCTGTCCCGGTGGCGCTCGTGCCCTTCGATCCGGTAGGTGCCGTTGGGCAGCCAGCCCTTGTTGGTCCGGCAGCTGTCACGGCCCTCGGCACTGGCGCCGATACCGGATCCGGCCCGGTAGGAGGCGATGGTCTCGCCGGCGACGCGGACCGAGAGGGTGGAGCGGTCGGGGTGCTCGTGGTTCTTGACGAAGGTCAGCCGGACGCCGTTGTCCGCCGCCTGCGCGGTGGGCGCGGTGCCGGCCGCGACCGCGGCCGTCAGGCCCGCGGCGAGCAGCAGCGCCGTGAGAGGCCGCCGCCGGGAGGTGCCGTGGTGGGAGGTGCCGCGGTGGGAGTACGAGGGGATCGTCCGCATGTCCTGTTCCTGTCCTGCTTCGGTTCGGGCTTGCCGTTCTGGTTCCTGGCGGGGCCGCCATGGCCCGGGGACGGGCGGCGCCGACGCGCGGCGTGCCACCCGTTACGCGGTGTGCGCGCCGACCGGCCGTGTGCCACCAGCGCGCTGCCCACCGCTGCCGCTTCCGCCGCCAACGAGCCTCGCGGCCGACGGGATTGGCTGTCCATCAGGCGCGGAACAGTGCAACTTGCACTCTGTCTTGCACCGCGCTGACCTGCGCCCGAACGGCCCGCGGTGCACACCGAACAACACCGGAGGACGCCTGTGGAGCAGCGGCAGAAGGCTTTCGAGGACGCCACCGGCGAGCTCGCCCGGGCACTGGACGACTGGGCCAGGTGCCTGTCCGACGTCACCGACCGCGCCCAGCGGCCGTCCCGCAAGGCCCTCGTACGGCGGCTGCGCCTCGCCGGACACCGGATCGACGAACCCTTGCTCTCGTACTGGCTGAAGGGACACCGCCAGCTGCTCGTCGCGAAGGCCAACCGGATGCCGTCACAGGCCGACACCGCCGCTCTCGCCCAGGCCCTGGGCCCGGACGCCGCGGCGGCGGCCGAGCTGCTGGTCGGGCACGGCGAGGAGATCGCCGTACTCCGGTCACACCTGGGGGAGCTCGGCGGCGCCGGGTGGCGGCGGAAGGCGGTCGCCTACCTCGGTCGCGGCGGCCCGGACGAGGACGGCCCGGTACCGGCTGGCCTCGATGGGACCGGCGAGGGCCGGCGCTCCGACGGAGACGGCGCGAGCGCCACGCTCGAGAACGCCGACACGGCGCGCGCCGGGAGCACACGCCCCGTCAACACGACTGTGCGCCGATGGCTGCCCGTCGCCGCGGCCGTCCTCGTCCCGGCCGCCGTCCTGCCCTTGGTCCTGCTGGCGGGGCGCAGCGGTGCGGGTATGGACGCGGCCGCCCCCGCACCGCCGCCCCCGTCGGCCGCGAGCACCGCGAGCACCGCGGGCGAACCGCCGACCGCCGCTCCCGAGCGTGCGGACCTACCGCTGTTCTCCCCGGCCGCCGGGGCGCGCACCGAGATCGGCGGCAACCACCGGTGCGGACGGATCCGCTACGTCGAGGGCCTCGCCTGGACGGCGTGCACCCGGGTGGACGAGTCGGGCCTGAGCTTCGCGGTCCGGCTGACCAACACCGGTCCCGACGCGGTGACGGTGCGGGCCAAGGTCGGCTGGGTCCGCACCCGCGCCAGCCATCCGTGCCCCGGCTCCTGGGGCACGGGAGTGCGGATCGTCGTGGCGCCGGGCCAGACGCTGCTGAGCCCTCCGGAACTGTGCGTCCAACCCCTGCTCCCGGCCACCGCGTACCAGGCCCGCGCCGAGGTCGGCGAACTGGACGCGCTCTCCCTCTACCGCGAGATGTCGATGACCGTCCACATCCAGTCCGACGGCCGCACGGCCATCTGGGCGGACGAGGCCTGAGAAGGACTTTGCATCAAGGCCCCCTGTGTACGGGTGCTTCATCTCGTGGCACGACGGCACCGGCGTTCTCCCCGCACCTTCGGGCGTTCCGCTACCGCGCGCCTACGGCTTGGTGGACCCCGGAGGTCCTCCCGCACCTGCGGGGATCAGCCATAGTCCTTCTCGGGTGTCGCGCTGGTGAGCGGGTTCTCCCCTGCCAGCGGGGTCGGTTGGAGCGCCGAGGGACCGGAGCATCGAGGAGAGGAGCGCCGTCATGAGCCAGCCCGCGCACAACGGGATCGAGCTGATCCCTCGGCCCGACCGGAGTCCGGCCGCGCTCAAGGCAGCCCTGGCCGTCGTGGCCGCGGACCGCCTCCCGGAGATGATCGACGGGCAGACGCGGGCCATGGCCGAGGCCATCGAGACCGGGAACGTGCAGCCGATCCGCTCGTTCGTCGCGCACTGGGCCGCCGTCGTCGAGATCGAGCGCCACCCGGCCACCGCCCGGGACTACCACCGGGCCAACTACCTCGCCAACCACGCTGCGACCGCCGACGAGTGCCGAGAGCACGCCATCACCGTCGCCGAGCTGTACCGCGCCGCCTACACGGCGGTGAACGCGTGACCTGGAGCTGGGAGTACCTCCCCAGCGAACAGCACGTCACCGCCAGGCCCCCGGCCAATTCCTCGCCGTCGCCGGGCACGGTGCCGTCTGCGGTCATCAGGTCTAGGCACTCGCGCAGGCCGGCGAGCGCGTTCGGGGTCCACGGCACGGTGTTGGTCACGGCTACTCCCGGTCGATCGTCAGGTCGACACCGAGCGCAGCCAACTTCGGCAGCAGGCTGCCGTATCCGCGCCGCAGGTGGTACATCCCTCGGATCGTAGAGGTGCCTCGGCGGCCAGGGCGGCGATCACGAGAACGGTCACCGCCCGGATGTCCTACCCGGCCACGTCGGCGCCGGTGAGGGCAGACCGGCCCCGGATGGTGATCACCAAGGCGGTCGCGTTGACGGCGGCACCGAACGCGCACCCAGCCAGACGACCGGTGGCAGCCGCAGGAGCCCTTGAGAGGCTACGTGAAGAGGTGCCCGAGCTCGGTCGGCTGGCGTGGATCCCGTCGTGACGCTGCGAGAAGTCCGCCAGCAAGGCGGCTGGACTCACTGCGGTGACGATCGAGGCGAGGGATACCAACCATGGCTTCGCACAATGTGCTTGGCCCGGTACCGTCCTGGTGGGAGGGCCCGGCTCGATGCCGGCCACCAGCGGAACCGGAGGGGCATGGTGCTGGAGGAGCGGGAGTCCATCGGGAAGCGTGTTCGCAGGGCCAGGCTTCGGCTGGGGATGCCGCAGGCGGATCTCGCCGAGGCCGTTGGGAAATCCCAGGGGTGGGTGTCTAAGGTCGAAAAGGGCCTGATCGAGCTGGACCGCGCGAACATGATCAATCGTCTCGCTGCCGCGCTTCACTGCCATCCGAACGATCTGATCGAGCGCCCGTACGTGGCTGGCAGGGCATCGGAGAACCAGTGGCACGTGTCGGCCTCGGCGATTCTCCGTGAGCTTCGCAGGTACGACCTGACGCCGGTATTCGACGGGGATCCTCGTTCGTCTGGTGAGCTGTGGCGGGAGACCGAGCGGCTTCACCGTCTCCGTGATGCCGCAGCCAACGTCGCGATCTTGAAGATCCTCCCGGATCTCCTGCGGGAAGCAAGGGCTCTTGCCGAGACCGCGAGTGGCCATGAGCGGGAAGAGGCGTTCGCGATCTACGCGGTGGCGTGCAAGTTCACGCACACCGCCGCTCATGCCCTGGGTCATCCGGAGCTGATCGCGATGGCCTGTGAACGCGCGGCGTGGTCTGCGCGGTTGTCCGGTGATCCTGTGATGGTGTCGGTCGCGGACTGGATGCGCGTGTGGGACATGTGGGCGACCGCGGACTGGGACGATGCCCTGGCTTTGTCTGATAAGGCTCTGAAGTCCATAGAGGCGGAGTACCGGCAGGGTGATCCGTTGGCGGTCAGGGCCTGGGGGACGCTGCAGTTGCGGGCGGCGGTCTCCGCCGCCCGGGCCGGCAGCCGAAGCCAGTGCGAGGAGCGGATCCAGCACGCCCGTAGTGCGGCCGACCGTATGGACGGCTTTGACGGTCCGCCGATCTTCGACCGGCACTCCTTGACGTTCTCCTCCGGGAACGTGCAGATCCACGCGATCTCCGTCCAGCTGGAGATGGGAGATCATGAGACCGCGCTCCGGCTGGATGAGCGGGCGGACCCGGCGAAGGTCGCCGCGCTGCCGAACTCCCGCCGCGGCCACCACAGCATGGATCTGGCCCGGGCTTGGCTGTGGGACGGGAACCGGGACAAGGCCCTTGCCTGCCTCGAAGAGGCCGAACGGATCGCCCCGCAGCTGGTGCGTAACCACCCGATCGGCAGGGCGACCCTCCGCAAGATCGTCTACCAGGAGCGGGCCGGCACCCGCGAGAAGCTGAGGCGCATGTCCGACCGCTTCCACCTGGACGGGTAGCCGAGTATTCCTCGGATTCATATTGAGCAGTAGTCGTCCACCTACTGTCTGTGCGTATGAGCGGACGACGAGCCTGGATCCCGCGCTTAGGTGACCTGGTCGCTGACTCCGCGACTGGTTCGCTCGGCGTCGTGGTGGATGTCCCTGGCGAGCACGTCTACTCCTTCCACCTCTGCCCTCCGGGCGGAGGTGAGGGATGGAGGGTTTCGCCGGACGCTTCCACCCTCAGCCCGGTCAACGACCAGGACGCCGGGGGTCGGGCATGACGGTAGCCCGATCCCACGGCAAGCCGGCCGAGACCGTACCGCATGGTGCGTCCCGCATTCGGACACGCCGCTTGGCCGTGAAGGCGTCCGGTACCCGTGAGCAACGCGCACAAGCCGCTCATCGGGCCCGGCACAAAGTTGCGGAGATCGCTACCGGGTGGGGGCTCCCGGAACCCGTGCTGGGATCGCTGGAGATCCTGGCCTCGGAGATCATCTCGAACGCGACGATGCATGCCGGCGGCCGGATCCTGGTGGGCATTCACCTGTCTCCGGGCGGAGATGCGGTCGCGATCGAGGTCCGTGACCCCAGCCAGAACATCCCTCACGGACACACCGGTGATGTTCTGGCTGAGAGCGGCCGTGGACTCCTCCTCGTGCAGGCACTCGCCGACCGGTGGGGGATCGCCCGTGTACCGGGCGGGAAGCGGGTCTGGGCTCAGCTGGAGGTCAGGCCTCCCGTGAATGTCGCGTCACCATCCCGAGTCGCACGAAGAGCGGCAGTACTGGCAGATGTGATCGCGTGCGGCCGTCTGCGCGCGGTCGGCGGCGGACGCGCTCTGGCCACCGTGGCGTAAGTACCGACTCGGCTCACAAACAGATAGGAGGATCAGCGTGTTCATCGGCATCCCGAGCGAACTCGAATCCGCTCTGATCGACCTCCCTCTCCCGGCATGGAAGCTGGACGGATCGTTCCTGGCGAAGTCGACCATGGAGCGGTACCGCACCGAGCTGGCGGCCGTCCCGCGGTTCGAGGAGACCGCCGCGACGCTTCGCCACGCGCTGACCGGGGAGGGCGGTGGATACGCCGTACTGCGGCTGGGAAGGCTGGCCGAGTCCATGGGGGCCGGTGACCGGTTCCTGCGGCTGGCAGCCGGCTTCGCGGCCGAGGTGGCGGTTCCCTTCTCGCCGTTCCCGAATTGGCCGATGTGGAAGGACATCGGGGTCAAGGTCGACAAGGACCCCGGCAAGTCCAGCGGCATCGGGTACAACGCGTTCCACATAGACCTGGTGAACGCGACCCTGCCCCCGGACTACACCACGCTCCTGTGCATCCGCCCGGATCCGCTCGGCGGTGGCCCCAGCATCCTGTCCGACGCCCACGCCGCGGTCGCACGGCTGTCGGAGGACACCCGAGTCCTGCTCGCCGAGGCTGCCTACCACTATGGAACGTTCTTCGACCTGCACGGCGTCGGCGAGGAGCACAAGCCGTTCCCGATCCTGGACAGCTCCGAGCCGGGCGCGGGGTTCGTCCGGTTCACCGCGAAGATGCTGGAGCGGTCCGAGCTCAGCCCTGCGCACGCGGATGCCGCCACGGAGCTCGCTGAGGAGCTCGTCCGGGGGCAGGTGTCCTTCATGCTCGAACGAGGGGACTACCTCATCGTGAACCAGCACCGGGTCCTGCACGGCCGGGAAGCGCTCCACAGCGGTCAGGAGATCGTCCCGGTCGCCGACCGGCGGCTGCTCCTCCAGTTGTTCCTGCGCACGCCGGGCGGAGCCGGCACGGCCGTGTAGCTGGCCCGGGGAACGCTGAGTCCCGTCCCGCAGGCCAGCCGCCAATCACGCGGCACGACCACGGGGCAGGGCCGGTCAAGTACCACCCGGAGATGGACTCCGGGTGCTAGATGCGCGCCTTGCGCACCGAGTGCAACGTCGCCCCGGCCAGAGCCAACGTCGACCGGACAAGCGACAGCCGCTCATGGTCGCGGTAGAGCTTCCAGTTGTGCTCCACCAGCGACAGCTTGTTCGAGGACAGTGATCCCGCCCGCCCGGACCTGTAGACCGCCAGAGGTTCCTGCAGCCCCCGGGCGGGGTGTCCCTCCCGCATGATGCTCAGCCACAGCGCGTAGTCCTGGCGCTTGCGCATGTCCGGCATCAGTCGCGTGCCCAGCAACGACCGGTCGTACATGGCGGTCAGGGCCCCGATGTGGTCCTGCACCAGCATGTCCCGGTACGTCACGCGCTCCCGCGCCGCGACCACGCGCCCGTTCGGCGTGAAGGTCGCCGCCTCGCCCACGTAGTCGCCGTCGACCTTGTAGTAGGAGGTGAACGTCAGGGGAGCATCCCCGGCCTCGGCGAATGCGAGCTGCCGCTCCACCTTCTCCGGAAGCCACATGTCGTCGGCGTCGAGGAAGGCCACGTATTTCCCCCGCGCCCGCGCCATAGCGAGGTTGCGGGCCTTGGCCGCACCTCCCTGCTCGGGCGCCGGCTGCGGACGAACACGCTCGTCCTGGCGGGCCAGGTCCTGAAGCAGGTCCATGGAGCCGTCGGTGGACGCGTCGTCGGTGACCAGCAGTTCCACGTCGGCATGGGTTTGCGCGAGAACGGAGCGCACCGACGCGCCCACGGTGGCGACGGAGTTGTGTACCGGCATCACCACAGAAACCAGGGGCACGGCCGTGCTCCTTACCCGGGTTGGAGTCGTCATGGATGTCGTTGTCGCAGGTCAAGGCTATGTGGGGCTGCCGCTCGCCGTGCGCGCCGCCGAGGTGGGCCATCGCGTCGTCGGCTACGACGTGGACCTGCACCGTATCAAGCAGCTCACCGCCGGCGATTCGTACGTGGAGGACGTGACCTCCTCGCGGCTCCGCGCGGTGCTGGACTCCGGGGCGTACGGCGCGACCGCCGACGCCGCCGAGCTGGCCGGTTTCGACGTCGCGGTGATCACCGTGCCGACACCGCTGCGGGACGGCGTGCCCGACGTGACCTACATCGAGTCCTGCGCCCGGACGCTGGGCGAGCACCTTTGCCCCGGCGCGACGGTGATCCTGGAGTCCACGAGCTACCCCGGCACCACCGAGGAACTGCTCGTGCCGATCCTGGAACAGGCATCGGGCCTCAAGGCCGGGGTGGACTTCCTGGTCGGTTTCAGCCCCGAACGCATAGCTCCAGGCAGCCCACGGTGGTCGTTCGAAGGCACGCCCAAGGTGGTATCCGGGATCGACGCCACCTCACTCGATGTGATCAAGGGCTTCTACGGTGGCATCTTCCGGACCCTGGTTCCGGTGTCCGGGACCAGGGTCGCCGAGATGGCGAAGCTGATCGAGAACGTGTTCCGTCTGGTCAACATCTCCCTGGTCAACGAGCTGGCGATGTTGGCCCCGGGCCTCGGCGTGAACATCTGGGAGGCGATCGACGCCGCCGCGACCAAGCCCTTCGGCTTCACGCGGTTCACCCCCGGGCCGGGAGTCGGCGGCCACTGCCTCCCCATCGACCCGATGTTCCTCTCCTGGAAGGTCCAGGAAGAGCTTGGTGTCCCGGTCCGGTTCGTGGAACTCGCCGCCGACGTGAACCGCCACATGCCCGACTACGTCGTCCGGCGTCTCACGGAAGCACTCCACAAGCGCCACATGACCGTCAACGGATCCCGGATCCTGCTGCTCGGCCTCACCTACAAGATCAACGCCACTGACCTTCGCGAGTCGCCCTCGGCCCGTGTCGCCGATCTCCTGATCAACCTCGGGGCCAAGGTCTACGGCTCAGACCCCAACATCCCGGACGGCGACGCATCCGAGCTCAACGTGCCCCTGGTAGACGCGAGCGCCGAGGAGATCGCGGCCGCTGATGCGGTAGTGCTCCTCATGGACCATGCACGATTCGACCTCACGCTGATCGAGCACACCGCCCCCTACGTCCTCGACTGCCGAAATCGTCTGTCCGGGCCGAACGTCGAGACCCTTTAGCTCCCGCAATCTCCGCGCTCCACAATCAACCCTCCACAACCAGGAGTTCCTTTGCGTGACGATTGGGAACACGCCCACACCGACTACACCATGCCCGCGCAGCGCCGAACTCCTACCTCGCTGGCCGAAAGTGAGAGCGACTGGCGCGACTACCTGGAGACCTGTACCCCCAACGGCTGGCTGATCCGGAACAACGCCATGACCGAAGCCCTCGTGAGCGGACAGCCGATGTACCTGCTGCACACCACCAAGGACATCAACGCCATCCGCACCAGCCGGCAGCTGCACGTCTCCACCGGGTGCCTGGTCGGAGCCTTGTACTGCTCACCGCTCGCCAGCCAGCGCGAGGGGCTTCGCCCGCACAATCTCGGGTCCTACCTGATGGAGACCAAGCCCTACACGAAGCCCCTGGTATTCGAGGTCACTCCAGATGCCCCGATCCGGCCCAAGGGCGTCGACTACCTGCATCTCGGTGCCATCCACCTGCGCATCTACCAGCGCTACCAGAGCTTCCTCACCCCGGCCGAGAACGACCATCTCGACCGCACCGTAGTGGCCGGCCTGCGCGCTGCCGCGGTATTCCTCGACGTTGCCCTGCACAACGCCACCGGACACGCCGCTCCGGCACACGAGTTCATCGACCAGCTTTCCGCCGCCGTGACCCATGTGCCGTTCCTCGGCTACCTGTACTTCGAGGTCCTGTCCGAGTACCTGATGCTCCACTCCACCACTCCGGAGTCCAAGAGCTATGCCCAGGTAGGAGAGCTGAACAACTGGCTCTACAAGCGACTCGCCTTCGCAGCCGTCGACGGCATGGACCAGCTGTTCGACCTGGCCCGTTTCAATCCGCGCCATGACCGGCTCATCCAGCTCATAGAGGGCATAGAACCGGCTCTCGTCCCGAGTGTCTCCGAGTACGTTCGGCGACGGCTGTCCCACCTGTTCGCCAGGACCGCACTTCACCCGTCCCAGGACGCGGCATCGATCACCTTCCAGGGCCTCGATCTCAGAACGGTCCACGAAGTCGCACCCGAGCGGCTCGGGCAGATGGTCTTCCGCGAGATCCGGTACATGGCCCGCTACCGGAAGCTGTACCAATGCTTCGAGAAGGCCAAGGCTCTTGAAGCATGGGACTACTGGAACCTCGAGGGGATACCTACTCCCTTCAACGGCCTTCTCCCCAAGGGAGAGATCGGAATCCATCCCGTCTACCCCCGAGCGCCGATCAGAGTGTGGACGGCAGAGCGGGACGACAACGGCTATTTGCATCCGGCCGAGGAGATCCAGGCCGACTTCACGCCCCACCTGGCGTCGTGGTGGGCGCCTCCCCGGCAGCGCCAGATGCAGAACGCCACCGAGTGATCCACGGATCGAGTCCACCCTGTATGCCCGATCTCTGATTCCCCCCGGCAAAAGACATGGCTGGAGTTCCCGCATGACCGCCAAGCTTTTGAAAGTCCTGACCGGTATCAACCGCACCGCCGCGCCTTCGTCCGGGAGCACGGTACTCGTCCACGATCTCTACGCCGCCATGCCTGAAGTCCACACCACCTTCCTGGGCAGGTCACCGGTCGACCAGGCATGGAAGACCGCGTTTGACCAGCTGATCATCCTCTCCACGACGAAACGCCCCCACGGCCCGGACTTCGATACCTACGTTGACGTGTTGACGCGCGAGGTCTCTGCGCTCATCGACCAGACCCAGCCAGACGCCATCCACGCCCAACACCTCGGGTTCGCTCTCAGCGTGGCCTTCACCCGCGCCGCTGGCACTATCCCGATCATCGCCATCGCCCACGGCTCCGATGTGATGGCAGCCGAGCGCAGCACACGGGACTGCGAGTTCCTAATCGAAGTCGCCGCCGGAAGCGCCGCGATCGTCGCCCCGACCCACGCCCTTGCCGACCGCATCGACTGCCTCACCGGAAGGCGATTCACCGAGCGTCTCACCGTCATCCCGTGGGGCATCCCGTTGCGTAACGCCCGAGCACACGACCGACCGCGTCTCGGAGCAGGACCGCTATCGCTGGTGCACGCCGGACGCCTGGATGCCAACAAAGCCACACTCACCGCCGTCGAAGCCATCGCGGTGGCCGCTCAGCCTCACCGGCTGACCATCATCGGCAGCGGCCCCGAGGAGGAGGCGCTTCGCGAGCGGACCCGGTCCCTCGGTATCCAGGACCGGGTGGTCTTCATGCCGTTCATGCCCCGTCAGGAACTATGGCAACGCCTGCCGCACTTCGACGCCTTCGTCTTCACGACCTCCGGCTCGGAGGCATTCGGCCTGGTGGTGATCGAGGCGCAGGCCCATGGCCTCCCTGTCGTCCACTCCAACGTGGCCGGAATGACGGCGACCCTGGGCAAGGCCGGCACCCCGTTCACGGCGGGTGACCCGACGAGCCTGGCATCCGCACTTGATCAGCTGGCTCGCGACGTGCACGGGCGCGCAGCCCTGATCCGGGCCGGGATGGACAACTCCAGCCAGTACGACATCGTCCGCACCGCCAGAGAGTTGACTGACGTGACCACCAAGACTGTCTCTGCCGGACTCACCTGATCCACCCGTAGTACGTCGCCGCGCGTGCCCTGTCCGAGCACCGAGAGACGGTGTGAATCGTGGGTGCCGAAGAAGGACTCCCGGAACTCGCTCTCGGAGGGCAGCTGGCAACCGCTACCGTGGACCGACCGGGGAGTGCGTCCACTCCGCAGCTCCCCACATATGGCAGCTGAGGGAGGTCCGCACGTGGCGTCATCGGCGCACGAGCGCGAGCACGGGATTGGGCCCGAGCCCGAGCGCCAACACCTGCACCAACACGAGCCTCCGCACGTCGACGTCGACAACACCGTGAGCGGCAGCACGATCAACGGGCCCCTGATCCAAGCCGGAGTCGTTCACGTCCACGTCTCCGAACCGCCCACCCCCCGAGGCCCTGCGGGCCTACCCGTGCGCTCACTCACCGATCCGACGGCGCTCAACGTCCGTCGGAGCATCACCACCGGCCAGGGCGACAACGGTGAACTCCCGACGTACGTCACACGGGCCCACGACGCCGCGCTGCGTGCCGTAGTACAGCGGGCCGCCCAGGGCACGAGCGCCACGGCCGTGCTGGTCGGCGACTCATCGACCGGAAAGACCCGGGCGTGCTGGGAGGCCCTGCGAGAACTGCCACCGCACTGGCGGGTATGGCATCCGCTGACGTTACGCCGACTCCTCACAGCGCTCCGAACCCCCGGCGAGATCGGGCCGTACACCGTGGTCTGGCTCGACGAGGCGCAGTCCTATCTCCTCCAGTCCTCCAGCCCGCTCGGCGAGGAAGCCGCGGCCGCCCTCCGCGAACAACAGACCACCCCCGGGCACGGGCCGGTCCTCATTCTGGCCACCCTGTGGCCCGAATACTGGCTGCGCCTCGACGAGGACCGCCACCGGCACGCCAGGGCCCTGTTCGAGGGTCGCAGCATCCGGGTACCGAACGCCTTCACCCGGCAGGACCTGGCCGAACTGGCCCGCGTGGCCGAGGCGGACCCAAAGCTCACCGAGGCGGCCGAGCAAGCCCAGGACGGCGAAATCACCCAGTACCTCGGGGCTGCGCCCCTGCTGTTGGAGCGGTACGAGACGGCCTCGTCGGCCGCCCGCGCCCTGATGGAGGCGGCCATGGACCTGCGGCGCCTCGGACACGGCGTGGACCTGCCGTGGTCCCTGCTAGCGGGTGCCGCGACCGCCTACCTCCCACGCAACCAGCTGAAGGCGGCCGGAGCCGACCTCTGGGAACAGGCCATCGTCGCCGTCACCACACCGTGCCGCGGCGTCCCAGGACCGCTCGCAGTTGTCCCGGCTCCTGACCTGGACGGCGCGAGCGGGGTTGACCGTGCGGGCAGCGCCACTCCGCTCATCCCTGCCGGCGGCACGATCGCGTCCATCCGTGCAGGCGGTGCGATCGCGTCCACCCGTGCGAAGGTCACGAACGCGTCCCATCACGCCAACCGCGTGGCTGCGCCCGACCAGCCATGGTTCCGGTTGGCGGACTATCTGGAGCAGCACGGCCGACGCACCCGGGGTCACGAGGTCCCGGGCGCCGCCTTCTGGGAAACGGCCGTGGACCATTGCTCATCCACCGACGACGCTGTCGCCCTCGGCACGGCGGCCCTGATACGCCTGCGGCTGCGGCACGCGGAGCCGCTCTACCGGAAGGCCCACGAGGCCGGGAACCCCGACGCGGTGAACGGCCTCGCCGAAATCCACGAGCGGATCGGCCGTTTGACGGAGGCGGAACATCTCGCCCGGCAGGCAGCAAGCCGACGGAACATGTCGGTCTTCCAGCGTCTGGCCCGCATGCGTGCACGGGCCGGGGCACCGCAGGAGGCGGCACGCCTGTACCAGGCGAACGCAGAGGCCGGAAGCCTCTTCGCTCCCTGGGATCTGGCATGGCTGGCGGAACGCAACGGCGACCCCTCCGCGATGGACCGGCTCCTGGCCAAAGGGCGAGCGTCAGGTGACCACGACATTCAGATCGTCGTCCCATGGATGCGGATGGGCCGAAACAAGCACCCCACGCTGGACGAGCTGGTCCACGACGCTGCGGCACGTGGAAGCACCGTCGCCCTGTGGGCAATCACGACGGACTATCACGAGAGCGACCTCGCCGAGCAGGAGCCGGAGCAACCCGAGGAATCCTGCCGCCGCGCCGCAGACGCCGGGCGCAGCGAGGCCCTTGAAGCGCTGGCCACCCGCCGGGCCGCCGACGACCCACAGTGGGCCCGGCTGCTGCGCTACGGCCTGGAGCCGGACTGCCGAACGTCCCCGCCCTGGAGCTGATCGGCAGACACTCGACGGCACCTACCGCCCACCGCATCGTCCCGGTTCGCGAAAGGTCCTCCCCGCACCCGCGGGGGTCAGCCCACACCGTCTGGTCGCCGTACTCCTAACCTTGTGTCCTCCATCAACCTGGGGGAGCCGCAGTTGGCTACCGCCCACCGGACGAATCCGACGCACAAGCGGCCAGGGCACCTGGGTGTTAGGGGTCGTCTTCAAAGCTGATCAAGTGATGGTGGATCATGTCGGGCATGGTGCGTCGTCATGAGCTTTCGGATGCCGAGTGGGCTGTGCTGTC
>NZ_JBIWJF010000028.1:0-75390 GCF_044764985.1 Kitasatospora sp. NPDC093550
CGCGGGCCCCCCCCCCCGGGGGGCGGCCGCCGGGCCCGCCGCCGCGCCCCCCGCCCCCCCGCGCCCGCCCCCCCCCCCACCCCCCGCGGGGCCCCCCCCCCCCCGGGGGGGGGGGGCCCGCCCCCCTTCTGTGGTTCCGGTGACCGGTCCGGTGACCGGTCAGCCCCAGGTGATCAGGCGCTTCGGGTACTCCAGCAGCGCGGCCACGTCGGCCAGCACCTTGGAGCCCAACTCCCCGTCCACCAGGCGGTGGTCGAAGGAGAGCGCCAGCGTGGTCACCTGACGCGGGACCACCTTGCCCTTGTGCACCCACGGCATTTCCCGGACCGCGCCGAAGGCGAGGATGGCCGCCTCACCCGGGTTGAGGATCGGGGTGCCGGTGTCGACGCCGAAGACGCCGACGTTGGTGATGGTGACCGTCCCGCCCTGCATGTCGGCCGGCGAGGTCTTGCCCTGGCGGGCGGTCTCGACCAGCTCGCCGAGCGCGACGGCCAGCCCCGAGAGGGTCCTGGACCCGGCGTCCTTGATGTTCGGGACGATCAGGCCGCGCGGGGTGGCCGCGGCGATGCCGAGGTTCACCTGGCCCTTGATGACGATCTCCTGGGCCGCCTCGTCCCACTGGGCGTTGATCTCGGGGTGCCGCTTGATCGCGGTGAGCAGCGCCTTGGCGACCAGCAGCAGCGGGCTGACCCGGACGTCCCGGCCCAGCTCGCCGCTCTCCTTGAGCCGGCGGACGAACTTCATCGTGCGGGTCACGTCGACCTGGACGAACTCGGTGACGTGCGGGGCGGTGAAGGCCGAAGCCACCATCGCCTGCGCGGTCGCCTTGCGGACGCCCTTGATCGGCACCCGGACGTCGCCCGCGGTGGGGACGAGTGCCGGCGCCGCGACCGGCTCGACCACGGCGGTCCCGACCGCCGGAGCGGCCGGAGCGACCGGCTCGGCCGGAGCGGCCTGGGCCGCCGCGTGGGCGTGCACGTCCTCGCGGGTGATCACGCCGTCCCGGCCGGTCGGGGTGACGTCCCGCAGGTCGACACCCAGGTCCTTGGCCAGCTTGCGCACCGGCGGCTTCGCCAACGGCCGCTCCCCGGTGGGCGCTTCGGCGACCGGCGCCGGAGCCACCGCAACCGGAGCCACCGGGGCGGGCGCGACCGGAGCCGGAGCCGGCTTGGTCGCGGTGACCGTGGTGGTGGTCGTCCGCCGGGCCCGGCGCTGGGCGGTGCCGGTGCGCGGGCCGTAGCCGACCAGCACCTCGCGGCGCTCCGGCTCGGCCTCCTCGGCCGGGGCGGGCGCGGCCGGAGCCGCGGCGACGGGGGCGGCCGGAGCCGCGGCCCCCGCCTCCCCGGCGACCGCGACGGAAATGATCACGGTGCCGACGTCGACCGTCGTGCCCTCGGGGAAGTGCAGCTTCTCGACCACCCCGTTGAACGGGATGGGCAGCTCCACCGCCGCCTTGGCGGTCTCCACCTCGCAGACGACCTGCCCGTCGGTGACGGTGTCACCGGGCTTGACGAACCAGCTGAGGATCTCGGCCTCGGTGAGGCCCTCGCCCACGTCGGGCATCTTGAACTCGCGGAGCGAGCGAACTTCGGTGGTCATCTTCGCTCCCCGGGATCAGTACGCGAGCGCGCGGTCGACGGCGTCGAGCACGCGGTCCAGGTCGGGGAGGAAGGCCTCCTCGACGCGGGACGGCGGGTACGGCGCGTAGTAGCCGCCGACCCGAAGGACCGGTGCCTCCAGGTGGTAGAAGCACTTCTCCGTGAGCCGGGCGGCCAGCTCGGCGCCCATGCCCAGGAAGACGGGTGCCTCGTGCACCACGACGGCCCGTCCGGTGCGCTTGACCGACTCCTCCAGGGTGGTGAAGTCCACCGGGGAGAGCGAGCGCAGGTCGACGACCTCCAGCCGGCGGCCGTCCTCCTCGGCGGCCGCGGCGGCCTCCAGGCAGACCTTGACCATCGGGCCGTACGCGATCAGCGTCGCGTCGGTACCGGGCCGGACGATCCGGGCCTCGTGCAGGCCCAGGTCGGCGGCGTCGCCGACCTCGCCCTTGTCCCAGTAACGGCGCTTGGGCTCCAGGAAGATGACCGGGTCGTCCGACTCGATCGCCTGCCGCAGCATCCAGTGCGCGTCGTGCGCGCTGGACGGGGTGACGACGCGCAGACCGGCGGTGTGCGCGAAGTACGCCTCGTGCGACTCGCTGTGGTGCTCGACGGCGCCGATGCCACCCGCGTAGGGGATGCGGATCGTGACGGGCATCTTGACGTGCCCGAGCGCGCGGGCGTGCATCTTCGCCAGCTGGGAGACGATCTGGTCGAAGGCCGGGTAGACGAAGCCGTCGAACTGGATCTCCACCACCGGGCGGTAGCCGCGCAGGGCCAGGCCGATCGCGGTGCCGACGATGCCGGACTCGGCGAGCGGGGAGTCGATCACCCGGCCCTCGCCGAAGTCCTTCTGCAGGCCGTCGGTGATCCGGAAGACGCCACCGAGCTTGCCGATGTCCTCGCCCATGAGGAGGGTCTTCGGGTCGTTCTCCAGCGACTTGCGCAGCGCCCCGTTCAGCGCCTTGGCGATGCTCAGCTGACCGGCCATCAGAGGTTCTCCCCCGCCTCGAAGGAGGCCGCGTACTCGACGTACTCGGCCCGTTCCTCATCGACCAGCGCGTGCGGCTCGCTGTACACGTGGTCGAAGATCAGGGTCGGGTCCGGGTCCGGCATGCCGCGCACGCCCTCGCGCACCCGCAGCCCCAGCTGCTCGCTCTCGGCGTCGACGGCGGCGAAGAACTCCTCGTCGGCCAGGCCCTCCTTCTCCAGGTGGGCGCGGAGCCGGGTGATCGGGTCCTTGGCCTTCCAGGCCTCGGTCTCCTCGGCGTGCCGGTAGCGGGTGGGGTCGTCCGAGGTGGTGTGGGCGCCCATCCGGTAGGTGAAGGCCTCGATCAGCACCGGGCCGTTGCCGCTGCGGGCGTGGTCGAGCGCCCAGCGGGTGACCGCGAGGCAGGCCAGCACGTCGTTGCCGTCGACCCGTACGCCGGGGAAGCCGAAGCCGGAGGCGCGGCGGTACAGCGGGATCTTGGTCTGGGTGGTGGTGGGCTCGGAGATCGCCCACTGGTTGTTCTGGCAGAAGAACACCACCGGGGCGTTGTAGACCGAGGCGAAGGTGAAGGCCTCGTTGACGTCGCCCTGGCTGGAGGCGCCGTCGCCGAAGTACGCGATCACCGCGTCGTCGGCGCCGTCCTTGCTGATGCCCATCGCGTAACCGGTGGCGTGCAGGGTCTGCGCGCCGATCACGATGGTGTACAGGTGGAAGTTCTTCTCGTTCGGGTCCCAGCCGCCGTGGTTCACGCCGCGGAACATGCCGAGCAGGTTCAGCGGGTCGACGTCGCGGCACCAGGCCACGCCGTGCTCGCGGTAGGTGGGGAAGGCGTAGTCGCCGGTGCGCATGGCGCGGCCGGAGCCGACCTGGGCGGCCTCCTGGCCGAGCAGCGAGGCCCACAGGCCCAGCTCTCCCTGGCGCTGCAGCGCGGTGGCCTCGCCGTCGAACCGGCGCACCAGCACCAGGTCGCGGTAGAGGGAGCGCAGCTCCTCCGGAGTGGTGGTGAGGGGGTAGTCCGGGTGCTCGACCCGCTCGCCTTCCGGGGTGAGCAGCTGGACGAGCTCCGGCTGGGCGTCCTTACCCGTGGCGCGGAGGGTGTCAGGGACAGCGGGGGCCGCCTTCTTGCGAGCCCTCGCCGTGCTTTTGACGGTCACGTTCACTCCTCGGTCTGTCCGGCCGCCCGGGGTCGCCGGTGACCGGTCCGGTCACCGCCTCGCGGGGCGCGCGTGGGTGTGCGCTCCTACTGCGGGGCAGGTGGTGATCCTGTTCCGACGGCACCCTCACGAGAACGTTACCCAGCGTCCGCCCTTGGCGCGCTTGCGCTAGGACGTCCTACTTGTTCAGGGCCTACAACCCCGAGGGTGCCGCGCTCGGACCGCCGTCGGAAGGGTGGGGGTGACGGACGACGTGACGCAGCTCTCAATTCGAGCGCCTTCAGGACACCAGCGCACGTTATCCGGGCGGACGCCTGTGCGTAAGGGGGTTCTCGATATCGGTTTCGGATGGCTCTGGCCGGATCACGTCGTGATGACCGGGCGGACGATAGGTCTTTCCTACGGTGATATGGGAGGCTTTGGTCGTGACTGATAACGGACAAATCAGGGTATTCCTGCTCGACGACCACGAGGTCGTCCGGCGGGGCGTGCACGATCTGCTCTCGGTCGAGGACGACATCGAGGTGGTCGGCGAGGCCGGTACGGCCGCCGAGGCGCTCACCCGGATCCCCGCGGTCCACCCCGACGTCGCCGTGCTCGACGTCCGGCTGCCGGACGGGAACGGGGTCGAGGTCTGCCGCGAGATCCGGTCCCGGCTGCCGGGGCTCAAGTGCCTGATGCTGACCTCGTTCTCGGACGACGAGGCGCTGTTCGACTCGATCATGGCGGGTGCCTCCGGCTACGTCCTGAAGGCGATCCGCGGCACCGACCTGATCACCGCCGTCCGGGACGTCGCGGCCGGCCGTTCGCTGCTCGACCCGGTCGCCACCAGCCGGGTGCTCGCCCGGCTGCGCGACGGCGGCGAGAAGGAGGACGAGCGACTGGCCCAACTCACCAAGCAGGAGCGGCGGATCCTCGATCTGATCGGCGAGGGGATGACGAATCGTCAGATCGGCAACGAGTTGCACCTGGCCGAGAAGACGGTGAAGAACTACGTCTCCAGTCTGCTCGCCAAGATGGGCATGGAGCGACGCACCCAGGCGGCCGCGTTCGTGGCGCGGCACCAGGCCGACCACCAGCACTGACCGGGCGATTGCACATATCTGACGGCTTGTCAAGGGCCCCCGCCAGGGGGCCATAACCTCTGGCTGTGACTTTCAGCCAGACCCTCGCCTGCGCCCCGGCCCGCCCCGACCTCTCCGCTCCGCCGATGGGGACACTCAGCCCGCCAGTCCCGCACACCGCGCTCGCCGAGGTCCTGGCCCGCTACCCGGTGGGGCGGCTGCTGACCGCCGAACCGGTCGCCGAGGGCCTGCTGAACCGGGGGTACCGGGTCACCACCGAGGCCGGCCGGTACTTCCTGAAGTGCTACGTCGACACCGCCACCGCCAGCCGCCCGAAGATCCTCGCCCACCACCGCGCGATGGCCGCGCTGCACACCCTCGGACTGCCCGTCGCACCCCCGCTGACCTGCGCGGAACGCTCCGGCACGGTGGTCGGCTCGGGCGGCCGGCTGTTCGCCCTCTTCCCGTGGACCGATGGCCGACACCGGCACGGTACCGAGCTCGACCTGCCGCAGTGCGACGAGCTCGGCGCGCTGCTCGGCCGACTGCACGGCGCGCTCGACGACGTCTGCGCCCCCTTCGAGCAGCCCGCCGGCTACCGCAGCGCCGACCCCGCCGACAGCGCGGCGCTCGCCCGCGACCTGCGGCGCAGCGCCCGGGAGCAACGCCCGTACGGGGAGCTGGACGCGCTGGTGGAGCGGCGCCTCACGGAACGGCTGGAACTGCTCGCCGAACACGCCCACCGCCGCCCCGCCCCGCAGGCCGCCCCGCCCACCGGCTGGACCCACGGCGACTTCCACGGCCTCAACCTGCTGTACGGCGACGGCCCGCCGGGCGACCGGGTGGCGGCCGTCCTGGACTGGGACAAGCTCGGCCCGCAGCCGCGCGCCGAGGAAGCCGTCCGGGCCGCCACGCTGCTCTTCAACGACCGTACGTCCGGCGTCCTCGACCTGGTCCGGGTCCGCCGCTACTCCCAGGCCTACCGGGCCTCCGGGGCCGCCACCGCCGAGCACCTGGCCGCCGCCGCCCACCGGGTCTGGTGGGAGCGGCTGAACGACTTCTGGATGCTGCAGTGGCGCTACCAGCGGGGCGACCACCGGGCCGACCCGCTGTACCCCGCCTCGGCGGGCCAACTGGCGTGGTGGTGCCAGGAGTACGAGCAGGTCCTGGACGCCTTCGCCAACTGACCCGGGTCAGCCGCCGAGGGTCGGCGGCGAGACCGGTCCCTTCGAGGAACTCGGCGGCGCCGGGTTGGTGGGCGTCCCGCCCCCGCCGCCCGAGGTCGGCGTCGAGCCGCCGGTCGACCCGCTGGTCGGCGTGCTCGTCGCCGTCCCCGTCGCCGTGTGGGTGGGGGTCGCCGTCGGCGTCGGGGTCGGGGTGTGCCTGCCCGCGCTCGGCGACGGCGACACGTTGGTGCCGTTGTTCCCCGAGTTGTTCCCGCTGTTGTTGCCGTTGTCGGTCGGCTGCTGCGGCTTCCTGCTGCCGGAGACCGAGGCCGGCGGGCTCGGCAGACCGCTCTGGGACTGCGTGACCGGCTCGGTCGTGCTGACCGCCGGCGCGGGCGTCGAGGGCAGGTTGTGGTCCTTGTTGCCGCCGTCGTCGCTGCCGCTGAGCGCGATCGCGATCCCGGCCCCGGCCGCGACCAGCACGGCGATCGCGCCGGCCACCCAGGCCCACGGCCCGCGCCGCCGGCCGTGCCCGTCGTCGTCGCCGCCGTCGCCACCGCCGTACGCGCCGCCACCGCCCGAGTAGGGGGTGAAGGGGGTCTGCTGGTCTCCCTGGTAGGGCAGCGCGGAGGTCTGGTCGCCCGGGCGGACCACGCCGAAGGCCGCGGTGGCCGCGGTCTGGTCCGGCCGGATCACCTGGGTCGCACCGGTGTCGCCCGCGGCGCCGGCCGCGCCGACCCAGCCCGCCCCTGCCGCGCCGTGCATCTCGCGCAGCGCGTGCTGCAGGTGGGCGCGGAACTCGTCGGCGTCCTGGAAGCGGTCGTCCGGATTCTTGGCGAGCGAGCGCAGCACCAGCGGGTCGAGGCCGACCGGTACCCGGCTGTTGGCCTGCGAGGGCGGCACCGGCGGGTCCTGGACGTGCTGGTAGACCACCGAGAGCGGGGTGTCGCCGGTGAACGGCGGACGCAGCGTGAGCAGTTCGTACAGCATGCAGCCGGCCGCGTACAGGTCGGACCGGTGGTCGACCGGCTTGCCGAGCGCCTGTTCGGGCGAGAGGTACTGCGGGGTGCCCATGACCATGCCGGTCTGGGTCATCGTGGTGGCCCCGCCGGTGAGCGCCCGGGCGATGCCGAAGTCCATCACCTTGACCGCGCCGCTGTTGGTGATGATCACGTTGGCGGGCTTGATGTCGCGGTGGACGATGCCGTTCCGGTGGCTGTAGGCGAGCGCCTCCAGCACCCCGGCGATGATGATCAGCGCCTGGTCGACCGGCGGCGCGTCCTCGTCCGCCAGCAGCTCGCGGACGGTCCGGCCCTCGACCAGCTCCATCACGATGTACGGCGTGGACTCGTCCCCGACGTACTCCTCGCCGGTGTCGTAGACCGAGACGATCGAGTGGTGGTTGAGCGCCGCGACGGCGTGCGCCTCGCGGGTGAACCGCAGCCGGGCGACGTCGTCCTGGGCCAGCTCGCCGCGCAGCAGCTTGACGGCGACGGTGCGGCCCAGCCGCACGTCCTCGGCCGCGAACACCTCGGCCATGCCGCCGCGGCCCAGCCGGTGGGTCAGCCGGTAGCGGCCCTCACCGACGGTGCCCAGCGGCGCGGCGGTGCCGCGGCCGGGGGTGTGCGGGCCGCCGGCGCCGATGACGGGCGGCAGTGCCGAGGTCGCGGCCTCGCTGCCGGGCTCGGGGATCCTCGGCGTCCCGCCGGTCCGGCCGGCCGCTCGGGCACCCGCGTCGTCGTCCGGCTGATGCGTCTGTGCCATCGCTCCTCGCCCCGGGCGTTCGCTCGGATCGCGGTGCCCTGTCGCTTACGTATCCCCGAACGCTACCGCCTCCGGGCCGCACCATGACACGCCCGAACCGGCCGGAAGCCGTCAGAGCAGGCCATTCCGGTCGGTCGGGAGGTCGGCCGGGGCGTCGACCACCAGCACGTTCGCCGGGCCCACGCCGTGGCTGTACTTGCCGTTCGTCTTCTTGTCGGCGTTGTTGATCACGATCGCGATGATGATGCCGGCCAGCACGAGCACGCCGACGATGATCCCGATCACGACCACGGCCGTCGAGCAGCCGCCGCCGGACGGCTTCGGCTGCTGGTACGGCGGCATGGGCTGGGGCATCGGCTGCGGCATCGGCCGCGGCGGCGGGGTGTGCGCCTGCTGCGGCCCCCCTTGCTGGAGGAACTGCGGGTGCGGGGTGTGCGGGGCCTGCGGACGCGGGGTCTGGTAGGCCGGCGGCGGCGTCTGGTACTGCGGCTGCGGCTGCCCCCCTTGCTGGAGGAACTGCGGGTGCGGGGTCTGGTAGGCCGGCGGCGGCGTCTGGTACTGCGGCTGCGGCTGGAACGGGTGCGGGGTCTGCGGCGCCTGCGGGGCGGCGTGCACCGAGCGCGGCCCCTCGTTGATCACCAGCGGGGTGCTGGCCTGCAGCTTGTGCCCGTTTCCGCCGCCCTTCGCGGCCTCGATCAGCCGCTCCGCCTCGTCCCGCATCGCGGCCGCGCTCTGGAACCGGTGCGCCGGGTCCTTGCGCAGCGCCTGGGCGACGAACGCGTCCACCTCGGGGGTGACCGAGCGGTTGAGGGCGGAGGGCGCCGGCGGCTCCTCCTGGACGTGCTTGTAGGCGATCGAGAACGCCGAGTCGCCGTCGAAGACCAGCTGGCCGGTGAGCATCTCGAAGAGCATCACGCCGACCGAGTACAGGTCGGAGCGGGCGTCGACCGGCTTGCCGAGCGCCTGCTCGGGCGAGAGGTACTGCGGCGTGCCGACGACCATGCCGGTCTGCGTCATCGACGTGACGCCGGATTCCAGCGCCCGGGCGATGCCGAAGTCCATGACCTTGACGTTGCCCTTGCGGTCGAACATGACGTTGCCGGGCTTGATGTCGCGGTGCACCAGGCCCATGTCGTGCGAGGCCTCCAGCGCGTTCAGCACGCCGATGGTGACCTTCAGGGCGTCCTCGGTCGGCATCGCGCCGTACTGGGCGATCGCCTCGTTGATCGCCTCGCGCAGGCCCTTGCCGTCGATCAGCTGCATGACGATGTACGGCGTGCTGGAGCCGTCCGGGGCGATGTCCTCGCCGCTGTCGTACACCGTGACGATGTTCGGGTGCTCCAGCCGGGCCACCGCCTGGGCCTCACGGCGGAACCGCTCCTTGAACGAGTCGTCCCGGCCCAGTTCGCTGTGCATGCTCTTCAGCGCGACCTGCCGGTCCAGCACGCTGTCGTAGGCGAGGTGCACGGACGCCATGCCGCCCTCGCCCAGCAGCCGCTGCAGCACATAACGGCCGTTGCCCAGGGAGAAGCCCTCGACCGCCGCGTTGCCGTGCTCGCTCATGGTCCTCTGCTCCCCCTCGGCGCGGCCGTGCTGCCGCAACCTGACGTTCGGTCTCGTCCGTGCGTGGTGACCCGGCCCGCTGGCCCGGCGAACCCCTGTCGCGGCGGCTCGACCGGCCTGCGACAGGGGTCAGGGTATCGGCTCGCGCCGACGGTGATCGGCCCAGGGCCGTTCCTGGGTCCGTGCCGTCGGCGCCGGATCCCGGCGACGACGGCCCGGGGCGGATGGTCGTGGTACGTCCGGTCCGGCGGTCCGCCGGAGCTACCGCCGGGTACCGGACGCGGGGTACGGCTACAGGTACGGGCCGGAGCGGATGCCGCGGCCCTGGCCCGGCTCGTCCTCGTCCTGGTCGCCGCCGTGCAGACCGGGCGGCAGCGCCCGCCGCATCTGCTCCAGCTGGGCCCGCGCCGCCATCTGCTGGGCGAACAGCGCGGTCTGGATGCCGTGGAACAGGCCCTCCAGCCAGCCGACCAGCTGGGCCTGGGCGATCCGCAGCTCGGCCTCGGTCGGGATGGAGTCCTCGGTGAACGGCAGCGACAGCCGCTCCAGCTCGGCGACCAGCTCCGGGGCCAGGCCGAGTTCGAGTTCCTTGATCGAACTCGCGTGGATGTCCTTCAGCCGGGCGCGGCTCGCCTCGTCGAGGGGCGCCGCCCGGACCTCCTCCAGCAACTGCTTGATCATGCTGCCGATGCGCATGACCTTGGCGGGCTGCTCGACCATCTCGGTCACCGGGAGCTCACGCGGCACGTCGCCGTCGTCCTCCCCCTCCCCGACCGGGCCGCCGAACCCCTGGCCCACGGGCATCCCGTCCGGTCCGACGATCAGCACCTTCTGGCTGTCCTGCGGCTGCCCGCCGGCCGCCTGGTAGGGCTCCTGCGACGAGCGCTCGTTCATCGGATTCGTCATGAACAACATTCTCTCTCACTGGGGTTGGTCGGGCGGAAGCCCCCGTGCGTCCCGCCGGCCTGCGCCACCCGTCACGAAGGTACGCCCCCGCGCGCCGCGCGGGAATCCGTACGGCTCCTCAGATCCCGCGCCCCGCCCACCGACCACCCCACCCGAACCCGCACCGAACCTCCACCCGCCCGCGCCCCGGCCACCACGACCACGGCCCTTCCGGCGGCGGCCGCACCCGCGGCTCGGCCCGGTGCAGCCTCAGCCCCTGCGCGGTCTCAGCCCTTGCGCAGCCTCAGCCCTTGCGCAGCCTCAGGCCGACCAGCCCCAGCCCGCAGCCGATCAGGCCCAGGCCGACGCCCAGCGGGAGCTGGGTCGTGGAGGCGTCCCGCCAGCGGGCGGGCAGGACGATCGGGATGGCGGCGGCCGCGACGGGCCGGCCGGAGGCGGTGGTGACGGTGTCCGGCGCGACGGCGTCGCCGGGGGCGGCCTGGTCCGGGGTGTCCGGGTCGGCCTCCGGCCGGTCGGCCCCGACGGCCTGGTCCTGGGCCTGCTCGGGCGCCTGGTCGACGGCCTGGTCCGGTTCCTGGTCCGGCGCCTGCTCCACGGCGGCCGCGGGGTGCTCCGGCAGCGACGCCGGGCGGTGCCGGTGGCCCCGGGGGAAGGCGCCGTCCGGGTGCGGACGGGACAGCGCGCGCTGCGGCGGCGCGGGCGCCGGGGTGGGCACGGCCGAGCGCGCCGGACCGGTCCACTCCGCGCCCGGGGAACTCCCCGCCTCCGGCGTCGAGGGCACCTGGGCGGCCGGGGAAGCCGGGGAGGCCGGGGCAGGAGCTGCGGAGGGAGAGGAGGGCGACGGCGAGACCCCCGCGGAAGGCGCCGGCATCGCCACCGCCGCCGAGGCGGCGGCCAGCGGGAGCGCGAGTCCCAGCGCGGCCGCCGCGAACAGCTGCTGCGCACGGCCCGGGCGGGGGTGGCGACGGGTACGACGGTGGTGCGGCGCCGCGGGCAGCGGCCCGAGGCAGGCGTGCGGTGATGCGGCCACGGTCGGAGTCCTTCCGACGGCCGCCCGCGCCCGGGGGCGGGGCGGCGGCGGGACAGCTCCGGACCAGCGTCGCACGATCCGACAATCAAGGCATTTCGGACACTCGTCCCACCACCGCCGCCCCGGCCGCACCACCGGGTCGACCCGTCCGTCAGGCCCGCAGCACGACCTTCCCGACCTGCTCCCCGGCCTCCAGCACCCGGTGCCCCTCGCCCGCGTCGGTCAGCGGCAGCACCCGGTCCACCACCGGCTTCACCACCCCGGACTCGACCAGCGGCCACACGTGCTCGCGCACCGCCGCCACGATCGCCGCCTTCTCCGCCAACGGCCGCCCGCGCAGGTTGGTGGCGATCACCGCCGCCCGCTTGCGCAGCAGCGCGTTGAGGTCGAGCTCACCCTTCACCCCGCCCTGCAGTCCGATGATCACCAGCCGCCCGTTGACCGCCAGCGCGTCCACGTTCCGCTGCAGGTACTTGGCGCCCATGATGTCCAGGATCACGTCCGCCCCGGCCCCGCCGGTGGCCTCCTTGAGCACCTCGACGAAGTCCTGCTCGCGGTAGTCGATCACGATGTCCGCGCCCAGCTCGGCGCACCGGGCCAGCTTCCCGGCGCTGCCCGCGGTGACCGCGACCCGCGCGCCGACCGCCTTGGCCAGCTGGATCGCCATCGTCCCGATGCCGCTGGCACCCCCGTGCAGCAGCACGGTCTCGCCGGGCCGCAGGTGCGCGGTGAGGAAGACGTTGGACCACACCGTGCAGGCGACCTCCGGCAGCGCAGCGGCCTGCTCCGGGCTCAGCCCCGCGGGCAGCGGCAGCAGCTGCCCGCTCGGCACCGCGACCCGCTGCGCGTAGCCGCCGCCGGACAGCAGCGCGCACACCTCGTCGCCGACCGCCCAGCCGGACACCCCCGGCCCGAGCGCGACGATCCGCCCGGCGCACTCCAGCCCGGGGTAGGGCGAGGCGCCGGGCGGCGGGTTGTAGAAGCCCTGCCGCTGGAGCAGGTCGGCACGGTTGACGGCGGTGGCCGCCACCTCGACCAGGACCTCGCCCTCGCCGGGCACCGGGTCGGGCACCTCGGCCCACACCAGTGCCTCGGGGCCGCCGGGTACGGGAATCGTCATCGCATGCATGCCCCGAACCTACTGCGCGTCACGGCAGTTCGGAGCTCAGGCCCGGCCCGGCCCGCCGACACCGGGTCGGTCGGCCGACCTGATGACGATCACCCGGTCGGTGAGCTGCAGCACGGCGGCCTCCGGCTCGGTGTAGTTGAGCACCCGCCGGCCGCGGACCACCGCGACCACCAGGTCCTCGCACGCGCGCGGGCTGTGCCCGGCCTCGGCCCGGGTGACCGGCCGCTCCACCACGTCCAGCCCGTTGCCGTACGTCAGCAGGTCCTCGATCACCGCGCCGGCGTGCGGGCTGAGCATCGACAGCCCGAGCAGCCGCCCGGCCGAGCTGGAGCTGGTGACCACCACGTCGGCGCCGCTCTGCCGCAGCAGCGGGGCGTTCTCGTCCTCCCGCACGGCGGCTACCACGGTCGCGCCCTTGTTCAACTGCCGCGCCGTCAGCGTGACCAGCACGGCGGTGTCGTCCCGTTCCGGCGCGACCACCACCCGGGTCGCCGTGGCGAGCCCGGCCCGCACCAGCGTGTCGGTGCGGGTGGCGTCGCCGACCACCCCGACCAGGCCGTGCTGCGCGGCCTGGTCGATGACCTTGCGCTGCGGGTCGACGACGACGATCTCCTCCTTCTTCACCCCCTGGCCGAGCAGGGTGTCGACGGCGCTGCGGCCCTTCGTCCCGTACCCGATGACGACGGTGTGCTCGCGCACGGTGGACCTCCAGCGGTTCAACCGCCACTGCCGGCGGGTCCGTTCGGTGAGCACCTCCAGGGTGGTGCCGACCAGGATGATCAGGAACAGCACGCGCAGCGGGGTGATCACGAAGATGTTGGTGAGCCGGGCGCCGTCGCTGAACGGCGTGATGTCGCCGTACCCGGTGGTGGAGAGCGTGACGGTGGCGTAGTACGCCGCGTCGAGGAAGCTGAGCCCGCCCCCGGCGTTGTCGTGGTAGCCGTCCCGGTCGACGTAGACGAGCAGCGTGGTGGCCACCAGGACGGCGAGCGCCAGCAGCAGTCGCGTGCCGACCTGCCGTACGGCGGGCTCGGCCCGGCGGGCGGGCAGCACGATCCCGGCGTCCGCCCACGGCTCGGTCCCCGGTGCCGGAGGACGCCGCAGCCGGCTCACCCGGCGGCCCCGGCCGTACCACGCGTCCTCACGGGACCTCCAGCAGCTCGACCGTCTCCCCCGCCGCCGCCCCGCCGGGCGGGACCACGGCCAGCGCCTCGGCCCGGGCGAGCCCGCGCAGCATGGCCGGTCCGTCGAAGGCGAGCGGAACGACTCCCTCCGCGGTGCGCCGGACGGGCTGCAGCCGGGTGTCCGCCGGGTGTCCGGGCAGCGCGGCCGCGGCGGGTGCGAGGACGGGGGCGCCGCCGGTGCGCCCGCTGCGGGCGTGCAGCAGCGGCAGGCCCAGGGTGACCATCCCGGCGACGGCGGCCAACGGGTTGCCCGGCAGGCCGACCAGGTGGCGCCCGCCGGGGAGTTCGGCCAGCAGCATGGGGTGTCCGGGCCGGACGGCGACGCCGTCCACCAGCAGTCGGGCGCCGGCCTCGGCGAGCGCCCGGTGCAGGAAGTCGACCGGTCCGGCGGCCGTCGCGCCGGTGGTGACCACGATGTCGGCGGTGGAGTGCCGCAGCGCGTCCCGGAGCAGCCCGAAGTCGTCCCGCACATGGCGCACTTCGGCGACCTCGGCACCGGCGGCCCGCAGCCAGGGCGGCAGCAGCGGCCCGAGCGCGTCCCGCACCAGGCCCGGCCCGGGGATCCCGTCTGCGAGCAACTCGTCCCCCAGTACGAGCAGTTGGACCACCGGCCGACGGTGGACGACCAGCCGGTCGTGACCGCAGGCGGCGGCCAGGCCGAGCACGGCCGGCCCGACCGGGGTGCCCTCCGGCAGCAACTCCTCGCCCCGGCGGCACTCCTGGCCGCGCGGCCGGACGTCCTGACCGGTGGTCAACCGGCGCGGTTCGCGGTCGCGCAGCAGCGTGCCGTCCGCGAGTCCGTGCTCGCGGCGCAGGACGGCGGTGGCGCCGGACGGCAGCCGGGCGCCGGTGGCGATCTCCACGGCGGTGCCGTCGGCCAGCGGCGCCGGGTCGGCCGCTCCGGCCAGCACCCGGCCGGCCACCCGCCACGGGCCCGGCCCGGCGACCGCCCAACCGTCCATCGCGGAGGTGTCGAAGGCGGGCAGGTCGGTCAGCGCGCGCAGCGGCTCGGCGAGGGTGTGCCCGAGCGCCTCGGCCAGCGGCAGCCCGGTGCCGGGCAGCGGGCGCAGCCCGGCCCGGCGCGCGGTCTCGCGGGCCCGGGGCCACCCGAGCGCGGCGGGACCGGTCGACGGGGCGGCCACGGTGGTCTGCCCGACCGCGCTCACCGCTCGCCCGGCCGGTCGGCGGCGCCCCACCCGTCGGCGAGGGCCTCGGTCCGCCGGGCGGCCGCGGCCACCGCCTCCGGGCCGCCGCCCTGCTGAGCGGCCGCGTAGCCGATCAGGAAGGCGGTCAGCGGCGCGGCCGGCCGGGCCACTCCGTGCGCGACCACCCGGGCCAGGTCGAGCAGACCTCGGACGTCCACGTCCAGGTCGATGCCCAGGTCGGCCTTGACCTCGGCGATCCAGTCATCCAGCGTGCGCTCCATGCGCCCATGCTGCCTGATCGGCGGTTTCCCGGGGGTGTCCGGGGCCGTGTGCGGGGCGCGTCGTCTCCCTCACGGACCGCCGACGGGAGCAGTGCGGCCCCGGCTCGCCCCGGCCCGGCTCGCCTCAACCCCGGTCGCGCTCCCGGGCCTGCTCCAGGTCCTCCCAGGTGTCGCAGTCGTACGCGACGTCGTCGGTGTCGGCGACCCGCAGCCGGGCCAGCCCGCCGACCAGGCGGCGCAGCGGCTGCCCGGCCGGGTCGCCGAGGGCGGCCAGCGCGGCGCGCAGCGGGGCGGTGCGGTACGCGGCGGCGAGCGGCTGGTCGCGCCCGCCCGCGTCGACCAGCACGGCGGCGTCCGCGCCCGCCCCGGCCCGGTCCAGTGCGGCGGCCAGCCGTTCCACCGTCCGCCGGTCCAGGAACGGCAGGTCGGCGGCGAGCAGCAGCACGGTGTCCGCGGTGACCAGGTCGAGTCCGGCGGCGACGGCGGCGACCGGGCCGCCACCGGGCGGCTGTTCCCTGGTCCAGCGGACGCCGGGCCGCTCGGTGGGCCGGGTCGGGCCGACCACGACGGTGGTGCGGGCGTCCGCGCAGGCGGCGAGCACCCGGTCGAGCAGAGTGGTCCCGCCCACGGTCAGGGCGGGCTTGTCGGCTCCGCCGAGGCGCCGGGCGGCACCACCCGCCGGAACGATCACGTCGTACGGCGTCATGCGGCCAGTATCGGCCCTGCCGCAGCGGCCCCGGGACGGGTCTGCGGACGGGGCCTCAGTCGGTCGGGTCGTCCTCGACGATCTCCGCGTCCACGATCTCCGCGTCCTCGGTGTCGTGCCGCGCCGCCGCCCGGGCGGTGTTGGCCTCCGCGCCGAGGTCGAGGATGGCCGGCAGCGTCAGCTCCCCGTACCGCTCGTTCATCGCGGTGACCAGGGCCTCGGGGTCGTCCGGGTGCACGGCCAGCAGCCGGTCGAAGTCCTGCAGGTACTCGGCGGTGAAGGCGAGCACCCGGGCGGCGTCGTCGCCCTGGCCGGGGGCGCGGTGCCCGGCGATCACCCGGTCCACCCCGAGGTCGGCGATCCGGCCGAGGTTGTGTCCCCAGGTGATGCGCTGGGCCGGGGTGGTGTCGGCGGTCCAGACGTGGGTGCCGTTGTAGGCGAAGTCCCCGGCGATCACGGTCCGGATGCTCGGCACGTGGACGACGGTGGAGTTCCCGCAGTCGCCCTGGCCGAGCAGCAGGACGGGGATCACCTGGCGGTCCAGCATGAGCGGCTGCGGCAGCAGCGGAGCGGGGACCAGCGGGTGGTCCGGGATGTCGTCGCCGTACACCGGCTTCCACTGCGCGACCTTGGCGGCGGCGGTGCGCCGGATGCCCTCGACCACCGCCGGGGCGGCCAGCAGCTGCGCGTCGGGGAAGAGCTTCAGCACCTCCTCGGCGCCGAAGTAGTGGTCCGGGTGCTGGTGGGTCACCACGATGGCGAGCAGTCGGCGGCCCTTGCCCGCGACCCACTCGGCGAGTTCGCGTCCGGCGCTGCGGGTGAGCTGGGCGTCCACCAGGATCGCGGTCCGCTCGCCGAGGATCAGCGTGGAGGTGGCGAAGAAGGCCGACTCGGGGCCGGCGAAGACGGCGACCTCCAGCGGCCGGGCGGCCCGCTCGGTCTCCGCGGACGCGTCGGGCGAGGCGTCCGCACGCTCCGCGCCGGCGCTGTCCTCGGGCGGGGACGACGTCACGGGCTTGCTCCCTCTGCTCGGCGGTCGGATTTCCTGCGCCCTACAGCATGGGAGTACCGGTGCCCGATTCGACGGAAGGCGCGCCCGGCGGGGCGCGCCTTCCGGTTCACGTCACACCGCGACCCGGGTGGCAAGCTCCTCGGCCCGGCGGGCGGCCTGCTCCAGGGCGCGGGCCTTGGACTCGGCGGCGTTCGGGATGAAGTCGGCCAGCGCCGGAACGACCGGGGCCATGGTGAACTCGGGGACGATGAAGTCGACCTCCAGGCCGAGTTCGCCCAGCACCTTCCCCAGGTAGGTGGTGACGAACTCGTACGGCTCGCGCGGGGCGCCGGGCGCGTACGAGCCGCCGCGGGAGGCGACCACGGTGACCGGGGTGCCCTTGGCGGACGGTGCCTCGCCGGCGGTGCGGCCCATCAGGATCACCTGGTCCAGCCAGGCCTTGAGGGTCGACGGGATCGTGAAGTTGTACATCGGGCTGCCGATCAGGACGGCGTCGGCCCCCTCCAACTCCGCGATCAGTTCCTCGCGCAGCGCGAAGGCGGCGGCCTGCTCGGCGGTGCGGGCCTCGGCCGGGGCGAATCCGCCGCTGATGCCGTGCGCGTCCAGGTGCGGGACCGGGGCGGCGGCGAGGTCCCGGTAGATCACGGTGCCCTCGGGGTGCTGGGCCTGCCAGGCGGCCCGGAAGGCGGCGGTGACCTCGCGGGAGACGGAGCCGTCGGCGACCGCGGAGGAGTCGATGTGCAGAAGCGTGGGCATGGCGGACCTCCAGAGAATAAGTAGCTGCTGTTTTCGCTGCAGCTGAAAGTACGGTAGCAGCTTACTTTTCTGCAGTCACTAGTGACCGGTCGAGTACCCTGGAGCCATGGCCCAGCACCAGGTAGTGACCGACGGAGCAACCACCGCCCCCGATGCCTGCGGCCCCGTGCCCGAGGGCGCCTGCCAGAACGTCGACCTGGCTCTCGGCCGGGTCTTCACCCTGCTGGGCAAGCGCTGGACGGGCATGCTGCTGGGCGTGCTCAACAACGGGGGCCAGGCCTACTTCTCCGAGCTGCGCCGCGCCGTCCCCGGCATCAGCGAGCGGATGCTCTCCGACCGGCTGACCGAGCTGACCGAGGCCGGACTGGTGGTCCGCGAGGTCGACGCCGGCCCGCCGCTGCGGGTCAGCTACCGGCTCACCGAGGGCGGCATCGCGCTCAAGCCCGCCCTGCACGAGCTGGCCGTCTGGGCCGATCGCTACCTGCCGGAGAGCGCCCTCAAGAGCGGCGGCTGCTGAGGCCCGCCGGTCCTCCCCCGGACATGCGGAAGGGCCCGCCCGCTGTCACCAGCGGACGGGCCCTTCACCCGAGCTTCTCTTCTCAGCGCGTCCCGGCGCCTCAGCGCTTCCCGGCGCCGCGCAGCCGGGCCAGCCGGTCGGACAGACCCCAGGTGGTCACCCGCCACAGCGCCTCGACCACGATGTTGCGGCTCATCTTGGACGCGCCCAGCTCGCGCTCGACGAAGGTGATCGGCACCTCGGCGACCTTGAACCCCGCCTTCACCGTGCGCCAGGCCAGGTCGACCTGGAAGCAGTACCCGGCCGAGGCGACCTCGTCCATCCCCAGGCCCAGCAGGGTCTCCTTGCGGAAGGCCCGGTAGCCGCCGGTGACGTCCTTGATCGGCACGCCCAGCATCAGCCGGGAGTAGGTCGAGCCGCCGCGCGAGAGCAGCAGTCGCGACTTCGGCCAGTTCACCACCCGGCCGCCCGGCACCCAGCGGGAGCCCAGCACCAGGTCGGCGCCGCGCAGGGCGCCCAGCAGCCGGTCCAGCTCCTCGGGCTGGTGCGAGCCGTCGGCGTCCATCTCGACCAGGACGTCGTAGCCGTGGTCGATGCCCCAGCGGAAGCCCGCGAGGTAGGCGGCGCCCAGGCCCTCCTTGCCCTTGCGGTGCATCACGTGCACGTTCGGGTCCTCGACGGCCAGCTTGTCGGCCAGCTCGCCGGTGCCGTCGGGGCTGTTGTCGTCGGCGACCAGCACGTGCACCTCGGGCACCGAAGCGCGCACCCGGCCGACGATCCGCTCGACGTTCTCCGCCTCGTTGTAGGTCGGGATGATCACCAGGACCCTGCCGAGATCAGCAAAACTCTGCTGGTTCACGGTCACGTACAAACCTCTCGGCCGAAGGCGGGGAATCTCGGAGCACCGTCGCCCGCACCATGGAACGCGGCTCCACCGGCAGCCCTCCGACGGGGTGACCACGGTGGGGGACTGCGCGCAGGGCGGAGACTACTGCGTCCTGGCATCCTACTACCGAGCCCGGGAACCACCGGTCCGACCGAGGCACTCCCACCGGATGCCCACCGTTTCCCCGTGGGTGACACCGTTCGGCTAGGGTCGATGCCCTTGCCCGTGCCCGGACCGCCCGCAGCGCCGGGCCCGCCCCCGGCCATCCGGCACACCGGCCCAGACCGCGAAGGAGTAGGACCGCGCGCATGGACAGGCTCGTCAACACCGTCCGCCCGTACGCCTGGGGGTCGCTCACGGCCCTGCCCGAGCTGCTCGGGCAGCAGCCGACCGGGGAACCGCAGGCGGAGTTGTGGATGGGCGCCCACCCCGGAGACCCCTCCCGCGCCGACCGCGGGGACGGCCCGCGCCGACTGGACGAGCTGATCGCGGCCGACCCCGAGGGCGAGCTGGGCGCAGCGACCGTGGCCAGGTTCGGCCCGACCCTGCCGTTCCTCTTCAAGGTCCTCGCCGCGGGCACCCCGCTGTCGATCCAGGCCCACCCGACGATCGAGCAGGCCCGCGCCGGCTTCGCCGCCGAGAACGCCCTCGGCATCCCGCTGGACGCCCCCGAGCGCAGCTACCGCGACGCCAACCACAAGCCCGAAATGATCTGCGCCCTGGGCGAGTTCGAGGGCCTCTGCGGCTTCCGCACGGTCAACGGGGCGGCCGAGCTGATGGCCAGGCTCTCGGTGCCCGAGCTGGAGCCGCTGATCGACCTGCTCGGGGTCGAGGACGAGACCGAGGCGCTGCGCGGCACGCTGGCCGCCATCCTCACCATGGACGACGAGACCGCCGTGAAGACCGTCCGGGCGACCGCCGGGACACTGGCCGAGTACGACACCGGCGATCCGGACTGGTACTACGCCCCCTACGCCCGGATCGCCAAGGACTTCCCGGACGACCGCGGTCTGCTCGCCGGCATGCTGCTCAACCACTTCCGGCTGCGGGCCGGCGAGGCGCTCTACCTGGGCGCCGGGGTGCCGCACGCCTACCTGTCCGGCGCCTGCGTCGAGCTGCAGGCCAACTCCGACAACGTGCTGCGGGCCGGCCTCACCCCGAAGCACATCGACGTGCCGGAGCTGCTGAAGGTCGTGGTCTTCGAGTCCGGCGCCCCCGCGGTGCAGACCCCGGTCGAGGTCGAGGCCACCCCCGGCGAGGAGCTCTACCCCGTTCCGATCGACGAGTTCCGGCTGTCCCGCTTCGTGCTGGACGGCGTCGAGCGCGCGATCGACGGCCGCACCCCGCAGATCCTGCTCTGCACCGAGGGCACCGCCCGGCTCACCGCCGCCGACGGCACCGTCCTCGACCTCGCCCGCGGCCAGTCCGCCTTCCTCCCCGCCACCGGCACCCCGACCCGCCTCACCGGCGCCGGCACCACCCTCTTCCGGGCCACCGTCACCCTCTGACGCCCCGCCGCTCCGACGGCACGACGGCACGACGCGCCGACGAACACAGGCGCGGGCAGAACACGGGGCCGGGCAGCAGGAACCCTCCTGCTGCCCGGCCCCGTTCCGTCGGCCGACGCCCCCGCCCGGCCGCGCTCAGCCGGTCGGCTTGCCCTGACCCTGCCCCGCGCCCACCAGCGCCGGCTCCGGCTCCGCCCCCGAGGCCTGGGCCGGGACGAAGGCCACCGCCGGGGCCGGCGCCTCCAGCGACTGCGGCGGCCACCGCCGGTTCGCCGCCTTGGTCAGCTTCCGGCCCAGGTTCTGGAACGGCAGCTCCACCAGCCGGTACACCAGCCAGCAGACCACCAGCAGCACCGCGACGTACCCGGCCACCCAGGACCACCGCTCCACGAACGTCAGCGAGGCCAGCTTGTCCGGGTAGAAGTTCCGGTCCCAGCCGAACCGCCAGAGCAGGAACGTCTTCACCGGCCAGTGGAACAGGTAGACCGAGAAGCTCACCGCGCCCAGCCAGACCAGCGGACGGGGCAGCCGGCGCTTGCGCAGCAGGAAGAAGAAGCCGAACGAGGCCCACGCCGCCAGGTAGGCGTTGGTCCACGCCGTCCAGGTGAAGGTCGAGGTCGCGTGCGCCATCGCGCCCCGGTTGTACATCCACCCCACCAGGGCGCCGGCCACCACCACGAAACCGACGGTCAGCCAGGCCTCGATCCGGGCGATCTGCCCGTGCTGCGCCCGGTAGATCACCGTGCCGGCGAACATCGTCGCGAAGATCGTGAAGGTCTCGTACGCGGTCGTCCGGCCGTTGGTGAACACCAGGAACAGGCCGAGCCCGCCCAGCAGCAGACCGCCGGTCCGGGCCAGGGAGGCGTTGCCGCTGAGCATGCAGAGCAGGCCCATGCCCACGATGGCCACGGCGGCGACCGTGAGGTTGGTGATCGCGCCGAGGCCGGTCTGCAGGCTGTAGGACGGGATCCAGACGCCCAGCGCGAGGGCGATCGCCGCCGCCCCGACCGCGATCGGTGCGCTGCGCCGGTGCCAGGCGAAGGTGAAGAGGCTGCTGACGAAGAAGTAGAAGAGCATCTCGTACGTCAGCGTCCAGCTCACGCTGAGCCCGTTGACGACGCCCAGCACGTCCGTCAGCATCAGGCCGTTGCCGGCCAGCCACAGCTTGTCGTGGTGGTAGCCGTTGAAGGTGAGGACCTGGTAGTCGTGCGGCAGGACGAGCTCGGCGAACAGCATGCTGACGATCAGCGCCGGGTAGATCCGGAAGACCCGGCCGATCCAGAAGGCCCGGACGTCACCGCGGCGCTCCAGCGAGGCCGGGATGATGTACCCGCTGACGATGAAGAACGCGATGACCCCGTAGAAGCCGAGGTCGAAGTTGGCCGAGACGGTGGCGCCGTGCGGGATCAGCTTCAGGATTTCGAAGTGATGGGCCGCCACCGCGAGCGCGGCGATCCCGCGCAGCGCGTCCAGCCACCCGAGCCGGCTCGCCGGCGCCGCGGCGCGTTCGCCCCGCCCGGCTCTCCGTGCTCCCCATCGAGCCAGTGATCCCTTGGTCGTCATCCGCCGGACATTAGCCCATTCGGGTGAGCCCGACCCCGGCCGGGGTCGGCCCCGAACGAACCGCTGTCCGTACGGTCAGTCCCGGGTCATGTCGACGAAGCGCGAGTAGTGGCCCTGGAAGGCCACCGTGATGGTCGCGGTCGGGCCGTTGCGGTGCTTGGCGACGATCAGGTCGGCCTCGCCGGCGCGCGGGGACTCCTTCTCGTAGGCGTCCTCGCGGTGCAGCAGGATGACCATGTCGGCGTCCTGCTCGATCGAGCCGGACTCACGCAGGTCGGAGACCATCGGGCGCTTGTCGGTGCGCTGCTCGGGTCCACGGTTCAGCTGGGAGAGCGCGATGACCGGGACTTCCAGCTCCTTGGCCAGCAGCTTGAGGTTACGGGACATGTCCGAGACCTCCTGCTGGCGGTTCTCGGCCCGGCGGGAGCCGCCGGACTGCATCAGCTGGAGGTAGTCGATGACGATCAGCTTGATGTCGTTGCGCTGCTTGAGCCGACGGCACTTGGCGCGGATCTCCATCATCGACAGGTTGGGCGAGTCGTCGATGAACAGCGGCGCCTCGCTGACGTCGGGCATCCGGCGGGCGACCCGGGTCCAGTCGTCGTCCGTCATGTTCCCGGAGCGCATGTGGTGCAGCGCGACCCGGGCCTCGGCGGAGAGCAGGCGCATGGCGATCTCGTTGCGCCCCATTTCGAGCGAGAAGATCACGCTCGGCAGCTTGTGGTGGATCGAGCAGGCCCGCGCGAAGTCCAGCGCGAGGGTGGACTTGCCCATCGCGGGACGGGCCGCGATGACGATCATCTGGCCGGGGTGCAGGCCGTTGGTGAGCTGGTCGAAGTCCGCGAAGCCGGTCGGCACGCCGGACATCTGGCCGTTGCGGGAGCCGATCGCCTCGATCTCGTCGAGGGCGCCCTCCATGATGTCGGCGAGCGGCGCGTAGTCCTCGTTGGTGCGCTGCTCGGTGACGGCGTAGATCTCCGCCTGGGCCGCGTTGACGATCTCGTCCACGTCGCCCTCGGCGGCGTAGCCCATGCCGGCGATCCGGGTGCCCGCCTCGACCAGGCGGCGCAGCACGGCGCGCTCGTGGACGATCTGGGCGTAGTACTCGGCGTTGGCCGCGGTCGGGACGGAGTTGACCAGGGTGTGCAGGTAGGAGGCGCCGCCGACGCGCTGCAGCTCGCCGCGCTTGGTCAGCTCGCCGGCCACGGTGATCGGGTCGGCCGGCTCGCCCCGGGCGTAGAGGTCGAGGATCGCGCCGTGGATCATCTCGTGCGCGGGCCGGTAGTAGTCGGCCGGCTTGAGCACCTCGACCACGTCGGCGATGGCGTCCTTGGACAGCAGCATGCCGCCGAGGACGGACTGCTCGGCCGCGAGGTCCTGCGGGGGGACGCGCTCGAAGCCGTCCACGCCGCCCTCGCCGTCGCCCTCACCCCGCCGCTGCCAGCCGCCGTCCCGCTGGCCGCCCTCGCGCCCGGAGCCGTTCCGGCCGCCCTTGCCGCCCTGGAAGCCGCCCTTCTGGAAGCCGTCGCGGCCACCGCCCTGGCCGTCCTGGCCGTTGCGGCTGCGCGAGACCGGGAGCCGGTCGCCGGGGCCGTCCGGGAAGGGGGCGTCGTCGAAGGCACCGGCCGGGAAGGGGTCCTCGGCGTTCTGCCAGTCCTCCTCCGGCGGCGGGGCGTCGTGGTCGTCGTACTGGGGGCCGGTCACGCGTGTTCCCCGATCAGCGAGTGGTGCGAGTTGGAGCGGGCCTTGCCGGTGGCTGGGTGGAGCGGATCCGCTCCTCTTTGTACGCCACGGCTCCGACAAATCGGACGCCGGGGCGCTGGGAGTGTCGGGCGGACGGCCCACGCTAAGGCGCCGGACGCCCTTGCGCCAAGACGGTTATCCACAGGGGGTGTGGATGAGCGGCCCCGGCCTGTGGAGAACTGCCGCAAAGCTGTGGACACCCCTGTGGACGTCCCTGTGGATAACCGGACGATCGATCCACCGTCAACTTGCTGACCTGGCATTACCTCTTCCAGGGCCTGTGCATGAGAAATTCTTCACACACCTCCGAACGGCTGTGGGCACAGAGCGGCCCAACCGCATCGCTCAAGATTTCGAGTAATGGTCACATTGGCCTTCCGTCCATTACCTGTGGATGAGTAGCCTGGAGCCCATGACCGCCTCGCCGCCCCACGACACCCAGCCGGCCACCGCCCGGCGTCGGCACGACCGGGAGATCCTCTCCCTGGCCGTCCCGGCCTTCGGCGCGCTGGTCGCCGAGCCGCTCTTCCTGATGGCCGACTCGGCGATCGTCGGACACCTCGGCACCCCCCAGCTGGCCGGGGTCGGCGTCGCCTCCGCCGCGCTCACCACCGCGACCGGCGTGTTCGTCTTCCTCGCCTACGCCACCACCGCGGCGGTCGCCCGCCGGATCGGCGCCGGGGACCGCCGGGGCGCGGTGCAGCAGGGGGTCGACGGCATCTGGCTCGCCCTCGGCCTGGCCGTCCCGGTGGTCCTGGCCACCCTGCTGGCGGCCCCGTGGGTGGCCGGGGTCCTGGGCGCCTCGCCGACCGCCGCGCCGTACGCGGTGACGTACCTGCGGATCAGCTCCCTCGGCATCCCGGCGATGCTCATGGTGCTGGCGGCCACCGGCGTGCTGCGCGGCCTCCAGGACACCCGCACGCCGCTGGTGGTGGCCGTGGCGGGCTTCACCGCGAACATCGGCCTGAACGCCGGCCTGGTGTACGGCGCCGGGCTCGGGGTGGCCGGCTCGGCCTGGGGCACCGTGCTCGCGCAGACCGGGATGGCGGCCGCCTACCTGGTCGTGGTGGTGCGCGGCGCCCGCCGGGAGCGGGCCTCGCTGCGCCCGGACGCGGCGGGCATCCGGGCCTGCGCCAGGGCGGGCGGCCCGCTGCTGGTCCGGACGATCAGCCTGCGCGCGGTGCTGATGATCGCCACCGCGGTGGCCGCCCGGCTGGGCGACGACCAGGTGGCCGCGCACCAGATCACCATGACGCTGTTCAGCTTCCTGGCCTTCGCGCTGGACGCCATCGCGATCGCCGGTCAGGCCATCATCGGCCGCTACCTGGGTGCCTCGGACGTCCCGGGCGCCAGGGCCGCCACCCGGCGGATGGTCGAGTGGGGCATCGGCTCGGGGGTGGTGCTCGGCCTGCTGGTGGTCGCCGCCCGCCCGCTGTACGTCCCGCTGTTCACGCCCGACCCGGCCGTCCACGCCCAGCTGGACACCGCCCTGCTGCTGCTCGCGCTCAGCCAGCCGGTGGCCGGCCTGGTCTTCGTCCTGGACGGCGTGCTGATGGGCGCCGGGGACGGCCCGTACCTGGCCCGGGCCGCGCTCGCGACCCTGGCGGTGTTCGCCCCGGCGGCCTTCGCCGTCCCGGCCACCGGCGTCGGACTGGCCGGGCTCTGGTGGGCGATGAACCTGTTCATGCTGGTCCGCGCCGCCTTCCTGGTCGGGCGCGCCCGCGGCGGCAAGTGGCTGGTCACCGGGGCCGTGCGCGGCTAGCCGCGCGCCGGGCGGGCCGGCTCCGAGGCACGGGCGGGCTGGCGCGGGCGGGGGCCGCCCCGGGAACGACCGAGGGCCGGACTCCGGGAGGAGTCCGGCCCTCGGGCCACTGCTACGGAACTCAGGCAGCGACGACCGCGATGTCCAGGTTGGCCTGGACGTCGGAGTGCAGCTTGACCGAGACCTTGTGGGTGCCCACGGTCTTGATCGGCGAGGCGATCGCGACGGCGCGCTTGTCCACCGACGGGCCGCCGGCGGCCTTGATGGCCTCGACGACGTCGGCCTGGGTCACCGAGCCGAACAGACGGCCGGCGTCGCCCGAGCGGACGGCCAGCTTGACCTGGACGCCCTCGAGCTGACCCTTGACCTCGTTGGCGGCCTCGAGGGTCTGGATCTCGTGGATCTTGCGGGCGCGACGGATGGCGTCGACGTCCTTCTGACCACCCTTGGTCCAGCGGATGGCGTAGCCACGCGGGACCAGGTAGTTGCGGGCGTAGCCGTCCTTGACCTCGACGACCTCGCCGGCGGAGCCGAGACCCGGCACCTCGTGCGTGAGGATGATCTTCATTACTCGGTCACCCTCTCTTAGCGCGCGGTGCTGGTGTAGGGCAGCAGCGCCATCTCACGGCTGTTCTTCACGGCCGTGGCGACGTCACGCTGGTGCTGGGTGCAGTTGCCGGTGACCCGGCGGGCACGGATCTTGCCGCGGTCGGAGATGTACTTCCGCAGCAGGTTCGTGTCCTTGTAGTCAACGTAGTTGACCTTGTCCTTGCAGAAGACGCAAACCTTCTTCTTCGGCTTGCGAGCAGGCGGCTTCGCCATTGTGTGCTCCATTTGGGGTTCACGGCCCGGCGGGCGTCCGGGGACGCCGACGGCCGGGCCGCACGAAATCTGTCAGCTCTTAGAACGGGGGCTCTTCCGAGTAGCCGCCGCCACCACCGGACGGGGCACCCCAGCCGCCGCCCTGGTTTCCACCGGACGGGGCGCTGGAGGCCCAGGGGTCCTCGGAGGGGCCGGACTGGCCGCCGGAGTTGCCACCCCAGCTGCCGCCCTGCTGGCCGCCACCGCCGCCGCCCCAGCCGCCACCGCCCTGGCCGCCGCCCTGCTGGCCGCCGAAGCCGCCACCGGGGCCGCCGGACCGGTTGGCCCGGGTGACCTTGGCGGTCGCCGACCGCAGGCTCGGGCCGACCTCGTCGACCTCGACCTCGAAGACCGTCCGCTTCTCGCCTTCCTTGGTCTCGTAAGACCGCTGGCGCAGTCGGCCCTGCACGATGACGCGCATGCCGCGCTGCAGCGACTCGGCCACGTTCTCCGCCGGCTGCCGCCAGACGTTGCACGTGAGGAAGAGGCTCTCGCCGTCCTTCCACTCGTTCGTCTGACGGTCGAAGGTGCGGGGGGTGGACGCGATGCGGAACTTCGCGACCGCCGCACCCGACGGGGTGAAGCGCAGCTCGGGGTCGTCGACGAGATTGCCGACGAGGGTGATGACGGTCTCGCCTGCCATGGTGGTGATGACCTCTCGGGAAGATGTCCGTTCACCGCTGTTTCACGTGAAACAGCGGACGCGAGCTACCCGAGACCCGAAGGCCTCAGAGGTGGCTCAGTGGGTGTCCGGGCGCAGGACCTTGGTCCGCAGAACCGACTCGCTCAGGCCCATCTGGCGGTCGAGCTCCTTGACGACCTCAGGCGTGGCCTTCAGGTCGATGACCGAGTAGATGCCCTCGGACTGCTTGTTGATCTCGTAAGCCAGACGGCGACGACCCCAGGTGTCGACCTTCTCCACCTTGCCGCCGCCGTTGCGGACGACAGTGAGGAAGTTCTCGATCAGGGGGGAGACAGCGCGCTCCTCGACCGACGGGTCGAGGATCACCATCACCTCGTAGTGACGCATGGGTAACCCACCTCCTTTGGACTCAGCGGCCACGGTCTCTCCGTGGCAGGAGGGTTGTGCGTAGCGTCGGCACCGGAGCAGTGACGACTCCGGCCCACCGTAGCGGGCGGGTCAGACAGTCGGGCCCCGCACCACCCGGAAGGGGGTGTCACCCGGAAGAGGGCGCAGGGGGGCACAACTACACCAGTGCAGACGGCACAGCCTACCCGCACCCGTACGGCCGAACAAAACGCATAGGGGTTGTGAGAGCGACCCAAGCGCCGCAATCTGGACGGAACGGGATTCCTGCCCGTTCGTCTCCACGCCAGGAGGTGGGACTCATGGCCCAGTCCGTCCACCGCATGCCCGCGCTCACGCTGAACACCGACGGCCACCCGCACCCCCGCGAGAACACCCTGGTCGCCATCACCGCGGTCCTGGGTGTGATCGCCTTCACCACCTCGTTCTTCTACAACCTGCACGTGCTGACCTCGTGGACCGGCCTGGCCGGCATCGTCACGGGGCTGTACGGCATGTTCGTCTCGGTGACCACCGCCGAGCGCTTCGTCCTGATGATCACGCTCGGCGCGTCCGCGGTCGGCTTCTACCTCGGGATCGCCCGCGGCGGTCTCTGGGGCTGAGCCCGCGCCCCGCGGGACGGCCCCGCCGGGCGCGTCCGGAACCCTCGGCGCCCCCTTCGCGTATCTGCAAGGAGACAGGTACGCGACGGGGGCGCCGTCGTGCCCGCCCGCGACGGGCGCCCGGGCCCCGGACGATAAGGTCAGCCCGAGAACCCGGGGCCCACCGCAGCCCGACCGACGAGGAGCACCGAGCAATGAGCCTGCGCCTGAGGACGATCACCCGCGAGGAGCACCTCGCCTTCATCAGGAGCCGCGCCTCGGCCAGCCACATGCAGGTGCCGTCGTGGGGCGACGTCAAGGCCGAGTGGCGGTCCGAGTCGATCGGCTGGTTCGACGACTCCGACCAGATCGTCGGCGCCGGCCTGGTGCTCTACCGCCAGCTGCCGAAGCTCAAGCGGTACCTCGCCTACCTGCCCGAGGGCCCGGTCATCGACTGGTTCGACCGGGACCTGGACCGCTGGCTCTCCCCGATGCTGGCGCACCTGAAGGCCCAGGGCGCGTTCTCGGTGAAGATGGGCCCGCCGGTGGTCATCCGCCGCTGGAACGCCCCCACCATCAAGGAGGCCATCGCCGGCAAGCAGGCCAAGCGCCTGCGCGACGTCGAGGCCGACTGGTACGAGGCCCGCGCCTTCGAGGTGGCCGACCGGCTGCGCAAGTCCGGCTGGCTGCAGGGCGAGGACGGCGGCGCCGGCTTCGGCGACGTCCAGCCCCGCTACGTCTTCCAGGTGCCGCTGGCCAACCGCTCGCTGGACGACATCCACAAGAACTTCAACCAGCTGTGGCGCCGCAACATCAAGAAGGCCGAGAAGAGCGGCGTCGAGGTGTTCCAGGGCGGCTACGACGAGCTGCCGATCTTCCACCAGCTCTACCTGGTCACCGCCGAGCGCGACCGCTTCACCCCGCGCCCGCTGTCCTACTTCCAGCGCATGTGGAAGGCCCTCACCGCCGAGGACCCGAACCGCATGCGGCTGTACATCGCCTACCACGAGGGCGAGCCGCTGGCCGCCACCACGATGCTCGTGGTCGGCGAGCACGTCTGGTACTCCTACGGCGCCTCGGCCAACCACAAGCGCGAGGTCAAGCCGTCCAACGCCATCCAGTGGCGGATGATGCGCGACTCCTACGCCCTCGGCGGCGGGGTGTACGACCTGCGCGGCATCAGTGACACCCTGGACGAGAACGACCACCTGTTCGGCCTGATCCAGTTCAAGGTCGGCACCGGCGGCCAGGCGGCCGAGTACCTCGGCGAGTGGGACTTCCCGCTGAACAAGCTGCTGCACAAGGCCCTCGACCTCTACATGTCCCGCCGCTGAGGAGGCTGACCCGATGACGCTGTCGCTCTACCTCGACACCGAACGCTGGCGCACCCACCAGCGCTCCGTCCTCGCCGAGTTCCCCGGTCTGGTGCCGGTCGCCAAGGGGAACGGCTACGGCCTGGGCAACCACCGGCTGGCCGAGGAGGCGACGCTGCTGGGCACCGGTGTGCTCGCCGTCGGTACCGCGTACGAGGCGGCCGACGCCGCCGAGTGGTACGGCGGCGAGCTGCTGGTGCTCACCCCGTACCGGGTCGGCGAGGAGGTGCTCCCGCTGCCGCACGCCCGGGTGATCCGGACGGTGGCGAGCGTGGACGCGCTGCGGTCGCTGCACGGTGCCCGGGTGGTGCTGGAGTGCATGACCACCATGCGCCGGCACGGCGTGAGCGCCGCCGACCTGCGCACCGTCGCCGCCGAGCTGGAGGGCGTCGCGTTCGAGGGCCTGGCGCTGCACCTGCCGATGGACCGGCCGGACGGCTCCAGCCCGGTCGAGGAGGTCGCGTACTGGGTGGACACCGCCCGCGCGGCCGGCGTCCCGGTGCACACCGTGTTCGTCAGCCACCTCGGCGCGGCCGGCATGGAGCAGCTGGCCCAGCGCTACCCGGAGACCGTCTTCCGGGCCCGGATCGGCACCCGGCTCTGGCTGGGCGACCACGCCGCGCTGGAGGTCCGGGCCACCGTCCTGGACGTCACCCCGGTGAAGAAGGGCGACCGCTACGGCTACCGCCAGCACCCGGCGCCGACCGACGGCCACATCCTGGTGGTCGCCGGCGGCACCGCGCACGGCATCGGCCTGGAGGCGCCCAAGTACGTGCAGAGCATGGGCGCGCGGGCCAAGGGCATCGCCCGGGCCGGCCTGGCGACGGTCAACAAGACCAAGTCGCCGTTCCACTGGGCCGGCAAGCAGCTCTGGTTCGCCGAGCCGCCGCACATGCAGGTCTCGCTGCTGTTCCTGGACGGCGAGACCAAGCCCCCGGCGATCGGCGAGGAGCTCGGCCTCCAGGTCCGCCACACCACCACGCACTTCGACCGCGTGGTGGACCGCTAGGCACACCCCTTCACCGGGTTTGCCGGGCTCGGTTCACGGCTTCTCGGCCGGCTCCGGCAGGTGCGGCTCGTTCAGCCACTGCTCGGGGCCGGCCGGCGCGAACGCGGCGTAGGTCTCCTCCTCGCGCAGCCGCCGGGCGGTGCCCAGCACGAACACGTCCGGGGCGCGGTCCAGCACCCCGCCGGAGGGGTCGTCGCTGCCGTCCCAGCGGACCGGGTCGCGGTCCGGGTACAGGACGTCGCGGACGACCAGGGTGACCAGGTACAGCGTGCCGATCAGGTGCAGCCCGATCGCGAACTGGTACCAGGCCTCGCCGATCCCGTGCTGCTTGGGCCCGGTGACGAAGCCCAGGTGGGACCAGATGCCCAGGGTGTAGAGCACCTCGCAGGCCTGCCAGATCAGGAAGTCCCGCCAGCGCGGCCGGGCCAGCACCGCGAGCGGCAGCAGCCAGAGCGCGTACTGCGGCGAGTACACCTTGTTGACCAGCACGAACAGCGCGACCACCAGGAAGGCCAGCTGGGCGAAGCGCGGTCGTCGCGGCGCCGAGAAGCCGAGCCACGCTATGGCCAGGCAGCCCAGCACCATCAGCACGCCGATGAAGAGGTCGAGGTCGGCCAGTCCGACGCCGCGGACCTGCATCAGGATCAGCCAGAACGAGCCGTAGTCCTCGCCGCGGTGCTTGCTGAACACGTAGAAGGTCGACCAGCCCTGCCAGTTGGCGAGCATGATCGGCAGGTTGACCACCAGCCAGGAGCCCACCGCGCCGCCCAGCACGGCCCGGAACTCACGCCATTTGCCGGCCCGCCAGCAGAGCACCAGCAGCGGCCCGATCAGCAGCAGCGGGTAGAGCTTGGCGGCGGTGGCCAGGCCGATGAAGACGCCGGCCCAGCCCGGCCGGGAGCCGGCCCACCAGGCCATCGCCACGGCGGCGAGCGCGACCGCGAGCAGGTCCCAGTTGACCGTTCCGTTGAGCAGTAGGACGGGCGCCAGCGCGAACATCAGCGCGTCCCAGGGGCGGCGCCGGTGGGTCCGGGTGAGCGCCACCACGGCGACCACCGCGCAGGCCATCAGCAGCCCGGCGTTGATCGCCCAGAACCACTGCTCCTGGCTCTGCTGGTCGCCCCCGCCGGGCGTCAGCCAGGCCGCGACCTGCATGAACAGGCCGGTCAGCACCGGGTACTCCAGGTACTGCAGGTCCCCCGAGGAGCCCGGGATCCGGTCCACGTACGGGTGCAGCCCGGCCGCGAAGCCCCGGCCGGAGAACAGGTGCGGGATGTCGCTGTAGCAGGCGTGGATGTACTGCGGCGAGCCCGGCTGGAACCAGGCCTGCTGGTAGCAGGGCAGCTTCTGCGCCATGCCGAGCACCGAGACCACGATCACCGCGAGAGCCAGGAAGCGCGCCGGGATCCACCAGGAGACGCCCAGCAGCGCCCGGCGTCCGGGCGGCCCGCCGATCACCTCGCTGCCGGCCGCCGCCACCGGGTCCTCGTCGGCCGGGACGACCACGGTGTTGGCCGGCGGCGCGGCCGTAACGACGGCTGCCGGGGTGGGCCCTGCGGCGGCGCCGGACCCGACCGGGCCGGCGGTTTCGTCACGATCGCTCGACGTCATGCCGGACATCCTGCCGCACCATCCCCGCCGGGACGAGGAGCACCCCGCGACGGTCCGCGGCGGTCCGCGGCGGCCGGGGCCGCGAACCGTGACGAAAACGGCGGTGGCGGCCCTCCGAGGAGGACCGCCACCGCCGTCGGCTTCGCGCCGGACCGCTACCCGGCGGCCGGTGCGCCGGTGGGTGTCGTGGTCGGCTTGCCGCCGCCACCGCCCGGCTTGCCGCCACCGCCCGGTGTGGTGGTGTCCGTGGGCGTCGGCTGCTGGGTCTGGCAGCCGCTGGGCAGCCCGGGGATCAGGCAGGTGGTGGTCGGACCCGGCTTCTTGGTCGGCGTGTGGGTCGGCTGGTCGCCGGGGCAGTCCACACCGGGCACGCAGGTCTGGGTGGGCTGCGGCTGCGGCGGCTGGACCGGCTGCGTCGGCTGCTGGGTCTGGGGCGGGGCCGACGGGGTGTCGGCCGTGGTCGGCGTCGGGGCCGCCGTGGCCGTGGACGGCGCACCGGAGGAGTCGACCTCGGTGCCGACCGGCTGCGGGTTCGGGAAGTCCAGCTTCTTCTCGTTGGCCAGCGCGGCCGCCATGTACCGGGTGAAGACGTCGGTCGGGATGTCACCACCGTGGATGGACGCCTTGCCGCCGGTGCCGTTGAGCGAGAGCCGGTCGTGCTTGTTCGGGTCCTCGCGCCACATCGCGACGCTGGTCACCAGCTGCGGGGTGTAGCCGACCCACCAGGCCGACTTGTTCTGGTCGGTGGTACCGGTCTTGCCCGCCACCGGGCGGCCCAGCGCGAGGGTCTTGGTACCGGTGCCCTTCGCCGCCACGTTCACCAGGACGTCGGTGACGTTGTCGGCGACGGCCGGCTCCAGCGCGGTCTTCGGCTCCTTCTTGCCGAAGCCCGGGCGCTCCACGCCGCTGACCTCGACCTTGGTGACCGAGTACGGCTCGGCCTCCTTGCCGCTGGCCGCCAGGGTGCCGTAGGCGGTGGCCATCCGGATCGGGCTGATGGTGGAGGTGCCGAGCGGGAAGGTCGCGGTCTTCGGGTCGGCGAGGCTGTCCTTCTTGACGCCCATCTGCACCGCGATGTCGGCCACGTTCTGCCCGCCGACGTCCTGGTTGAGTTGGACGAAGGGCACGTTGTACGAGTACTGCATGGCCTGCCGCAGCGAGACGTAGCCGCGCTTGCCGGCGTCCTCGTTCTTCTGCCGGTAGGGCTTGCCGTCGTCGCCGATCACCAGCGAGCCGTCCGGCTTGCGGATCTCCGACATGTCGTCGGCGAGGTAGCGGCTGTCGGCGTTGATCCGCTTGGGCTTGCCGTCGTCCCCCTTCGCCGTCTGCACGCCGACCTGCATCGCGGTGGCCAGCACGAAGGGCTTGAAGGTCGAGCCGACCTGGACACCGGTGGCGTCGGCGTTGTTGTCGAAGTGGCCGTTCTCCACGCCGTCGCCGCCGTAGAGGGCGACGATCGCGCCGTCGCCGGGACGGATGCTGGCGGAGCCGAACTGGATGAAGGTGTCGTTGTCCGGACGCTTCTGCGGGTTGAGGTTCTCCGCCTTGACGTCGTCCACGGCCTTCTTCAGGGCGTCGACCTTGTCCTTCTCGAAGGTCGTGTAGATCTTCAGACCGCCCTTGTCGAGCACCTGCTGGGTGATCGTCTTGTCGTTCTGCATCACGTACTTGTTGGCGGTGTCGACCAGGTAGCTGATCTCACCGTTCATGTTCGTGCTGGGCTTGAGCGGGATCGGCGTCGGGAACTCGGTGCACTTGGCCCGCTCCTCGGGGGTGACGGCCTTGGTCTTCACCATCTGGTCGAGGATCCAGGACCACCGCCCCTCGGCCCGCTCCTTGTTGGCCGGGTTGGTGGGGTCGTAGTACGCCGCGCCCTTGAGCAGACCGGCCAGCATGGCGCTCTGGCAGACGGTGAGGTCCTTGGCGTTGATGCCGTAGTACGCCTGGGCGGCCGCCTGGGCGCCGTTCGCGCCGCGGCCGAACCAGCTGGTGTTCAGATAGCCCTTGAGGATCTCGTTCTTCTCGAGCTTCTGGTCGACCTTCAGCGTGATGAAGAACTCCCGCACCTTGCGGGAGATCGTCTGCTCCTGGCTCAGGTAGGCGTTCTTGACGTACTGCTGGGTGATCGTCGAGGCGCCCTGGGTCTCCCCGCCCTTCGCCATGTTGTAGACGGCGCGCAGCATGCCCTTGGGGTCGATGCCGTGGTCGTCGCGGAAGCTCTGGTTCTCCGCGGCGATGACGGCGTTCTGCAGGTTGGGGCTGATGTCGTCGAGCGGCACGATCTGGCGGTTGGTCTGGCCCTTGCGGGTCATCTCGGTGCCGTCGGCCCAGTAGTAGATCGTGTTCTGGCCCTTGACCAGCTCGTTCATGTTGGGGATCTCGGTGGTCTGGTACAGGTAGAACACCAGGCCCACGAAGCAGCTGAAGACGAACAGGAAGCCGCTCAGCCACTGCTTCCAGGACGGCAGCCAGCGCCGGACCCCGGTCTTGCCGAACCGCGGGTAGTCGATGAAGCGCTTCTTGCCCGGCCCGGCGGCCGCGGCCGAGGCCCCGGCGGGACCGCGCCGGCCAGCGCCGCCGCCTCCCTTGCCGCCCTTCTTCTGGGCAGCCTTGCGCATCTCCGCGCGGGTCATCCGTGGCTGCTGCGCGGTCTCCCGGACGCCCGACGGGCGCCGACGGCCGATCCCGTCCGAGCTCAGCTCGTCAGGACCCGGCCCTCCCCGACGGCCGCCGCCTCCCGGGGGCTGCTGCCCGTCACCGCCCGGGTCGGGCGTCCTTCGCCGTCGCTCGCTCATCTTCCAGCTACTCCTCGCCAGGCGTTTCCGACCTGAAGGCAGGGGTTCACGTCCGATGCCCGCCAACCGCCCTGATCCCGGAGGTGGTCCTCGTGCACACGCGACAGCGTACGCAGCAGCGAAATACAACTAATCGGGCATCATTCGCCAATAACCGCAAAACGGCGACAGATCATTACAAGCCCGTTGCCAAGCCCACCCGCGCGTCGGCTTGTGATCACATTCACGCGAGCCCCACTTGCCGGTTCCGGGGGCCGGGTTTACTGTTCTCGATATATCGAGCCGATACATCGAAGCGGAATACCGCCGGACGCGCTGGAATACTGCCGGATACGGCGGCCGGGCGGCGGCCGAGAGGGAGGAGGACGACGGCAGTGGGCAGGCGCTCAGGAGTGCTGGAGTTCGCCGTTCTCGGCCTGCTCCATGACGCTCCGATGCACGGCTACGAGCTGCGCAAGCGGCTCAACATCCTGCTCGGAACCTTCCGGGCACTCTCCTACGGCACGCTCTACCCCTGCCTGAAGAGCCTCGTCGCCCAGGGCTTCCTGGTCGAGGACAACCCGGACGTCGAGTACGTCCCGGCCACGGCTCTCAACGGCAAGCGGTCCAAGATCGTCTACCGGCTCTCCGCCGAGGGGAAGCAGCGCTTCGAGGAACTGCTGGCCGACTCCGGGCCGGACGCCTGGGAGGACGAGCACTTCGGCGTCCACTTCGCGTTCTTCGGCCAGACCGACCGGGCCGTCCGGATGCGCGTCCTGGAGGGGCGCCGCGGCCGGCTGGAGGAACGCCTGGAGCGGATGCGCAATTCGCTGGCCCGCGCCCGCGAGCGGTTCGACGACTACACCGTCGAACTCCAGCGGCACGGGCTGGAGTCGGTGGAGCGCGAGGTCCGCTGGCTCAACGAGCTGATCGAGACCGAGCGGTCCAACCGCACCGGCCGGACCGGACCCGCCACCGGCGGGAACGCGACCGCCGGACCCCCCAAGACTTCGGACGGCCGTGGCCGGGAGAGCGGGTCCTCCGACCCGCCCGGACCGCCGTACGACCGCCCGGGGCGCTCCGCCCAGGAGCGCTGACACCGCGCCAGCCCTGTGCCGCGCGGCAGGATCGGGCGCCTCGCGCCCTTCGAAGCATCATCGATAGAAGCACGAGAGTGCCGCCGGGCTCGGCGGTCCTCATGAGATCACAGGGAGCCCGGACATGGGTTCGGTTCGCGTAGCAATCGTGGGCGTCGGCAACTGCGCCGCGTCGCTGGTGCAGGGCGTCGAGTACTACAAGGACGCCGACCCGGCGAGCAAGGTCCCCGGGCTGATGCACGTCCAGTTCGGCGACTACCACGTCCGTGACGTGGAGTTCGTCGCCGCCTTCGACGTCGACGCCAAGAAGGTCGGCTTCGACCTGGCCGACGCCATCGGCAACAGCGAGAACAACACCATCAAGATCTGCGACGTGCCGCCGACCGGCGTCACCGTGCAGCGCGGCCACACCCTCGACGGCCTGGGCAAGTACTACCGGCAGACCATCGAGGAGTCGGACGAGGCCCCGGTCGACGTCGTCCAGGTCCTGAAGGACCAGCAGGTCGACGTCCTGGTCTGCTACCTGCCGGTGGGTTCCGAGGACGCGGCCAAGTTCTACGCCCAGTGCGCCATCGACGCCAAGGTCGCCTTCGTGAACGCCCTGCCGGTGTTCATCGCGGGCACCAAGGAGTGGGCGGACAAGTTCACCGAGGCCGGCGTGCCGATCGTCGGTGACGACATCAAGTCCCAGGTCGGCGCCACCATCACGCACCGCGTGATGGCCAAGCTGTTCGAGGACCGCGGTGTCATCCTCGAGCGCACCATGCAGCTGAACGTCGGCGGCAACATGGACTTCAAGAACATGCTCGAGCGCGAGCGCCTGGAGTCCAAGAAGATATCCAAGACGCAGGCCGTCACCTCGCAGATCCGCGACCGCGAGCTGGGCGACAAGAACGTCCACATCGGCCCCTCGGACTACGTGGCCTGGCTGGACGACCGCAAGTGGGCGTACGTCCGCCTCGAGGGCCGCGCGTTCGGTGACGTCCCGCTGAACCTGGAGTACAAGCTCGAGGTCTGGGACTCCCCGAACTCCGCCGGTGTCATCATCGACGCCGTGCGCGCCGCGAAGATCGCCAAGGACCGCGGCATCGGTGGCCCGATCCTGTCGGCCTCCTCGTACTTCATGAAGTCCCCGCCGGTCCAGTACTTCGACGACGAGGCCAAGGAGAACGTCGAGAAGTTCATCCGCGGCGAGGTCGAGCGCTGAGCGCCGAGCGACTGATCGGCTGAGCTCCGACAGCGCGTGAGAAGGGCCCACGGTCTCCGGATCGTGGGCCCTTCACGTTTCCGCGGCCGATGTTTCACGTGAAACGACGACCGGATCCATGGCACTCTGGGCGGGTGGCGATCACCGAGAACGGCAGCACCCACCAGTCCGCGCACCGCGCCACGCTCCTCGACCTGCTCCGGGGCCGCGACTTCCGGCGGCTGCTGACCGCCCGGGTGCTCTCCCAGCTGTCGGACGGCGTCTTCCAGGTCTCGCTCGCCGCGTACGTGGTCTTCTCCCCCGAGAAGCAGTCCTCCCCCGCCGACATCGCCTCGGTGCTGGCCGGGATGCTGCTGCCGTTCTCGGTGATCGGTCCGTTCGCCGGGGTGCTGCTGGACCGCTGGCGCCGCCGCCAGGTCCTGTACGTCGGCAACCTGGCCCGCTTCGGCCTGGGCCTGGTCACCGGGGCACTGCTCCTGGCCAAGGCACCGAACTGGCTGTTCATCGCCTCCGCCCTGCTGGTCACCGCGCTCAACCGGTTCATCCTGGCCGGCCTGTCGGCCGCCCTGCCCCGGGTGGTGGAGCAGGACCAGCTGGTCACCGCCAACGCGCTCTCGCCCACCCTCGGAACGGTCGCCGCCGCCCTGGGCGGCGCCGTCGGCTTCCTGCTGCACCAGGTGATCGCCCCCGGCCCGACGGCGGACGCCGCCCTGGTCACCGTGGCCTCGTTGCTCTACCTGTCGGCCGCGCTGGCCGCCCGCCGGATGGACCGCGACCTGCTCGGGCCGGAGCAGCACGACGACCGCCCTGCGCTCGGCCAGGCCCTGGTCCGGGCCGCCGTCGAACTCGGCGCCGCGGTGCGCCACCTGGTGCGGGACTGCCGGCCCGCCGTGCACGCACTGGCCGCCGTCACCGCGGCCCGGTTCTGCTACGGCGTGCTGATCGTGGTCGTGGTGATGCTCGCCCGCTACACCTTCAACGACCCGGCCGACCCCGCGGCCGGCCTGGTCACCCTCGGGCAGGCGGTCGGCCTCTCCGCCGCCGGGTTCTTCATCGCCGCGGTGGTCAGCCCGTGGTGCACCCGTCGGCTCGGGCTGGCCGGCTGGATGACGGCCTGCCTGGTCGCGCCGGTGGTCTTCGTCCCGGCGCTCGGCCTGAGCTTCACGCTGGTGCCCTGCCTGATCGCCGCCCTGCTGCTCGGGGTGGTGACCCAGGGCACCAAGATCTGCGCCGACACCGTGGTGCAGGAGACGGTCGAGGACGAGTACCGCGGCCGGGTCTTCGCCATCTACGACGTGCTGTTCAACGTCGCCTTCGTGGCCGCCGCCATGGTCACCGCGCTGGTGCTGCCGCTGTCCGGCCGCTCGGTCGTGGTGGTCGTCGGGGTCGCCGCGGTGTACGCCGTCACGGCCGTCCTCTACCTGCGCGCCGCGCGACGCCGCCCACTTCCCTGACCGGTTCTCCACGAGTCCCCCGGGGCCTCGGAACGGATGACGTCCGGCCGAGTCGCTAAGGTGTCAGACCTGTCGGAGCGACAGCACTCTGTCTCGGGGGACGAACTGATGAGCACACCGCCCAACCCGTACGGGCCGCCGCACCCGGGGCCGCCCGGCGCCCAGCCCTACGGCGCGCCCGTTCCGCCGCCGGCCAACCCGTACGGGGCGCCGCCGGCCTACGGGCAGCCGCCGCAGCCCGCACCGGCCGGCTACGGCGCACCGCCGTCGTACGGACAGCCGCCGTACGGGCAGGCGCCGTACGGACCGCCGCAGCCGCAGCCGTACGGCCAGCAGCCGGCGGCCGGGGCGTACGGCTACCCGCAGCCCGCCGCTCCGGCACCGGGTACGCCCACCGCCCCCGCGAAGAAGCTCGGCACCAAGTCCAAGCTGAAGGCGGTCGGCCTGGTCGGCGGCGGCATAGCCCTGGTGGTCGGGTACTTCGTCGCCGGGCCGAGCGTCAGCAGCGCCAAGCCCGGCGACTGTGTGCGGGTGAGCGGCTCCCGTGACGTCGAAATCGTCAAGTGCACTGATTCCAAAGCGAATTACCGCGTACTGTCGAAGTTCGAAGGCACCACCGACGTGAACCGCTGCAAGCAGACGCCGCAGACCACGAGCGCCGTCTCGGGCAAGAGCGGCCGCCGCTGGAACAAGAAGCGGTACGTGCTCTGCCTCGGCCCGATGACACCCGCCACCACCGGCCTCCCGCCGGTGAAGAAGTCCTGACCCCTTCCGCCACTCCGTCCCCGGGGGACCACTTGTCCGTTCCGCCTCCGCCCCAGATGCCGTACGGTCCGCCACCCGGCGACGGCAACCCCTACTCCTCCGGCGGTGCCTACGGCGCTCCGCCCCCGCCGCCCGGCCAGCCCGGGTACGGCTACCCGAGCGCCCCGCCGCCCGAGCAGCCGTACGGCTACCAGCAGCCCGCGCCGGGCTACGGCTACGGGTACCCGCCGCAGGGCCCGACGGACGGGGTGACCTGCCGGTTCTGCGGCGGCTACCCGGCGGTGGACGCCACCGTCCGCGGCCACCAGGGCCTGCTGGTGGCCTACCGGATGCTGCGGATGTCCGGCCCGTTCTGCCGCACCTGCGGGACGGCCACCGTGCGCGACATGTCCGCCCGGACGCTGGTCCAGGGCTGGTGGAGCCTGGTGTCGTGGTTCCTGACCCCGATCACGCTGCTGCTGAACCTCGTCCCGCACAACAAGTTCAAGCGGCTGCAGCCGCCCGTCCCGGGCAGCCACGGCCCGCAGCTCGACCCGGGCGTCCCGCTGACCAGCCGGCCGCACATGGCGATGCTGCTGGTGCCGGTCTCGCTGGCGGTCACCGTCGTGCTGGCCGCCACCGGTGTGCTCGGCCCGGCCAAGCACACCCCGTCCGACCCGATCACCGCGGCCCCGGCGCCGTCCCCCTCCGGCCTCACCTTCACGCCGTCGCCGCCGCCGGCCTTCCCGTCGCCGACCTTCACGATGCCGGCGGTGCCGAGCATCACCCTGCCGCCGGTCACCACGCCGAGCGCCGCGGCCGACGACACGGACGCCGTGGACGCGGCCAAGGCGGGCGACTGCCTGCGCAACGAGAACGGCCCGGCCGGCGAGACCACCGACACCCACCCGAAGGTCTCGGTGCTGCCGTGCACCGACGCCAAGGCGCAGTACAAGGTGATCTGGAAGTACCTCGCCACCTCCGACGAGAAGGTCTGCGAGAAGCAGCCGAAGGCGGACAGCTGGTACACCCGCACCTACACCAACCTCCCGGCGCTGAACTACGTGCTCTGCCTCAAGAAGCTCAAGTAGCCCGGCGGAGAACGCGAGGGGTGGCCCCGGCCGAGTGCCGGGACCACCCCTCGCGTCGTGTCGGAAGCCGCAGCCGGCGTCAGCCCTGCTGCTGCCCGGCCCACCAGGCCCGCAGCGCCGCGACCGCCTCCTCGTGCTCCATCGGGCCGTTCTCCAGCCGGAGTTCGAGCATGTGCTTGTACGCCTTGCCGACCTGCGGGCCGGGCCTGAGGCCGAGCAGCTCCATGATCTGGTTGCCGTCCAGCGCCGGGCGGATGGCGTCCAGCTCCTCCTGCGCCTTCAGCTCGGCGATCCGGGTCTCCAGACCGTCGTAGGTGCGCGAGAGCGCGGCCGCCTTCTTCTTGTTGCGCGTGGTGCAGTCGGAGCGGGTCAGCTTGTGCAGGCGCTCCAGCAGCGGCCCGGCGTCGGCGACGTAGCGGCGCACCGCGGAGTCGGTCCACTCGCCGCCGCCGTAGCCGTGGAAGCGCAGGTGCAGCTCGACCAGGCGGGAGACGTCCTCGGTGAGCTCCTTGGAGTACTTGAGCTCGCGCATCCGCTTGCGGGTCATCTTGGCGCCGACCACCTCGTGGTGGTGGAAGGAGACCCGGCCGTCCGACTCGAAGCGGCGGGTGCGCGGCTTGCCGATGTCGTGCAGCAGCGCGGCCAGCCGCAGGGTGAGGTCCGGGCCGTCCTGCTCCAGGTCGATGGCCTGCTGCAGGACGGTCAGCGAGTGCTCGTAGACGTCCTTGTGCCGGTGGTGCTCGTCGCGCTCCAGCCGCAGCGCGGGCAGCTCGGGCAGCACGTGGTCGGCCAGGCCGGTGTCCACCAGCAGCCGCAGGCCCTTCACCGGGTGCGTGGCCAGCAGCAGCTTGTTGAGCTCGGCCTGGACCCGCTCGGCCGACACGATGGTGATCCGCTCGGCCATCGCGGTCATCGCGGCGACCACCTCGGGCGCCGGGTCGAAGTCCAGCTGGGCGGCGAAGCGGGCGGCCCGCATCATCCGCAGCGGGTCGTCGGAGAAGGACTCCTCGGGGGTGGCGGGGGTGCGCAGCACCCGGGCCTCCAGGTCGTCCAGGCCGTGGTGCGGGTCGACGAAGCCGCGGCCGGGCAGGTCGACGGCCATCGCGTTGACCGTGAAGTCCCGGCGGACCAGGTCCTGCTCGATGGTCTCGCCATAGGTCACCTCGGGCTTGCGCGAGGTGCGGTCGTAGGCCTCGGAGCGGTAGGTGGTGATCTCGATCAGGAAGGAGCCCTCGGGGGTGTCCTTGCGGGCCCCGACCGTGCCGAAGGCGATGCCGACGTCCCAGACCGCGTCCGCCCAGCCCTTGACCAGCTTGAGCACCTGCTGCGGACGGGCGTCGGTGGTGAAGTCCAGGTCGTTGCCGAGCCGGCCGAGCAGCGCGTCCCGGACCGAGCCGCCGACCAGCGCCAGCCGGTGACCGGCCGCCTGGAAGCGGCGGGCGATCTCGTCGGCGACCGGCGACACCCGCAGCAGTTCTTGCAGCCCCAGGGTCTGGGCCTCGCTCAGACCTGGTACGGCCTGGACGGCGGTGCTGGGACGATCGGTGCGCGTGGTGGGCTCATTGGCAGTGGACACGGCTCACAAGGGTACGTGCCCCGGAAGGTCAACCGCCCGCGCGTTTTGGGCGTCTCACCCCACAGCCCGCAACACTGCACCACGGGCTGCATCGTTACCATGCCGGTGGACGAGTCTCGGGCACCGGGCAGGGGACGCGGTGTCGCGTGCCGCCACGGCCCGCGGAACTCCCGCGGTGGCGGTGCGGTACGGCTCCGGGCGGAGCGTTCCGGGCGGAGCGTTCCGGGCGGTCCGGAAGGGCGTTCCGGAATTCCGGGATTTTCAAGGGTTCCAAGATTTTCCAGCGAAGACCGTCGGGTGGACCGCGCCGGACGGGACGAACAGCATCAGCAGCGAGCGATCGAGAACGGCGAGGGCGAAGCGAGTGAGTGAGCCGGCACGGCACTCGGGCCTGGGGGCGCACCGACAGCCTGGACGGGCCGAGCGCCCCGCCGACGGACGCCATCCGGTCCGCCGGGCGGGCCTGCGCCTCGCCGCCGCCTGCGCGGCCGCCCTGACCCTCTTCACGGCCGCCCCGGCCGGTGCGCTGCCGGGCGGCGGCACCGTCCGGGCGGGCGGCGACTCCACCGCCTCGGCCGAGTACCCGGTGGTGGTGACCATCGAGTCACTGGCCCCGCAGGTGGCCGCCCCCAACGGCACCGTGACGATCACCGGGCACGTCACCAACTCCGGCAAGTCGGCGCTCAAGGGTGCCCACGCCGCCGTCCGCAAGCCGTACTCGGGCAGGCCGCTGGACCGGCGCAGCGACCTGGCCAACGTGGCCGGCCGCTCCGCGCCGGACGGCAAGGACGGCGTCGAGCTGGAGAGTCCGCAGTACGCCCTGCCGGAGCTGAACCCGGGCCAGACCCTGCCGTACACCCTGAGCGTCGCGGTGAACGACCTCGGGCTGTCGTCGAGCGGCGTGTACGAGCTCGCGGTGGACGCCTGGGGCTCGACCGCCGACAACCCGCGCGACCGGGCCCTGGGCATCGCCCGGAGCTTCCTGCCGTACAACCCGGGCGGTGCCGAGGCGCAGCCGACCAAGGTCGCCACGCTCTGGCCGCTGGTGCACGCGCCGGTGCTCGCCGCGCAGACCACCTCCGACAACGAGCAGACCGTCCCGGTGCTGCGCGACGACAGCCTGGCCACCGAGTTCGCCCCCGGCGGGCGGCTGTACGAGCTGGTCGACACCGGCGCCAAGCTGCCCGGGCTGACCTGGGTGATCGACCCGGACCTGCTGGACGCCGCGCTCGCGATGACCAAGCCGTACCGGGTCCAGAACCCCGGCACCGAGGCCGGCGGCAAGCCCGCCAAGGACGACAACACCGTCGTGCGCGGCGCCTCGGCCGCCGCCACCGCCTGGCTGGACAAGCTGCGCACGGCCGTCGCCAAGCCGGACAGCCAGGTGGTCGCGCTGCCGTACGCCGACCCGGACATCGCCTCCATCGCGCACAACGGCGCGGACCTCTCCGGGATGCCGGCGGCGCTGAACAAGGCGGCCGCGGCCGGCCGGCTGACCGTCGAGGGCCGGCTCTCCGTGGACACCCGCTCCGACGTCGCCTGGCCGTACGAGGGCTACGTCGACCAGCAGATCGCCGCCCTCGCCCAGCAGACCGGCAGCGGGCTGCTGCTGGCCAACGGCGCGAGCATGCCGGAGCCGGACGCGCTGAGCTACACCCCGACGGCGGTGCGCCCGATCGGCAACGGGCAGAACGCCGTGGTCGCCGACGAGACGGTCTCCGGGCTCTTCCAGAAGGACCTGAGCACCGCGAAGGACCAGACCGAGTCGACCCAGCGCTTCCTCGCCGAGACCTTCGCGATCACCCACGAGCAGCCGCAGAACCAGCGCGGCCTGCTGGTCATGCCGCCGCGCGAGCTGAGCGTCACCACCGCCAAGGTGCTGGCGAACGCCCTGCAGGCGGCGTCCGGCAAGTGGATCGCCCCGGTCAAGCTGGACGCGGTGGCCCAGACCGCGCCCGACGCCAAGGCCAACACCGGCGTCCCCGCCGCCACCGACTACCCGACCCAGGCCCGCGCCTCGGAGCTGCCGGCGGCCCACCTGGACAAGACCAACCGCATCCAGTACGACCTGGACACCCTGATGCGGGTGCTCACCCTTCCGCAGCGGGTGCGGGGTCCGTTCAACGCCGCCATGGTCCGCTCGCTGTCCACGGAGTGGCGCGGCCAGACCTCGGCCGGCGAGGACTACCTCAAGGGCGTCAAGCAGTACCTGACGGAGCTGACCGGCGCCGTCCAGGTGCCGCACAAGACCGAGGTCACCCTGGCCGGCAACACCGGCCTGCTCCAGGTCAGCGTCCGCAACGACCTGACCCAGACGGTCACCAACCTGAAGCTGGTGCTCACCTCGAGCCAGCCGAACAGGCTGAACGTGAAGAAGGAGGAGGAGCTGGTCCTCCCCGCTTCGCAGAGCGCCACCCTCCGCTTCCAGGCCGAGGCGCACAACAACGGGCCGGTCCAGATGACCGCCCAGCTGTGGACCACCGGCCCCAACCCGCGGCCGTACGGCCCCGCCCAGCCGTTCACGGTCCAGGTGACGTCGGTGACCAACGGCGTGCTGTACGTCTTCGCGGGCGCCGGCCTCCTGCTGCTGCTGGCCGCGGTGCGCTTCGTGCGCCAGCGCAAGCGGCGGGGCGGTCAGCCGCACGAGGACGGCGACCAGCCGGTCGGCGACGCCCCCGCGACGGACGGGGCCGCGGCCCGGGAGCCGGCGGCGGACGGCACGGACGGCACGGACGGCGCCGTCGCCGCGGACGGGACCGGGGCGACGGGCGGGGCCGACGGTGCCTCCGGGAGCGGGCCCGCGGACGACGCCGCCGGTGGCGGTCCCGTGCAGACACCGCGCGCCAGCAGCCCGGATGGCCGGGATAGGGCCGCCAGTGATGAGAAGGTTGGTCCTTGATACCGCCGACCCCCCGCGACGCCGGGCCGGTCTCCCCCCAACGACAGCGAAGAGGTGACATGACCGGGCGCAGCGAGGAGCGGCCGCCGGGCCGCGGTGAGAGCCGGCCGGGTGCCGAGTCGCCGTCCGGCGACTGGTACGTGGCCGACACCTACGCCCAGGACCCGTACGCGGCCGACGCCTACGGGACCGCGCAGGACGGCCAGGACCCGTACGGTCTGCAGGCCGGTCGGCCGGCCGCGCCGCAGCAGCCGGCCGCCGCGTACGACGTGCCGCCGCAGCTGCCGCCGCAGGCCGGTGGCTACCCGACGCCGGTGCCACCGGCCCCGTACCCGGCCGCGGACCAGTTCTCGCCGCCGGTGCCGCCGGTGCAGCCCGGCTGGGACACCCCGGCGCAGGGCGACTGGCAGCAGGAGCCGGCCCCGGCTCCGGCCCGCGGCCCCTGGGGCGGTGCCGAGCAGCCGCAGCAGCAGTGGGAGCCCGGCCCGGCGCACTCGGCCTGGGACTCCGAGACCACCGAGTACGTCGGGGTGGACGCGCTGTTCGGCGGCCGCCCGGTGGAGGCCGCCGGCCCGCCACCGGTGCCGCAGCCCGCTCAGGCCCCGCAGCCGGCCCCGATCCCGCAACCGTTGCCCCAGCCGGGCGTCCCCGGCGCCGTGCCGCCCGGCGGCCCCGCGCCGTACCCGCCGATGGGCGGCCACCCCGGACAGCCGCAGCACGGCGGCCCCCGCGGGCAGCGCCCCTTCGTGCCCCCGATCGAGTTCGACCCGCCGCTCTCCGAGGAGGAGGCCACCATGCAGGTGGCCGCCGTCGCGGTGCCCCCGGCGGTCGAGCCGCTGGCGGACGTCGCCGACGACCTCGCCGAGGAGCGCGCCGAGCGGCAGCCCGCGACCGCGCCCGCCCCGGCGGCCGGCGGCGGGGGCAAGGTCGCGAGCCTGCTGAACTCCAGCGCGATCATGGCGGCCGGCACGCTGGTCTCCCGCGGCACCGGCTTCCTCCGCACCATGGTCATCACCACCGCCATCGGCGTCAGCGTGATGGGTGACTCGTACAACGCGGCGAACACCCTGCCGACCCTGCTCTACATCCTGATCGGCGGCGGCGCGCTGAACGCGGTCTTCGTGCCGCAGCTGGTGCGCAGCATGAAGAACGACGAGGACGGCGGCACCGCGTACGCCAGCCGACTGCTCACCCTGGTGATGGTCGGGCTCGGCGGCGTGGTGTTCCTGGCCGTGCTCGGGGCGCCCGTCCTGGTCCAGCTGATCGCCCACCCGATGATGGCGAACCCGGAGCGCGCCGAGACCACGGTGGCGCTGGCCCGCTACTGCCTGCCCACGATCTTCTTCATGGGCATCCACGTGGTGATGGGCCAGATCCTCAACGCCCGCGGCCGGTTCGGCGCCATGATGTGGACCCCGGTCCTGAACAACATCGTGGTGATCTTCACCTTCTCGGCCTACATCTGGGTCTACGGCGGCTTCGGCAGCACCCACGTCACCCCCGAGTCCATCTCGCCCGAGGGCGTCCGGCTGCTCGGCATCGGCACCCTGATCGGCCTGATCGTCCAGTCGCTGGCGATGGTCCCGTACCTGCGGGCGGCCGACTTCCACTACCGGCCGCGCTTCGACTGGCGCGGCCACGGCCTGGGCAAGGCCGCCCGACTGGCCAAGTGGACGTTCTTCTTCGTGCTCGCCAACCAGGCCGGCTACCTGGTGATCACCCAGCTGTCCACCAAGGCGGGGGCCGCCGCCGCGGCGGCCGGCCACGGCGGTGTCGGTCTGGCCGCGTTCTCCAACGCCCTGCTGATCTGGCAGCTCCCGCAGGCCGTGATCACCGTCTCGATCATGAGCGCGGTGCTCCCCCGGCTCTCCCGGGCGGCCGCCGACGAGGACGCCGGCGCCGTCCGCGACGACATCTCCTACGGACTGCGCACCACGGCGGTGGCCGTCGTCCCGGCCGCCTTCCTGTTCCTGTCGCTCGGCCCGGTGATCGGCCGTTCGATCTACGCGGTCGGCGGCAACGCCTCGGTGCTGAACGACGCCACCAACGTCGGTCTGATGCTCTCCGCCTTCGCCCTGGGCCTGATCCCCTACTCGGCCCAGTACGTGATGCTGCGTGGCTTCTACGCCTACGAGGACACCCGGACGCCGTTCTCCAACACCGTCTGGGTCGCGGTCTGCCAGGCCGGCTTCTCGCTGCTGTGCTGGCTGCTGCTGCCCGCCGAGTGGACCGTGGTCGGCATCGCCTTCGGCTACGGCCTGGCGTACGCCGTCGGGGTGATGGTGGCCGTGCCGAAGCTGAAGAAGAAGATCGGCGGGCTGGACACCAAGCGGATCGGCAAGGTCTACAGCCGGCTGGCCGCCGCCTGCGTCCCCGCCGCGCTGGTCGGCCTCGGCGCCAGCCTCGGGGTCCAGCAGGTGCTCGGCGGCTGGGCGGGCAGCATCGCCTCCCTGGTCGTGGCCGGCGGCCTGCAGATGGCCGTCTTCGTGCTGATCGCGAAGCGCCTGCGGATCGAGGAACTGAACGCCATGCTGGGCATGGTCCGCGGCCGACTGGGCCGCTGACCGCCCCTTCGACGGCCGGACGAGCGGCGCCCTGAGCGGGCGTCAACCGGAGCGTACGGCTCCTCCGCTCGTCCGGCCGAGTGCCGGGTCGCCGGTGGCCCGGGCCCGCCCCGGCCGCAAGATGGCGACCCGGTGTCCTATCTGCACCACATCTCTCCACCGGTGGGCAACCGAGCGGACCCCTCAGCGGTCGTACCCGGGGGAGAAGAGTGGGCACAATTGTCCTGGAGCACAGGGCCGCCAACCCGCGGGCTCCAGCGACTCTCTCAGCCGGGGCGACACAAGGGGAGGCAGGACCACGGTGGCTGATGGCACCAAGGCGGTCGTCGACACGTCAGCAGCTGACGCGGCGGCGGACGAGGCCGCGCTGGCCGCGGCGATCGACGAGCTCGCGGTCGCGAAGGACACCGACGGGCGCGCCGGCGCCTCCACCGAGCAGAGCGCCACCCCCACCGTCGTCCCGGCGAAGACCGACGAGACCCACGCGGCCGACGCGGCCGACGCGGCCGAGAACACCGACGAAGCCGACGAAGCCGATGCCGGCGCCGGACGCCACCCGCGGACCGCCGCCCCGGAGACCTGGGCCGGCGAGGAGACCTCCGAGATCACCGCGCCGCTCTCGGTCCGCGAGATCGCCGCCGAACTGGCCGCCGGCTCCTCCCGGACGAAGCCCGCCGCCGCCCCCGCGCCCGCCAAGCGCCGGCCCACCGACCCGCAGCCCACGGTCGACCCCCGCGACACCGCCACCCTCCCCCGCACCCTCCCCGCCCCGCAGCGGCGCAGCGGCGACATGATCGGCCACCGGTACCGGCTGGAGGAGTGCATCTCCCAGACCGACACCTTCAGCAGCTGGCGCGCCGTCGACGAGAAGCTGCGCCGCGCCGTCGGCGTCCACCTGATGGCCTCCGGCCACCAGCGGGCCCGCAAGGTGCTCGCCGCGGCCAAGTCCGCCGCCCTGCTCGGCGACCCGCGCTTCGTCCAGGTCCTGGACGCCGTCCAGGAGGGCGAGCTGGTCTACGTCGTACGGGAGTGGCTGCCGCACTCCTCCGACCTGGCCCGGCTGCTCGCGAACGGCCCGATGGAGCCGCACGAGGCGTACCAGATGGTGCGCCAGGTCACCGACGCGGTCGCGGCCGCCCACCGACGCGGCCAGGCCCACCTGCGGCTCACCCCGCGCTGCGTGCTGCGCACCGACAGCGGCCAGTACCGGATCAACGGCATCGCGGTGGACGCCGCCCTGCGCGGGCTCTCCGCCGAGGGCACCGAGGACGCCCAGCGCACCGACACCCGCGCGATCGGCGCTCTGCTGTTCGCCGCGCTCACCCACCGCTGGCCGTACCCGGAGGACCGCTACGACCTCCGGGGCCTGCCGAAGGGCCTCCAGAACGCCGCCCCGGACCAGGTCCGCGCCGGGGTCCACAAGGGCCTGTCCGAGCTCGCCGCACGGGCCCTGTTCGACCACCCGCCGCACCACGCCGAGCCGATCACCACCCCGGAGGAGCTGTTCCGGGCGATCGCGCAGATGCCCCGGATCCGGCCGCCCGAGCCGGAGCTGCCCGCCTACCCGGCACCGCCCCGGCACAACACCCACGCCCTGCCCACCGCGCCCAACCCGACCCGGGTGGCCGACCCGGCGGTCCCCCCGCTGCCCGCCTCCTCCCGGCCGACCGCGGCCCGGCGCACCCGGCGGCGGCTGCGCCGCGCGGTCAAGGCCACCGCCTGGACGGTCGCCCTGGGCGCGATCGGCGTCGCCTCCTGGCAGTTCGTCGGCAGCCTGCGCCACACCGGGCCGTCCACCCCCGCCCCCCTGCCCTCGGTCACCAGCTCCTCGCCGAGTCCGCAGGCCAGCACCCACAACCCGGTGCCGATCCCGATCAAGGACGCGCAGTCGTACAACCCGTTGGGCGACGGGCCCGAGGGCACCGAGAGCATCGGGAAGGCCATCGACGGCGACCCGAACACCGCCTGGACCACCGGTTGGTACCGCGACCAGCTCGGCCCCAAGGCACCCGCCCTCAAACCGGGCACCGGCCTGCTGATCGACCTCGGCTCGCAGCAGTCGGTCTCCTCGGTGAACGTCCAGTTCCTCGGCGGCGAGCAGAGCGCCGAGCTGCGCCTGCCCACCGGGTCCGCCACCACCAACCCGATGCAGGCCAGGCCGGAGAGCTTCACCGTCGTCGCCAAGAAGTCCGGGACCAACGTCGAGTACACCCTCGACTCCCCGGTCACCACGCGGTACCTCTTGATCTGGCTGACCGGTCTGACGAAGGATGGCGACGAGAAGTACCGCGGCCACGTCGCCGAGGTGAAGGTCTCCGGCTGACCGCACGACCCGTGCACCGGAACGACGGCGGAGGTCGAGGGGTGACAGTGGCGGACGACGACGCGGCCCTGCTCGCCCGGCACGTCGCCGGCGATCCGGACGCCTTCGGACTGCTGGTGAACCGCCACCGGGACCGGCTCTGGGCGGTCGCACTGCGCACCCTGGGCGACCGCGAGGAGGCCGCCGACGCGCTCCAGGACGCCCTGGTCTCCGCCTTCCGTGCCGCCGCCGGCTTCCAGGGCCGCTCGGCCGTCACCACCTGGCTGCACCGGATCGTGGTCAACGCCTGCCTCGACCGCGCCCGGCGCGGCGCCACCCGCCGCACCACCCCGCTGGACGAGGACCCGCAGCGGCTGGACACCCTGGTGGGCTCCGCCGAGCCGGCCGACTCCCCCGTGGTCCGGGCCGAGCTGCACCGCGAGCTGACCGCGGCGCTCGCCGAACTGCCCGCCGAGCAGCGGGCCGCACTGGTCCTGGTCGACATGCAGGGCTACCCGGTCGCCGAGGCAGCGGAGCTGCTGGGCGTCCCGGTGGGCACCGTGAAGAGCCGCTGCGCGCGCGGCCGGGCCCGGCTGCTCCCGCTGGTGCGGCACCTGCGGGAGAGCGACGACGGACCGGATGTTTCACGTGAAACACCGGGCTCGCCCCGCTCCGCCCCACCGGGGCGGGACGCCCCGGGGAACCCGAAGCCCCCCGGCACCGTCAGAGGGACAGGCCCGAGCACCGGTCGGACGATTCTGGAAGGAGACGCGAGCACGCGATGACCGCCCCCCTCTCCTCCCCCGACCACCCCGGGGACCATCCCCCGGTCGAGCAGCTGGCCGACCTCGCCGAGGGGCTGGTCGACTCCCCCGAGGCCGTCGAGACCCTGCACCGGCACCTGGACGGCTGCGCCGAGTGCCGGGAGACCGTCGACGCGCTCGCCGAGGTCCAGGCACTGCTCGGCGCCGTCGAGACCCCGCCGATGCCCGCCGACGTCGCCGCCCGGCTGGACGCCGCGCTGGCCCGGGCCGCCACCGACGCCGCTACCGACGCAGCCGCCGAGGACGACCACGGCCGAACGGCCACCGCCCGCCCCCAGGAGGCCCCCACCGGCCCCGGCCGCCCCGCCACGGGCCCCTCCGGCCCGCCGTCCCGGCCCTCCGGCCGTCCCGCCGCGGCCACCGGCCCCGGCCGTTCCCGTCCCCGCCGCCGTCGGATCGCCCTGCTGCTCGGCGCGGCCGCCGCCCTCGCCGCCCTCGGCCTCGGCGGAGCGCTGCTGCTGCACCCCGACGACCGCTCGGGGCCGACGGTCACCGCGGGCGCCCCGGCCGACAGCAGCGCCGCCGCTGAGCAGAGCGCCCGCACCCCGCACGCGGCGAGTGCCGGCACCGCCTACCGCGCCGACCGGCTCGCGACCCAGATCCAGCAGCTGCTGGCCCGCACGGAGCAGACCCCGGGGGCGGGGCCGACCGGGCTCGCCAAGCCCAACACCGTCCTGCCCGGCGAGGGCGCACGGCCGGAGCCCACCGTCCCCTCCCCCTCCGCCACCTGCCCGGCTCCCGCCTCCGGGCCCCCGCTGGCCACCGACCGGGGCAGCTACGACGGCGCCCCGGTCGACGTCCTGGTCTACCCGGTGCCGGGCCACTCCGACCTGGTGGACGTCTACCTGCGCTCCCCCGACTGCGGTCCGGTCGTCCTGCACCAGAGCGTTCCCAGCCGCTGACCAGCGGGTCCCATGCGATCCACGTCCAGCACGGCGCGCGGCTTCCGGAGTTCGGGCACCTGGTACTGATCAGCCTGGGAATGCGAGACACTGGTCAGTCGTTGTCCCGGGCGGCGGAGCAGGACCGCCCTCCCCGCAGCAAACGCGGGTCGCGATGCGAACCAGGAGAAGCAGTGAGCGACGTCCGTAACGTGATCATCATCGGTTCCGGCCCGGCAGGCTACACGGCCGCGCTCTACACGGCCCGTGCCTCCCTCAAGCCGCTGGTCTTCGAGGGGGCCGTCACCGCCGGTGGTGCGCTCATGAACACCACCGAGGTCGAGAACTTCCCGGGCTTCCGGGACGGCATCATGGGCCCCGAGCTGATGGACAACATGCGGGCGCAGGCCGAGCGCTTCGGCGCCGAGCTGATTCCGGACGACATCGTCGCGGTCGACCTCACCGGTGACGTCAAGACCGTCACCGACTCCGAGGGCAACGTGCACAAGGCGCGTGCCGTGATCGTCACCACCGGTTCCCAGCACCGCAAGCTCGGCCTGCCGAACGAGGACAAGCTCTCCGGGCGCGGCGTCTCCTGGTGCGCCACCTGCGACGGCTTCTTCTTCCGCGACCAGGACATCGCGGTGGTCGGCGGCGGTGACACCGCCCTGGAGGAGGCCACCTTCCTCTCCCGCTTCGCCAAGAGCGTCACGATCATCCACCGCCGGGACACCCTGCGCGCCTCCAAGGCGATGCAGGAGCGCGCCTTCGCCGACGAGAAGATCCGCTTCGAGTGGGACAGCGCGGTCGAGGCCATCCACGGCGACCCGAAGCTGACCGGCGTGACCCTGCGCGACACCACCACCGGCGAGACCCGCGAGCTGGCCGTCACCGGCCTGTTCATCGCGATCGGCCACGACCCGCGCACCGAGCTGTTCAAGGGCCAGCTGGACCTCGACGCCGAGGGCTACCTCAAGGTCGAGGCCCCCTCGACCCGGACCAACATCCCGGGCGTGTTCGGCGCCGGCGACGTCGTGGACCACACCTACCGCCAGGCCATCACGGCCGCCGGCACCGGCTGCTCCTCCGCGCTGGACGCCGAGCGCTACCTGGCCGCGCTGGACGACCTGGAGGCCAAGGCCGCCGCCGTGGCGGTCTGACCCCGGGCCACCGACCCACCCCGCGGGGGTGTTCCACGTGAAACACCCCCGCCCCGGCCGGGCAGAAACAGAACGGGCCCACCCGTTGTTCTCCTGGCAGCAGCCCCCCTCCGTCCGATCCCGAGGAGTTCCCGTGGCCGGCGCCACCACCACCGTCACCGACGCGACCTTCCAGGCCGACGTCCTGGACAGCAGCAAGCCCGTTCTGGTCGACTTCTGGGCCACCTGGTGCGGCCCGTGCCGCCAGGTCGCCCCGGTCCTGGAGGACATCGCGGCCGAGCACGGCGACAAGCTCACCATCGCCAAGCTCGACGTGGACGCCAACCAGGAGACGGCCGCCAAGTACGGCGTCATCTCCATCCCGACCCTGATCGTCTACAAGGACGGCGAGCCGGTGAAGTCCATCACCGGTGCCCGTCCGAAGGCCGCGCTGCTGCGCGAGCTGGCCGAGTTCATCTAGGTCGTCGACCGCGCGGCGGCGGGGCTCCCCACCCGGGGAGCCCCGCCGCCGTCTTTTCGCCCCGCCGGCCCCGCTCAGCCCACGAGTCCCGCCCGGCCCGCTCAGAACGGTCGCAGCGCCGGCTCCTTGCGAGCACCGCCGAGCAGCCGCTCCAGCGCCCCCTCCACGTCCCCCCGCCAGGAGAGCGTGGTCCGCGCCTCCAGCCGCAGCCGCGGGTAACGGTGGTGCGGCCGGACGGTCTTGAACCCGACCGCCAGCAGGTGGTCGGCCGGCAGCACGCAGCTGGTCGGCAGCCGTCCGACCGAACCGAAGGCCTCGACCGCCCGCACCCCGCGCCCGATCAGGTCCTTGACCACGGTCTGCACCAGCACCCGGCCGAGCCCCTGGCGCTGGTAGCCCGGCAGCACCCGGCTGACCATCAGCTGAACGGCGTCCGGCGAGACCGGACTGGTCGGGAAGGACTGCGAGCGGGGGACGTAGGCGGGCGGCGCGTACAGCACGAACCCCGCAGGCCGGTCGTCCACGTAGACGATCCGACCGCAGGAGCCCCACTCCAGCAGCACCGTGGAGATCCACCCCTCCTTCTCCAGCTCCGGCTTCCCGGACTCCACCGCCTGCTTGGCACTGACCGGGTCGAGCTCCCAGAACACGCAGGAGCGACAACCGGTCGGCAGGTCCCCGAGGTTGTCCAGCGTCAGCGGAGCGATCCGGCGCCCCATGCCCGTACCTCCTCCTCCACTCCACGGTCGAGCTTCCCCCACGAACACCGATGGGTGCATGTTTCACGTGAAACAGCGCTCACGTGAAGCATGCACCCATCGGGTCGGTGCCCTGAGGCGGGCCCTCGGACCGGTTCAGCCCTGCGACAGCCGCAGACCGTCCTCGCCGGGAGCCATGCTGTCCAGGATCCGGTTGAGGTCCTCCACCGAACCGAACTCCAGCACCACCTTGCCCTTGCCCAGCTTGCCGCCGCGCTGCGAGACCTCGACCTTGACCCGGGTGTCGAAGCGGTCCGACAGCCGGCTCGCCAGGTCGTTGAAGGCCGGGGAGAGCAGCCGACCCGCCTTCGGGGCCTGGCGCTTCGGCTTGTCCGCCTCGCTCTCGGCGGCCGAGTTGATCATCGTGACGATCTCCTCGACGTTGCGCACGCTCAGGCCCTCGGCGTTGATCCGGGCCGCCACCTGCTCCTGACGCTCGGGGTCCGCCAGGCCCAGCAGCGCCCGGGCGTGCCCGGCCATCACCGTGCCGGCCGCCACCCTGGTCTGGACGGAAGCCGGCAGCTTCAGCAGCCGCAGCGTGTTGGAGACGTGCGAGCGCGAGCGCCCGACCCGGTCCGCCAGCTGGTCGTGGGTGCAGGAGAAGTCCCGCAGCAGCTGGTCGTAGGCGGCCGCCTCCTCCAGCGGGTTCAGCTCGGCGCGCTGGAGGTTCTCCAGCAGCGCGTCCAGCAGCAGCTTGTCGTCCTCGGTGGCGCGGACGATCGCGGGGATCCGCTCCAGCCCGGCTTCCCTGGAGGCGCGCAGACGGCGCTCCCCCATGATCAGCTCGAAGCTGTCGGGCGCCACCTCGCGCACCACGATCGGCTGGAGCAGGCCGACCTCCTTGATGGAGGCCACCAGCTCGTTCAGCTTGTCCGGGTCGAAGTGGTCTCGCGGCTGACGCGGGTTGGGCTTGATCACGTCGACCGGCAGCTCGGCGAAGAGGGCGCCCGGCACCGGCCGCGGCAGGCCCCGCCGGTTCTCCGTCGACGCCCTGGCCGCCGCCACCGCCGTCGTGCCCTCGGCCGATGCCGGGGTACGGATCAGCGCGTCAAGCCCCCGTCCCAGCGCCCTGCGACCACTCACCGATTGCCCTCCGTCGTACCGAACTGTGCCACCGGGGCGTGCTGCCCCGGAGTGTTGCCGTCCCGCTGCTGACCCGGCACCGAAACGCCGTCGGTGCCCACCGCACGCAGCGCGAGCTCGCGGGCGGCCTCCAGGTAGGAGAGCGCACCGGTCGAGCCCGGGTCGTAGGTCAGCACCGTCTGACCATAGCTGGGCGCTTCGGAGACGCGCACCGAGCGCGGGATCGCGGTGTGCAGCACCTCCTGCTGGAAGTGGGTCCGGACCTCCTCGGCCACCTGGGCGGCCAGCCTGGTCCGGGCGTCGTACATGGTGAGCAGGATGGTCGACACGTGCAGCGCCGGGTTGAGGTGCGCGCGCACCAGCTCGACGTTGCGCAGCAGCTGGCCGAGGCCCTCCAGCGCGTAGTACTCGCACTGGATCGGGATCAGCACCTCCTGGCCGGCGACCAGGGCGTTGACCGTCAGCAGCCCCAGCGAGGGCGGACAGTCGATCAGGATGTAGTCCAGCGGCTGCTCGTAGGCGGCGATGGCGCGCTGCAGCCGGCTCTCCCGGGCCACCAGGGAGACCAGCTCGATCTCGGCGCCGGCCAGGTCGATGGTGGCGGGGACGCAGAACAGCCCCTCGACGTCGCGCACCGGCTGCACCACGTCGGCCAGGGGCTTGCCCTCCACCAGGACGTCGTAGATGGACGGCACGTCGGCGTGGTGGTCGATGCCCAGTGCCGTGGAGGCGTTGCCCTGCGGATCGAGGTCGACGACCAGGACGCGCAGCCCGTGCATGGCCAGCGAGGCGGCCATGTTCACGGTGGTGGTGGTCTTGCCCACCCCGCCCTTCTGGTTGGCGACCACGATCACCCGGGTGGCGGCGGGTCGGGGCAACCCCTCGCCCGCTCGGCCGATCGCCTGAACCGCAGCCTGGGCAGCCCGCGCGATGGGCGTGTCATCGATCTGGTCGATGGTCTCCGAGTCCTGCATGGGGCTCAGTGTTTCACGTGAAACCGGAGCGGCAACAGTCGCCGCCCGGAAGATGCCGAGCCCGCGGCGGAGCCGCTGATCGAAACTGTCCGAGAGCAAGGAGCGACGTTTCACGTGAAACACCATGCCCGCTATGCCGGAAATCTGACGTTGCGACACTCCGGTGCCCCGGCGGCGGCCCGCGCGTCACCTGAACGACGACGGGCGGACGCTCCTCCCCTCCAGGAGGACCGTCCGCCCGTCTCCGCACGTGTCCGGGATCACCCGGTTCAGCGGGTGCGGCGCCGCCCGCCGCGGCCGCGCTCGCCGTTCCGGGCGCTCGCGTTGCGCCCGGCCCGGGCCGCCTTGGCCCGCCGGGTCGCGGCCTTCACACCACCGGGGCTCTCCCCCGCCTTGACCTGGACCACCCGGGTCGAGGTCTCCAGGGTGCCCTCGCCGACCGAGATCACGCTCCACTCGACCGCGCCCAGCTTGGACAGCCCGGCGCGCGAGTCGGCCAGCTCCTGCTCCGCGCTGTCACCCTTGAGCGCCAGCATCTGACCGTGCGGGCGCAGCAGCGGCATGCCCCAGCCGGCCAGCCGCTCCAGCGGCGCCACCGCCCGGGCGGTCACCACGTCCACCGCCAGCTTGCCGACCATCTCCTCGGCGCGGCCGCGCAGCACCGTGACGTTCTCCAGCCCCAGCTCCCGGACGACCTCCTCCAGGAAGGTGGTCCGGCGCAGCAGCGGCTCCAGCAGCGTCACCGAGACGTCCGGACGGGCCAGTGCCACCGGGATGCCGGGCAGACCGGCGCCGGAGCCGACGTCGCAGAGCGAGGTTCCGGCCGGCAGCAGCTCGGCCAGCACGGCACAGTTCAGGACGTGGCGGTCCCAGAGCCGGGGCACCTCCCGCGGCCCGATCAGCCCGCGCTGGACGCCCGCGGTGGCCAGCAGCTCGGTGTACCGGACCGCGGCGTCGAAGCGGTCACCGAAGACCTCCCGGGCCACGGCCGGCGCCTCGCCCGGCGTGACCACCTCGCCCGGCGCAGCCACCTCGGCGGTCCGCCCCTCGGCGGCCGGGTCCACGTCCGCCCCCGGCCGGCCGGCAGCCGCGTTCTCCGTGTCCATCTCGACCTCTCCGATCCCCGGATCCACCGACCCGCTCAACGCACTGTTTCACGTGAAACGTCTCCCGCCGGGCCGCTCCCCGCGGAAGGGACGACGACCCCGCCCGCACGAGGCGGACGGGGTCGCGTCCGGTGAAGCTCTCCGGCTGCCCGGGGGCAGCCGGTCATCGACCTGCCGGCCCTCAGGCCGGCAGCACGACCACGCACCGCTGGGGCTCTTCGCCCTCGGACTCGCTGCGCAGACCGGCCGCGGCGACCGCGTCGTGGACGACCTTGCGCTCGAAGGGCGTCATCGGCCGCAGCTTGACCTGCTCGCCGGTGCTCTTCGCCTGCTCGGCGGCCTTGGCGCCGATCGTGGCCAGCTCGGAGCGCTTGCGGGCCCGGAAGCCGGCAATGTCCAGCATGAGGCGGCTGCGCTCGCCGGTCTCCCGGTGGACAGCCAACCGGGTCAGCTCCTGCAGGGCCTCCAGCACCTCGCCGTCCTGGCCCACCAGACGCTGCAGCGCCCGGTCGTTGCCGTCGCTGACGATGGAGACCAGGGCGCGGTCGCCCTCGACGTCCATGTCGATGTCACCGTCGAGGTCCGCGATGTCGAGCAGACCCTCCAGGTAGTCCGCCGCGATGTCGCCCTCCTGCTCCAGGCGGGAGATGAGGTTCTCGTCGGCGCTGGCGGCGGCCTCGGCCTCGACGGCGGAGGTGGTGCCTTCCGTCACTGATGGACTCCTTCGGAGATGGGCCCGTCTGCCGGGCCTGGAACGAAGCTCTTCGCGGCTGTCACGACCGGCCCGCGGCCGGTCAGGACTTCCTCTTCGGCCGCTGGCCGCCACCGCGCTTCGGCTGCTGCCGGGTGCCCTGCTTGGTGCCGGCCGGCTTGGCCGCGGTCTGCTTGGCGGGCGTCGGCTTGGCGGGCGTCGGCTTGCTCCCCGAGTCGGCCGGGACGGCCTGGTCGGCGGGCTGCTCGGCCACGGTGTCCTGGCCCTGCTCGGCCGGGTGCGGGGCACCGGCCTGGCGCTGCGACTTGGTCTGCCGACGGGGCTGCTGGCGACGCGCCTGCACCGACTCCTCGACCACCGCGGACGCGGTCGACGCGGCGCTCAGGGCCTCCTTGGACGGCGGCAGGATGCCCCAGAGCGCGCCCTTGATCTCCGTACCGTCCGGACGCAGTCGGCCGGCCTTCTTCAGCCGCGCCTGGCGCTCCTGGAAGGCCTTGCTGCCCGGGGTCGGGTTGTTGTGGATCACGATCAGCTGCTGGCCCATCGACCAGACGTTGGTGGTCAGCCAGTAGACGAGGACACCGACCGGGAAGTTGATGCCCATCACGGCGAACATCACCGGGAAGACGTACATCAGCATCTTCTGCTGCTGCATGAACGGCGTCTTCACCGTGAGGTCGACGTTCTTGGTCATCAGCTGGCGCTGGGTGATGAACTGCGACAGCGACATCAGGATGATCATCACCGCGGTGACGATCTTGACGCTGGTCTCGTCGCTCCCGAGGAAGGTCGCGGAGAGCGGGGCACCGAAGATGTGCGCCTTGCCGGCGCTCACCAGCAGGTCACCGTGGATGACCCCGATGTCCTGGCCCTTGGCGACCTTGGCGAGCACGCCGTAGAGGGCGGTGAAGAACGGCGCCTGCACGAGGATGGGAAGGCAGCTGGAGAACGGGTTGGTGCCCGCCTCCTTGTACAGCTTCATCATCTCTTCGGACTGGCGCTGCCGGTCGTTCTTGTAGCGCTCCTGGATGGCCTTCATCTTCGGCTGGATCGCCTGCATGGCCCGGGTCGCCTTGATCTGCTTCACGAAGAGCGGGATCAGGCAGATCCGGATGACGACCACCATCGAGGCGATGGCGAGACCCCAGGCCCAGCCACCGTCCGGGTCGAAGACGTGGCTGTACAGCGAGTGGAACTGGACGATGATCCAGGACACCGCTGTGTACAGGGGATTCAGGAAGGAGAAGGTCACCGGTCAGGCTCCTTGGACAGGTGGATTGGCCGCACGGGGCCAATGGTCGCCGGGCCCTCTGGGTCCGGACCGGCGGGGTGGGCGGTCACCGGTTCTCCGGGGGCGGACCGGCTCTTCAGCCAGTCTCGCAACCGCCGGTGCCACACCGGATGCTTACGCGGCGGGACGTGATCAACCCCGCCGGGCGTCCACGGATTGCAGCGCAGGATGCGCCACGCGGTCAGTCCGCCGCCCTTGACCGCTCCGTGCACCTTCACGGCCTCGTAGCCGTAGTGCGAGCAGGAGGGGTAGTAACGGCACACCGGACCGAGCAGTGGGCTGATCGTCCACTGGTAGACCCGGATCAGACCCATCAGCAGGTACTTCATCGCCCTGCTCCCGTCGGCGCCGTGGCGGCGGGCTCGGCCCTCAGCAAACGCTTCAGCGCCGCGTCCAGGTCGCGTTCGAGCTCCTGGTACGAGGCGGACGCGGCCTGGGGCAGCGCACGCACCACTATCAGGCTACCGGCGGGCAGCCTGGACAGACGATCACGAACGAGGTGGCGCAACCGGCGCTTGACCAGGTTGCGGACGACCGCCGGGCCGACGGCCTTGCTCACGACGAAACCCGCACGCGCCGAAGGAGTCCCCTCGGCGACGTGCGGGCGGGAGTCGCTGGTCCGGTCGGTCTGCCCCTGGGGGTCACCCTCTCTGCTGAGATGGACGACCAGAAGGGGCCGGCCGGCCCGGCGACCGCGTTTCACCGCGGTCGCGAAGTCCTGGCGCCGCCGCAGCCGATTCTCGGAGGGCAGCACAACAGACTCTGGCGCGGATCAGGCGGACAGGCTGGCGCGGCCCTTGCCACGGCGGGCGGCCAGGATGGCGCGGCCGGCGCGGGTACGCATACGCAGCCGGAAGCCGTGGGTCTTCGCGCGACGACGGTTGTTCGGCTGGAAGGTGCGCTTGCTCACTCGGGGGCTCCTGAGGTGAATCGTAGGATGACGGGGAGTCGCTTGGCCGTCACCGTGCGTCCGCGTGATCTCCCTTGATTGCGGAAATCCGGCCCATCGCCCCAGTTCGGCTGGGGTCTAGGGCAATCCACGGCGCCCGTGCTGCGCGCCTTAGGAAGCGGGTGGACCCGCGGACATGCGGCAGCGGCCATCGACAACTCGACCTGGTTACGGTACGCGGGACGGGGCACGAGGGTCAAACCAGCCCCTCCGGACCCCGTTTACCCACAGCCTGTGGACAACGACTTGATCCGGCTCTGTTCGCTGACTACCGTTGCAGAACTTGTCTGGTTTGTTCTTGGAAAGCGTGCACCAGTGGCTGATGTCAACAGCGACCTCGTCCCGGTCTGGGCCAGGGTCGTCGAGCGGCTGGTCAGCGACCCCGATGTCGGGGAGATGGACAAACAGTGGGTGCAGCGCACCCAGCCGATGTGGATGATGCACGACACCGCCCTGCTGGCGACCCCGAACGAGCGGGCCAAGCAGGTGCTGGAGGGCCGGCTGCTGCCGCAGCTGACCGAGGCCCTCAGCCGTGAGCTCAGCCGCCCCGTCCGGATCGCCGTCATGGTCGACGCCAACGCCGTGCCGACCACCCCCGCGCCCGCCGACCGGTCCCCCGAGCCGTACCCGGGCCCGGCCGAGGACACCGGCGGCTACGGCGGCCAGGACTACCAGCAGCCGTACGAGCACGGCCAGCCCTACGAGAAGGGGCAGCCGTACGAGCAGGACTACGAGCGCCCCCGCTACGACACCGGCGGCTACGAGCAGCGCCCGGCGCCGTACGGCGGTCCCGCCTCCGGCCCGCAGGGCTGGCAGGGCTACCCGGAGCAGCACGGCCACTACGAGTCCGAGGAGCCCGCGCCGCGTCCGGCGCCGCGCCCGCTCCCGGGCCCGCCCGCGACCACCCAGGGCGACCTCTTCGGCGGCGCCTACGGCCCCGGCCCGAACGAGCAGCCCCGCGCGGGTGCCGGCCGCCGCACCACCGGCTCCCGGCCCACCGGCGGCCGTCCGGCGGAGAAGACCGCCCCGGACCGCTCCGGCGACCGGCCCGGTGACCGTCCCGCCGTTCCCGGCGTGCCCGCCCCGCCCGGCGCTCCCCCGGCCGGCGGCTCTCGCAAGGACGAGCCGGCCGCCCGGCTGAACCCCAAGTACCTGTTCGACACCTTCGTCATCGGCGCCAGCAACCGCTTCGCGCACGCGGCGGCGGTGGCGGTCGCCGAGGCCCCGGCCAAGGCGTACAACCCGCTCTTCATCTACGGCGAGTCCGGGCTGGGCAAGACCCACCTGCTGCACGCCATCGGGCACTACTCGCGCAGCCTCTTCCCGGGCACCCGGGTGCGGTACGTGTCCTCGGAGGAGTTCACCAACGAGTTCATCAACTCGATCCGGGACGGCAAGGCGGACACCTTCCGCCGGCGCTACCGGGACATGGACATCCTGCTCGTGGACGACGTGCAGTTCCTCGCGAGCAAGGAGTCCACGCAGGAGGAGTTCTTCCACACCTTCAACACCCTGCACAACGCGAACAAGCAGATCGTCCTCTCGTCGGACCGGCCGCCCAAGCTGCTCACCACGCTGGAGGACCGGCTGCGCAACCGCTTCGAGTGGGGTCTGATCACCGACGTCACCCCGCCGGAGCTGGAGACCCGGATCGCGATCCTGCGCAAGAAGGCGATCCAGGAACAACTGAACGCTCCCGCCGACGTGTTGGAGTTCATCGCGTCCCGGATCACCCGCAACATCCGGGAGTTGGAGGGCGCGCTGATCCGGGTCACCGCCTTCGCCAACCTCAACCGGGCGCCGGTGGACCTGGAGCTGGCCGGGATCGTCCTCAAGGACCTGATCCCGGGCGGGGACGAGGACGCCGGTCCGGAGATCACCGCGCAGGTCATCATGCAGCAGACCGCCGCGTACTTCGGCCTGGGCGTGGACGACCTCTGCGGATCCTCCCGCAGCCGGGTGCTGGTGACGGCCCGCCAGATCGCGATGTACCTGTGCCGCGAGCTCACCGACCTGTCGCTGCCGAAGATCGGCGCGCAGTTCGGCGGTCGCGACCACACCACGGTGATGCACGCGGACCGCAAGATCCGCTCGCTGATGGCCGAGCGGCGCTCGATCTACAACCAGGTCACCGAACTCACCAACCGCATCAAGAGCTAGCCGCCGCCGCGCACGCGGCCCGGAGGGCGTCAGGAGCGATCCCGACGCCCTTTTTCGCGCGCCCACAGGTGTGCGTCCCGGGCCGACTGGGCAGGGATGTGGTCGACGGACGATCCACCAATCCACAGCCCGTGCCGAACAACTGACCGGTGATTCGAAAACCCGGGGCGCACAAGGCCGTTGTCCACAGGGCGGGTGACTTCCCCACAGTCCACAGGCCGGGGAGCCCGGAGTTATCCAGAATTCGTCCACAGGCCCGTCACCGCTACGCTCTTCGGCGCAGGTCAGGTGCCTGTGGACTTGTGCACAACGGTTATCCACAGGGTGTGGACAATTGACGGCCCGCCAGTGGGCCGTCCGGGTTATCCACCGGTTGTCCCCAGGCCCGGGGCGGTTATCCCCAGCTTGTCCACAGCGGCGTCCACAGTTCGACAACCGTGAGCTGGCGTTCATGCCCTGGTGTGAAAGGCGTCACGAAAAGTTGACCGGCGCCCGTGGATAACCGGGCCCGGATCTGGGGACAGGGCTGGGGATAACCTGTGGATACCCTCCGTGGCCTGTGGGTAACGCTCGGCTGTCCACAGCGGGGCCTGTCCGTCCACAGCCGCCGTCCACACCCACTGTGGACAAAATTCGGGCCCTGACCTGCGGAAACGGGGTTATCCACGGTTTCCACAGGCCCTACTACTACCACTACACATTTAGACCGTGGACTTGCTTTCAAAGCGGGTGGGCCCCGAATCTGTGGACAACCGCGCCCCGACACCTGTTCGGGTTGCTTCCGCCCGTCTGCCCCGTCTGTCGGCGGAGTACGTCAGACTGTCCTTGCGACTGGAAGCGGAGTGAGCAGAGCTCGGCGGACAGCCCAACCGACGATCAAGATCAGACGAACCAGAGTGCGAGCGGGAGCGCTCGATCCAGGAGGCGGTTACCGGTGAAGTTCCGGGTGGAGCGTGACGTCCTCGCGGAGGCGGTGGCCTGGGCTGCCCGCAGCCTCCCGGCACGGCCGCCGGTGCCGGTGCTGGCCGGCCTGCTGCTGACGGCACAGGAGGGCAGCCTGGCGCTGTCCGGCTTCGACTACGAGGTCTCGGCCCGGGTCGAGCTGGAGGCGGACGTCGAGGAGGCCGGCACCGTCCTGGTCTCCGGTCGACTGCTGAACGACATCTCCCGCAACCTCCCCAACAGGCCTGTGGAGATCTCCACCGACGGCCAGCGGGTCAGCGTGGTCTGCGGCAGCTCGCGCTTCACCCTCCCCACCCTCCCGGTGGACGAGTACCCGGCCCTGCCCCAGATGCCGACCGCCACCGGCACCGTCTCCGGCGACGTCTTCGCCTCCGCCGTCAGCCAGGCGGCGGTCGCCGCCGGCCGGGACGACACCCTCCCGGTGCTCACCGGTGTCCGGGTCGAGATCGAGGGCGACCGGATCACCCTGGCCGCCACCGACCGCTACCGCTTCGCCGTCCGCGAGCTGCTGTGGAAGCCCGAGCAGTCGGACATCTCCGCGGTCGCGCTGGTCCCGGCCAAGACCCTCCAGGACATCGCCAAGTCCCTGGGCAGCGGCGACAACGTCTCCATCGCGCTCTCCTCCGGCGGTGCCGGGGAGGGCCTGATCGGCTTCGAGGGCGCCGGCCGCCGGACCACCACCCGGCTGCTGGAGGGCGAGTTCCCCAAGTTCCGCAGCCTCTTCCCGACGGAGTTCAGCGCCGTCGCCGCGATCCAGACCCAGCCCTTCCTGGAGGCGCTCAAGCGCGTCTCGCTGGTCGCCGAGCGCAACACCCCGGTCCGCCTCAACTTCGAGCAGGGCGTGCTCACGCTGGAGGCCGGCTCGGGCGACGACGCCCAGGCCACCGAGCGGATCGAGGCCGACCTCGAGGGCGACGACATCTCGATCGCCTTCAACCCGGGCTACCTGGAGGAGGGCCTCAAGGCCATCGACTCCGCCTACGCCCAGCTGAGCTTCACCACCCCGACCAAGCCCGCGCTGCTCAGCGGCAAGGTCTCGGTGGACGCCGAGGAGGACAAGGCCTACCAGTACCTGATCATGCCGGTCCGCCTCTCCGGCTGACGCTCGGGAGCGGCATGATCCCGGGGGTGTGGGGGTCGCCCCCCACAAGGCAGAGCATGCCGGTCCGCCTCTCCGGCTGATCCCTCCGGCCGACCGCGCCCCGGAACGGTTACCCACAGGCTGTGCACACCCGCTGTGCACAGCCTGTGGACGTCTCCCCCGGTCGGCCGACCGCAGGCGGGCCGCGGCGGTTCAGCGCGTAGGCTCAAGGCGTGCGGCAACGGCGCCGCCGCCAGGCATGTCACCACAGGTAAGGACTTGGTCATGGAGCTCGGCCTCATCGGTCTCGGCAAGATGGGCGGCAACATGCGCGAGCGGATCCGCCGCGCCGGCCACACCGTCATCGGCTACGACCGCAACCCGGACGTCTCCGACGTCGAGAGCTTGCAGGAACTCGTCACCAAGCTGCAGGGCCCGCGCGTGGTCTGGGTGATGGTCCCGGCCGGCGCCGCCACCCAGGCGACCGTCGACGAGCTCGCCGAGCTGCTCTCCCCCGGTGACGTGGTGGTGGACGGCGGCAACTCCCGCTGGACCGACGACGTCAAGCACGCCGAGGCGCTGGCCGCCAAGGGCATCGGCTTCGTGGACTGCGGTGTCTCCGGCGGCGTCTGGGGCCTGGAGAACGGCTACGCGCTGATGTACGGCGGCGACGCCGAGCACGTCGCGCGGGTCCAGCCGGTCTTCGACGCGCTCAAGCCCGAGGGCGACTTCGGCTCGGTGCACGCGGGCGCGGTGGGCGCCGGCCACTTCGCCAAGATGGTCCACAACGGCATCGAGTACGCGATGATGCAGGCCTTCGCCGAGGGCTGGGAGCTGCTGGAGGCGGCCCCCGAGGTCACCGACGTGCGCGAGGTCTTCCGCAGCTGGCAGGAGGGCACCGTCATCCGCTCCTGGCTGCTGGACCTGGCCGTCCGCGCCCTGGACGAGGACGAGCACCTGGCCAAGCTGCGCGGCTGGGCCGCCGACTCCGGCGAGGGCCGCTGGACCGTCGAGGCCGCGATCGACCACGCCGTGCCGCTGCCGGCGATCACCGCCTCGCTGTTCGCCCGCTTCGCCTCCCGCCAGGACGACTCGCCGCAGATGAAGATGATCGCCGCCCTGCGCAACCAGTTCGGCGGCCACGCGGTCGAGTCCAAGTAACCGCAGGTCTCTCCACAGAAGGCGGGCGCAGTCCACAGCCATGCACGTCGCGCATCTGTCGCTCGCCGACTTCCGGTCGTACACCCGGGCCGAGGTGCCCCTCGACCCGGGTGTGACGGCCTTCGTGGGGCCCAACGGCCAGGGCAAGACCAACCTGGTCGAGGCGATCGGCTACGTCGCCACCCTGGGCAGCCACCGGGTCGCCACCGATGCCCCGCTGATCCGGCTGGGCGCCGAGCGGGCGGTGATCCGCACCTCGGTGGTGGACCGCGGCCGCTCCACCCTGGTCGAACTGGAGCTCACCCCGGGCAAGGCCAACCGGGCCCGGATCAACCGCTCCGACAACGTCCGCCCGCGCGACGTGCTGGGCCTGTTGCGGACCGTGCTGTTCGCACCCGAGGACCTCACCCTGGTCAAGGGTGACCCGGGCGAGCGCCGGCGCTTCCTGGACGAGCTGCTGACCGCCCGCGCACCCCGGCTGGCCGGTGTGCGGCAGGACTACGAGCGGGTGCTCAAGCAGCGCAACGCCCTGCTGAAGACCGCCGCGATGGCCCGCCGGGCCGGCGGCGGCAAGGGTGCCGACCTGTCCACCCTGGAGGTCTGGGACGGCCACCTGGCCCGTGCCGGAGCCGAGTTGACGGCCTTCCGGATCCAGCTGGTGGCCGCGCTGCAGCCGCTGGTGACGGCCGCGTACGGGCAGTTGGCGCCCGGCGGCGGCGAGACCGCCCTGGAGTACCGCAGCTCCTTCGAGGGCGAGCTGCCGACCAGTCGCGAGCAGGCCGAGGAACAGCTGCTGCAGGCCCTGCGGGCGGTCCGCAAGCAGGAGGTCGAGCGCGGCCTCACCCTGGTCGGCCCGCACCGCGACGAGCTGGTGCTCAAGCTCGGCCCGCTGCCCGCCAAGGGCTACGCCAGCCACGGCGAGTCCTGGTCGTTCGCGCTGGCGCTGCGGCTGGCCTCGTACGAACTGCTGCGCGCCGACGGCGGCGAGCCGGTGCTGATCCTGGACGACGTGTTCGCCGAGCTGGACGCGGCCCGCCGGGACCGGCTGGCCGAGCTGGTGGCCGACGGCGAGCAGGTGCTGGTGACCGCGGCGGTCGCCGAGGACGTGCCGAAGGCGCTGGCCGGTGCCCGGTTCGCGGTGGCCGACGGCGCCGTGCGCCGCGTGGACGCCTGATCCGCGGTCCCCGCACTCCACGATCCGCACGCTCCGGCGGCCGGGCCCACCCGGCCGTCCGTCGTCCGTGTCCTCCCGTACGCTGGATCGCTCAGCGTTGTCCACAGGCTGGGGAAAGGAGATCGCCGTGAGCGAGCCGGCGGAGAACTCCCCCCGGTCCGAGGCCGGCGAGCCGACGGGTGCCGACCTCGCGCGCTCGGCGCTGCGGGCGGCCCGCGCCCAGGCCCGCCAGCGCGGCGAGCAGGTCCAGCAGAAGCGCGAGGCGAAGCGGCACGGTCTGCGCAGCGGTGCCCGTTCGGACGGCCGCGACCCGGTCCCGCTGGGAGCGGCGCTGAACCGGCTGCTGACCGAGCGCGGCTGGGAGTCCTCGGCTGCGGTCGGCGGGGTGATGGGCCGTTGGCCGCAGATCGTCGGCCCGGACATCGCCGCGCACTGCCACCCCTCTTCCTACGACGAGGCCGCCGCGGTGCTCACCGTGCAGTGCGACTCGACCGCATGGGCCACTCAACTCCGCTGGCTGGCACGGCAGTTGGTGGCACGTCTGAACCACGAGCTGGGCCACGGCACGGTCAAGACCATCAAGGTGCTGGGCCCGGCGGCGCCCGCGCGCGGCTACGGCCGGCTGCGGGCGCCGGGGAGCAAGGGGCCGGGCGACACCTGGGGGTGACCGGGGCGGGTCCGGCGCGGATCGGATGGCGATCTTCCGGAACCCCTGACAGCCCTCCCAGGCGCTCTGAGGCCCCCGGGCGAGTATCGGGACATGTGCGGAGGGGCTTCAGGGCGGCATATCTGCCTTCAAGGGCTGCCAAACGCCCATCTATGTCAGTCGTACCGGTAGACTGAGAGCCAAACACTGTTGCTAGTGGCAACCGAGTCGAAACACTGTGGTCGCACGCCCGCCCGGACGGGGCGGGGATGCGGCCCGTGCTGTGCCAGAGAGGGCGCTTCGTGGCCGATTCCGGCAACCCCAGCCAGACCCCAGACCAGACCGACCAGGCTTCCTACACCGGTAGCAACATCCAGGTGCTGGAAGGCCTCGACGCCGTCCGCAAGCGCCCCGGCATGTACATCGGTTCCACCGGTGAGCGCGGCCTGCACCACCTGGTGCAGGAGGTCGTGGACAACTCCGTCGACGAGGCGATGGCCGGGTACGCCGACACCATCGACGTGACGATCATGTCCGACGGCGCGATCCGCGTCGTCGACAACGGCCGCGGCATCCCGGTGGACATCGTCCCCGGCCAGGACAAGCCGGCCGTCGAGGTCGTCCTCACCGTCCTGCACGCCGGCGGCAAGTTCGGCGGCGGCGGCTACGCCGTCTCCGGCGGTCTGCACGGCGTCGGCGTCTCCGTGGTGAACGCGCTGTCAACCCGGCTCTCCGTGGAGATCCACAAGGACGGCCACATCTGGACCCAGGACTACAAGATGGGCGCGCCGACGGCCGCCCTGGTCAAGGGCGCGGAGACCGACCGGACCGGCACCACGGTCACCTTCTGGGCCGACCCCGACATCTTCGAGACCACCGTCTACTCCTTCGAGACCCTCTCCCGGCGCTTCCAGGAGATGGCCTTCCTCAACAAGGGCCTGTCGATCTCGCTGACCGACGAGCGCCCCGAGCACGTGGACGAGGAGGGCAAGCCGCTCACCGTCACGTACAAGTACGACGGCGGCATCGCCGACTTCGTCGCCCACCTCAACTCCCGCAAGGGCGAGGTCATCCACCCCTCGGTGATCGACTTCGAGGCGGAGGACAAGGACAAGGCGATCTCGGTGGAGATCGCGATGCAGTGGAACTCCTCCTACACCGAGGGGGTCTACAGCTTCGCCAACACCATCCACACCCACGGCGGCGGTACCCACGAGGAGGGCTTCCGCGCCGCGCTGACCGGCCTGGTCAACCGCTACGCGCGGGACAAGAAGCTGCTCCGCGAGAAGGACGACAACCTCTCCGGCGAGGACATCCGCGAGGGTCTGACCGCGATCATCTCGGTCAAGCTCGGCGAGCCGCAGTTCGAGGGCCAGACCAAGGACAAGCTCGGCAACACCGAGGCCAAGACCTTCGTCCAGAAGGTCGTCCACGAGCAGCTCAACGACTGGCTGGACCGCAACCCCAACGAGGCTTCGGACATCATCCGCAAGTCCATCCAGGCCGCCACCGCGCGCGTCGCCGCCCGCAAGGCCCGCGACCTGACGCGCCGCAAGGGCCTGCTGGAGTCCGCCTCGCTGCCGGGCAAGCTCTCGGACTGCCAGTCCAAGGACCCGTCCGAGTGCGAGATCTTCATCGTCGAGGGTGACTCCGCCGGCGGCTCGGCCAAGCAGGGCCGCGACCCGCGCACCCAGGCCATCCTGCCGATCCGCGGCAAGATCCTGAACGTCGAGAAGGCCCGGATCGACAAGGTGCTGCAGAACACCGAGGTCCAGGCGCTGATCTCGGCCTTCGGCTGCGGCATCCAGGAGGACTACGACGAGGCCAAGCTCCGGTACCACAAGATCGTCCTGATGGCCGACGCCGACGTCGACGGTCAGCACATCCGGACCCTGCTGCTGACCCTGCTGTTCCGCTTCATGCGGCCGCTGGTCGAGGCCGGGTACGTCTACCTCGCCATGCCCCCGCTGTACAAGATCAAGTGGGGCAAGGACGACTTCGAGTACGCCTACTCCGACCGCGAGCGCGACGCGCTGATCGCCGCCGGGGTGGAGGCCGGGCGCCGGCTCCCCAAGGACGACGCGATCCAGCGGTTCAAGGGTCTCGGCGAGATGAACGCCGAGGAGCTCCGGGTCACCACCATGGACGCCGAGCACCGGCTGCTGCTCCAGGTCACGCTGGAGGACGCCGCCCGCGCCGACGAGCTGTTCTCCGTGCTGATGGGCGAGGACGTCGAGGCCCGCCGCTCCTTCATCCAGCGCAACGCCAAGGACGTCCGCTTCCTGGACGTGTGACGCCTGCACCCCAGGCCCCGCACGTACCAGTCCGCGTGAAAGGAAACTGACCACCAGTGGTCGACGACAACCGTCCCGACGCCGAACAGCCCGAGACCCCCGAAGCCGCCGAGGCCACCGCCCAGGCGACGATGCGGATCGAGCCGGTCGAGCTCGAGACCGAGATGCAGCGCTCGTACCTCGACTACGCGATGAGCGTGATCGTCAGCCGTGCGCTGCCCGAGGTCCGCGACGGCCTCAAGCCGGTGCACCGCCGCGTGCTCTACGCGATGTACGACGGCGGGTACCGCCCCGAGAAGGGCTACTACAAGTGCGCCCGCGTCGTCGGCGACGTGATGGGCAACTACCACCCGCACGGCGACACCTCGATCTACGACACCGTGGTCCGCCTGGCCCAGCCGTGGTCGATGCGGATGCCGCTGGTGGACGGCAACGGCAACTTCGGCTCCCCGGGCAACGACCCGGCGGCGGCCATGCGCTACACCGAGTGCAAGATGATGCCGCTGGCCATGGAGATGATGCGCGACATCGACGAGGAGACCGTCGACTTCGCGCCCAACTACGACGGCCGCTCGCAGGAGCCGACCGTCCTCCCGGCCCGCTTCCCCAACCTGCTGGTCAACGGTGCCACCGGCATCGCGGTCGGCATGGCCACCAACATCCCGCCGCACAACCTGCGCGAGGTGGCCTCCGGCGCGCTCTGGTACCTGGAGAACCCCGAGGCCTCCAACGAGGAGCTGCTGGAAGCCCTGATCGAGCGGATCAAGGGCCCCGACTTCCCGACCGGCGCGCTGATCGTCGGCCGCCGCGGGATCGACGACTACTACCGCACCGGCCGCGGCTCGGTCACCATGCGCGCCGTCGTCGAGGTCGAGGAGATCCAGGGCCGGCAGTGCCTGGTGATCACCGAGCTGCCGTACCAGGTCAACCCGGACAACCTCGCGCTGAAGATCGCCGACCTGGTCAAGGACGGGAAGATCGCGGGCATCGCGGACGTCCGCGACGAGTCCTCCTCCCGCACCGGCACCCGCCTGGTGGTCGTGCTCAAGCGCGACGCGGTCGCCAAGGTCGTGCTGAACAACCTGTACAAGCACACCGAGCTGCAGACCAACTTCGGCGCCAACATGCTGGCCCTGGTCGACGGCGTGCCGCGCACCCTGTCGCTGGACGCCTTCATCCGGCACTGGGTCAACCACCAGGTCGAGGTCATCGTCCGGCGGACCACCTTCCGCCTGCGCAAGGCCGAGGAGCGCGCCCACATCCTGCGCGCCCTGCTCAAGGCCCTGGACCTGATCGACGAGGTCATCGCGCTGATCCGGGCCTCGGCGAGCGCCGACGCCGCCCGCACCGGCCTGATGGGCCTGCTCGACATCGACGAGCTCCAGGCCAACGCCATCCTGGAGATGCAGCTGCGCCGCCTGGCCGCCCTGGAGCGCCAGCGGATCATGGACGAGCACGACGAGCTGCAGCGCAAGATCGACGAGTACAACGCGATCCTCGCCTCGCCGACCCGTCAGCGGGAGATCATCTCCGAGGAGCTCACCGCGATCGTCGAGAAGTACGGCGACGAGCGGCGCTCCACCCTCATCCCGTCCGACGGCGACCTCTCCATCGAGGACCTCATCGCCGAGGAGGACATCGTCGTCACGATCACCCGTGGCGGCTACGTCAAGCGGACCCGCTCCGACCTCTACCGCTCGCAGAAGCGCGGCGGCAAGGGCGTGCGCGGTGCCCAGCTGAAGCAGGACGACATCGTCGACCACTTCTTCGTGACGACGACCCACAACTGGATCCTGTTCTTCACCAACAAGGGCCGGGTCTACCGCGCCAAGGGCTACGAGCTGCCGGACGCCGGGCGGGACGCCCGCGGCCAGCACGTCGCCAACCTGCTGGCCTTCCAGCCGGAGGAGCACATCGCCCAGGTGATGGCCGTCCGGACGTACGAGGACAAGCCGTACCTGGTCCTCGCCACCCGGGCCGGCCTGGTGAAGAAGTCCCCGCTGAAGGACTACGACTCCCCGCGCTCCGGCGGCCTGATCGCGATCAACCTGCGCCAGGACGAGGAGGGCCGGGACGACGAGCTGATCGGCGCCGAGCTGGTCTCCTCCGAGGACGACCTGCTGCTGGTCTCCAAGAAGGCCCAGTCGATCCGCTTCACCGCGACCGACGACGCCCTGCGGCCCACCGGCCGCGCCACCTCCGGCGTCAAGGGCATGGCCTTCCGCGAGGACGACGAGCTGCTCTCGATGAACGTCGTCCGCCCGGGCACGTACGTCTTCACCGCCACGGACGGCGGCTACGCCAAGCGGACGGGTGTGGACGAGTACCGTGTCCAGGGACGCGGCGGCTACGGCACCAAGGCGGCGAAGATCGTCGAGGGCCGGGGTTCGCTCGTCGGCGCACTCGTGGTGGACGAAACCGACGAGATCATGGCGATCACCCTCTCGGGCGGGGTGATCCGCACGAGGGTTTCCGAGGTTCGTGAAACCGGACGTGACACCATGGGCGTCCAACTGATCAACCTCGGAAAGCGCGACGCGGTCGTGGGCATGGCCCGCAACGCGGAGGCCGAGGACGAGGAGACGGCGGAGGACGAGGTCACCGGCACCGAGTCCACCGAGACGACCGAGGGTGCGGAGACGGCGGTCGGCGGAGACGTCGAGGCCTGAACCGAACCGCAGACCGGTGCCGCCGCGTCCACAGGGTGGGTACGGCGGCACCGGACGCCGACCAGTTCCGGGCAATCCCGCCGGGCGCTGGATGACGAGTGACGTAGCAGGGCGGCGGCGCCGTCCTGGTGGGAAGTGCGGGAGGACCAGGTGAGTGGAGCCACGGGTGCTGCGGGAGGAACCTCCGGCGGCCGTCCGGGCGCGCAGGGCGGTGGCTCGTACGGCGTGCCGCAGCCGCCGACCGAGCACTCTGCCGCGTCCACCTCGCTGATGCCGCCGGTCGGCGGCGCGGGCCAGAGCGGCGCGACCTACGGCGGCCAGACGCCGCCGGCGCCGGGAACCCCGGCGCCCGGCTCGGGGGGCTTCTCCCAGCCGACCACGTACGCCAAGGGGCAGCCGACCCCGGCCCGGGGCACCCGGACCTCGGGCAACACCCCGGCGGGCGGCACCCCCGTCCCCGGGGCGGCGCGCCGCCCCGCCGCGGCGCCCGCGGCGGCCGGCCCCGGCCTCGGCCGGACCCGCAAGGCCCGGCTGCGGGTGACCAAGGTCGACCCGTGGTCGGTGATGAAGGTCAGCTTCCTGCTGTCGCTGGCCGTCGGCATCATCATCATCGTGGCCTCGGCCGTGCTGTGGATGACCCTGGACTCGCTCGGGGTCTTCGACTCCCTGAGCAAGACCCTCAAGGACGTCACCGGCTCCGACAGCAGCGGCGGCGTCAACCTGATGGACTACGTCGGCTTCGGCAAGGTGATGACCTTCACCACGCTGATCGCCGTGGTGGACGTCGTCCTGCTGACCGCGCTGTCCACCCTCTCCGCGTTCATCTACAACGCGGCGGCCGGCTTCACCGGCGGCGTCGAGCTGACCCTGGCCGAGGAGGACTGACCCCGGCCGGTTCCTGACCCGCGCTCAGCTCCCCGTCCACGGACGGAATGTACGGGCCCCACAGGCTGTTGCAGCCGGTGGGGTCCGTTCGGCATTCGGGTGACAGCCGGCGCCCCGCGGCGTGCCGCCCGGAAGCGGGTCAGCGGCCGTGGGATTAGCTGGGTGGCACCCGCTCCGCGCCTGGGAGTGCCGCAGGCCGCCCCCGGTCCGCCCGACCGGGTCAGGTGAGTTCAGCAGGACGACTGGACGGAGGCGCGCGGTGGCGAAGCTCGCAGGTCAACTGGTCGAGGCCCTGGACGGGCTGCTGGGGGTGCCGGTACCGCTGCGGGTACAGGCCTGGGACGGCAGCGTCGCCGGGCCGCCCGGGGCGCCCACCCTGGTCCTGCGCAACCGCCGGGCGCTGCGCCGCCTGATCTGGCAGCCGGGCGAGCTGGGCCTGGCCCGGGCCTATGTCGCGGGGGACCTCGAGATCGCTCCCGGCTCCGACCTCTACGAGGTGCTCTCGGTGGTCGGCCGGTTCGCCGAGCTGCCGGAGATCCGCACGCTCGACCTCGGCCCGCGGGCGGTGCTCGGCGCCAGGGGCCGCCGGGCCATCGCGGCCGCCCTGCGCGCCGGGGCGCTCGGCCCCGAGCCGGCGCCGCCCCGGGAGGAGGTCCGGAAGGCCGCGGGGCGGCTGCACAGCCGCGGCAGGGACCGCGCGGCCATCAGCCACCACTACGACGTGGGGAACGACTTCTACCGCCTCGTGCTGGGCCCCTCGATGGTCTACTCGTGCGCCTACTGGACGCCGGAGGCGAAGAGCCTGGAGGCCGCCCAGGAGGCCAAGCTGGACCTGATCTGCCGCAAGCTCGGCCTGCGGCCCGGGATGCGGCTGCTGGACGTCGGGTGCGGCTGGGGCTCGCTGCTGCTGCACGCGGCCCGGCACTACGGCGTCACCGCGGTCGGCGTCTCGATCTCCCGGGAGCAGGTCGCGCTGGCCCGCGCACGGGTCGAGGAGGCCGGCCTGGCCGACCGGGTCGAGGTCCGGCTGCAGGACTACCGGGAGATCCCCGACGGGCCGTTCGACGCGATCTCCAGCGTCGGGATGGCCGAGCACGTCGGCTCCGAGCAGTACCGGGTCTACGCCGAGGGCCTGTACCGGCTGCTGGCGCCCGGCGGCCGGCTGCTCAACCACCAGATCGCCCGCCGCCCCGACCACCCCGGCGAACCCCACCGCACCAGCCCCTTCATCGACCGCTACGTCTTCCCCGACGGCGAGCTCTCCCCCGTCGGTTCCACGGTGTCCCGGCTGGAGGAGGCGGGCTTCGAGGTCCGGGACGTCGAGTCGCTGCGCGAGCACTACGGGCTGACCCTGCGCGAGTGGGTGGCCAACCTGGAGGCGCACTGGACGGAGGCGGTCCGGCTGGTCGGCCGCGGCCGGGCCCGGGTCTGGCGGCTGTACATGGCCGCCTCCGCGCTGGCCTTCGAGCAGAACCGCATCGGGATCAACCAGGTCCTCGCCGTCCGCAGCACCGAGGAGGGCGCGGCGGGGCTCCCGCCGACCCGCGAGGAGTGGCTGCTGCGCCGCTCCGCCGTGGCCCGGCAGCCGGTCTCCGGGGCCCGTGCCGCGGCCCCCGCCGATACGGATTTGGGGGATCGGCCGTCGGTCCGCTAATCTTTCAGTGCGGCAAGGGCCTATAGCTCAGACGGTTAGAGCGCTTCCCTGATAAGGAAGAGGCCACAGGTTCAAGTCCTGTTAGGCCCACCACCGCGAAGGCCCCGGAGTGATCCACTCCGGGGCCTTCGACGTTTTCGCGGATCGGCCGGATTCCGGTACGATCTCTGTCGACGAGGGCCTATAGCTCAGACGGTTAGAGCGCTTCCCTGATAAGGAAGAGGCCACAGGTTCAAGTCCTGTTAGGCCCACCTCCCCGAAGGGCCCGGAGTGATCCACTCCGGGCCCTTCGGCGTTCCCGGCCGCGGTCCGCTCGGGATCCGACCCGGGATTCCCGGTCCGGTCGTGGACGGGCGGTCCGCCCGGCAGGAGGTGCGGCGTCAATCCTCGGACCGGACCGCCGGGTTGGTCGCACCGGTGGCTGGTCACGATTGGGATACCGGTGTGTATCATCGGCCGCAAGGGCAGTCTGGCACCCGGCCGCCCGTTCGCGCTCGAAACACAACTGGACTCGTCGGCCCGGTCAGTCCGGCCGGATCCGGCTCTTGAGTCCACCAACGCAAGAAGGACGAGGTCCCGCGGTGAAGAAGCTTCTCCTGGTCGCCCTGGTCGCCCTCGGCGGCTTCTTTGTCTACCGTCAGGTCCAGGCGGACCGCGCCGAGCAGGACCTGTGGACCGAGGCCACCGACCCGGTTCCGGCCGGTCGCTGAGCCCGGGCGATCTGACGATCGACGATCTTCGGGGGCGCCGACCCGCGCCTCCCGGGCCGGGGGGGGCGGGGGGCCGCCCGGCCCCCCCCCCCCCCCCCGCCGGGCCCCCCGGGGGGAGCCCCCCCCCCCCCCGACCCGAATGGCCGGGGGGGCGCCCCGGGGCGGGGGGGGGGCGT
>NZ_JBIWJF010000028.1:75400-105089 GCF_044764985.1 Kitasatospora sp. NPDC093550
CGGAAGCCGCCCGCCCGAGCTCCCTCCGCCCCCGCGCCTGGCTCCCCCCCCCCCCCCCGGCCCCCCCCCCCCCCCCCGGGGCCCGGCCCCCGCGCCCCCCCCCCCGCCCCCCCCGGCCCCCTTCAGGGGACGGCGCTGGGAAACGCGCCGGAACCCGGTACGCTAGTGCCCGTTGGCACGCGCAGTGCCGTCGAGGGGCATTAGCTCAGTTGGTAGAGCGCTGCCTTTGCAAGGCAGATGTCAGGAGTTCGAGTCTCCTATGCTCCACAGTTCGCAGCAGTCGCCGATCGGCCGTTGACCAGGATCCTGGTCAACGGCCGATCGGCGTTTCCGGACTTCTCCGCGTCTTCCGTCCGGTCAGCTCTCCGCGGGGCCCTCGCCGTCGGCGGACTCGGTGGCCTCGTCCTCGGGGCCGGAGCCGTTCACCGGGGCGGTGGCGGCGTGCGCGCCGGCCGGCCGGGGCCCCTGCCCGGTCGGGGGTTCGACCAGCCACTCCGGGTCGCTGTGCCGGCGCCACCACTGCCAGGCCACCAGGCCGGTGCCGATCGCCAGCAGGCCGGCCACGGCGAGGCCGGTGGACCAGCCGTGGCACCGCTCCTTCCGGGCGTTGCGGGCGGCGAGCTCGCTGATCTCGGCGGAGCTGACGTGGCCCTGCAGCGCGGTCAGCGCCGCGGCGCCCCGGGAATGCGCCTCCTGGGCGACCGGGGTGACCACGGCCCGGGCGTCGTCGACCGCCTGGGTGACCCTGGGGACGACGGTGGCGCGGGCCTGGTCGGCGGCCCGGGTGGCGGAGAGCCGGGCCGCCAGGGCGGCCTCCTGGGCCCGGTGGAGGGCCTTCAGGGCGTTCTGCTGAGCCTCCGGCGGCAGGCTGGCGAAGGCGTGGCCGAACTGCGGGGCGAGGTGCTTGTCGTACTGGACGCGGAGGTTGTGGGCGGCCTGGGTGGCCAGCGGCCCGACGGCGTCCATGGCGGGGCCGAGGCGCTGCTTGGCGCCTTCCGCGAACTGCGTGGCGGTGTCCCGGGTCCTGGCGGCCGTTTCACGGGCTGAGTCCGAAATGCTCACGAGTCTCTCCTCCTGGGTGGCATCCTTTATGCACCTATCCACCTGAATGCTGATCATGCATGCTGATTTGTCCACCGGCACCCCGGGTGGGCCGTACGCGCGGGTGGGCGGGATGCGGCGCAGCCGTCCGTGTGCGGCGGGCTCGGCAGTAGGCTGGCGGTTTCGGAGGTCGTGCACGGGAAGGGGACCCGCTGATGCTCCCGGACGAGCCGCGGTCGTCGGCCGATCGGTCCCCGGAGGGCGGCCTGCCCGGCTGCTACCGGCATCCGCGGACGCCCACCGGGATCTCCTGCACCCGGTGCGAGCGGCCGGTCTGCCCGCAGTGCATGGTGGCCGCCGCGGTGGGCTTCCAGTGCCCCGACTGCGTCGGCACCGGGCACGCCGGGACGCGGCGGGCGACCACCCGGTTCGGGGGTGCGCTCACCGTCGACGGCGGGCTGGTCACCAGGGTGCTGGTCGGCATCAACACCGTCGTCTGGCTGTTGGCCGCCTACGTGCTCACGCCGCGGCTGGGCCAGGTCTGGTCGCTGTTCAGTGCCGGGCGGGACGTCCTCGGCGGCCCGGCCGGCGTCGCCGACGGCCCGGACCAGTGGTACCGGCTGTTGACCGCCACCTTCCTCCACCTGGAGTGGTGGCACATCGGGCTGAACATGCTGGTGCTGCTCTGGCTCGGCCCGCCGCTGGAGGAGGCGCTCGGCCGGCTCCGCTTCCTGGCCCTCTACCTGGTCGCCGGCCTGGGCGGCAGCACCTTCGCCTTCCTCGTGGCCGGGCAGCTGATGAACTCGGTCGGGGCCTCCGGGGCGATCTTCGGGCTGATCGGCGCGACGATCGTGATGCAACTGCGGAACCGGGGGCCGCTGGCCCCGGCGGTGGCGTTCCTGGTCTTCAACCTGATCGTCACCTTCTCCCGCCCGGGCATCGACTGGCGGGCGCACCTCGGCGGCTTGGCGCTGGGCGCGCTGACCGCGGCCGGCCTGATGTACGCCCCGCGCGAGCGCCGCGGACTGGTCCAGGCGCTCGCGGTGGCGGGGGCCCTGGCGGTGGAGGCGGCGATGCTGCTGATCGGGATGTCCCTCTACGGCTCCTGAGGAACCGGACGTTTGTCCACAGCGAGTGCGGGGTTGTGCACAGGTTGTGTGCCCGCCCGGCTGTGGACTGCTGTTCTACGCGCGTCCTGCTGTGCGGTTCCCCTGATTGCGGACGGTTGTGCACAGCTGTGGACGGCCTCGGCCGGGAAAGTTATCCACAGGCTGGGGAGACTTTTCCCCAGTGTGGATAACCATGTGGATAAGCGTGACAGTCCGATGGTGGGGATAACCGACCGGCTTCCCGGCCGGGTCCGGGCACGCCTGACCGCCGCCCCGGGACGAGCGATCCGGAGCGGCGGGAATCGGCCCGGGCCGGGCCTCAGGACGAGCGGGTCGTCACTTCCACTGGGTGGAGACGCCGAAGCCCGCGGCGATGAAGCCGAAGCCCACCAGGATGTTCCAGTTCCGCCAGCCCTCGACCGGGTAGGAGCCGCTGGTCACGTAGTAGGTGACGATCCACACCAGGCCGATCAGGAACAGTGCCAGCATCAGCGGCGCGACCCAGCCGCGGCCCGAGCTGATCTTCACCGCGGCCGCGGTCGGCGGGGTGTAGTCGGACTTCTTGCGGAGTCGAGACTTCGGCACGAGGGGTTCTCCTGTCGATGCGCTGTGAGACCGCGCAGAGGTGCAGCGGGTGTGTCGGTCGACGGACGGCCGTGGAGAACGCTCTGGGGGACGCTCCGCACATGCCACCGGCGTCCGTTAGCGTAGTGGCTCGGCGGGTCTTGAGGAGATAAGGGTACGGTGACTAATTTGTCGATTCCCCCCGGGTCGGCCCGTACCCGTCGTTCCGGTACCCGAATTGTCGGACGTGCCCTGACCTGCGCCGTCTTCGCACTCGCCGGTCTGCTCTTCTACATCAGCGCGCAGACCGCCCGCGGCACCGACCTGCGGACCGACAACTCGCTGCTGAGCCTCGGCGACGTGATCCGCCAGCGCAGCGCCCAGAACCAGCAGGCGCAGTCCCAGCTCGCCGACCTCCAGGCCCGCTCCCAGGACCTCACCGAGCAGCAGGGCCACAGTCCCGCCGACGCCGCGAAGCTGGACGGCCTGCGTCTCGGCGCCGCCCTGGAGCCCCTGCAGGGCGGCGGCCTGACCGTCACCCTCAACGACGCCCCGCCGAACGCCACCGCCCGCATCCCGGGCGTCCCCGAACCCGGCGTCAACGACCTGGTCATCCACCAGCAGGACATCCAGGCCGTGGTCAACGCGCTGTGGCGGGGCGGCGCGGAGGGCGTGCAGGTGATGGACCAGCGGCTGATCTCCACCAGCGCCGTCCGCTGCGTCGGCAACACCCTGCTGCTCCAGGGCCGGGTCTACTCCCCGCCGTACGTGGTCAAGGCGGTGGGGAAGACCGACGCGCTGCGCTCGGCCGTCGACGCGGACCCGACGATCCGCAACTACCTGCAGTACGTCCAGGCGTACGGGCTGGGCTGGAAGGTCCAGGAGAGCGGCGACCTGAGCCTGCCGGGGTACTCCGGCACCACCGAGCTGCGGTCGGCGGGCGGACAGCAGTAGCCGACCGGCCTCACGGGCGTGGGAGGCGGGTCTAGTCTTGACCCCAGTCTGCTACGACGAGGGAGCACCATGTACGGCTTCATCTGGCGTCACCTCCCGGGGAACACCCTGGTCAAGGCCGTCATTTCGGTGCTCCTCGTCCTGGGGACCGTCTACCTGCTCTTCACCTACGTCTTCCCTTGGGCGGAACCGCTGCTCCCCTTCGGCGACGTCACAGTGGACGGCGGCGGCGACGGCGCCGCGACCGGCTGAGCCGGCGGCCCGGCCCCGCCTCCAGCACCGCCATCCAGCACCGCCACCCGGCACCGCATCCCACGGAGACCACGCGCGCATGACCACCCAGTCGACCCCGCCCCGCATCCTGGTGGTGGACAACTACGACAGCTTCGTCTTCAACCTGGTCCAGTACCTGTACCAGCTCGGTGCCACCTGCGAGGTGGTGCGCAACGACGAGGTGACCGTCGAGCACGCCGTCCGCCGCTCCGGCGAGGAGGGCTTCGACGGCGTCCTGCTCTCCCCCGGGCCCGGCTCGCCGGAGGAGGCCGGGGTCTGCATCGAGATGGTGCACCACTGCGCCGGCATCGGGCTCCCGGTGTTCGGCGTCTGCCTGGGCCTGCAGTCGCTCGCCGTCGCGTACGGCGCGGTGGTCGACCGGGCGCCGGAGCTGCTGCACGGCAAGACCTCGCTGGTCGAGCACGAGGACGGCGGGGTGTTCGAGGGCCTGCCCTCGCCGCTGACCGCGACCCGCTACCACTCGCTCGCGGTCGAACCGTCCACCGTGCCGGAGGAGTTGGTCGTCACCGCGCGGACCGAGAGCGGCGTGATCATGGGGCTGAGGCACCGTGAACTGCCGGTCGAGGGCGTGCAGTTCCACCCCGAGTCGGTGCTCACCGAGGGCGGGCACCGGATGCTCGCCAACTGGCTCGCGGAGTGCGGCTTCCCGCAGGCCGTCGACCGGTCGGCCGGGCTCGCCCCGGTGATCGGCCGGGGCTGAGCGGCGTGACCACGCTGCGTCCGGAGGGGCGTTACCAGCCGGAGGCGGACCCGTACGGCGGCGCGCAGCACTACGGAGCCCCCCAGCAGGGCGGGCCGCAGTACGGCGGCGGTCCGAACGGCGGGGCGCCGTACGGCGACGGCCCGTACCAGCAGGCGGCCCCGGTCCAGACCGTGCCCGAGGACGCCTGGGGCGTCTACGAGCAGGCCGAGGAGCCCCTGCAGGACGGGCCCGAGTACCCCTGGCTGCCGGACCAGACCCTGCAGCTGCGGCTGCCCGCCGGGATCGGTGCGGCGGCCGAGCCGGCCGTGCCGACGGGCGGCCGGGCCGAGCGCCGCAGGGCCGCCCAGGGCCGTACGGCGATCCGCTCCGGCAACGGGCGGCGCCGGGCGAACGGCCGCGCCGCCGGGCGGGTGCGCCCCAAGGAGTCCGCGGTCGTGGTGGCCGCCCGGGCCGTCGGCGAGCTGTGCATCACGCTCGGCGTGGTGATGCTGCTGTTCGTCGCCTACCAGCTCTGGTGGACCAACGTGCAGGCCGACGCGGCCGCCGACGGGGCCCGCAACAAGCTGGAGCAGCAGTTCGACGCGGCGGCGCCCGCCCAGCCCGGCCAGCCCGCCCCGGACCCGAACAAGCCCGAGGTGTTCGAGCCCGGCAAGGGCTTCGCCATCATCTACCTGCCCAAGCTGGGGCTGAAGTTCCCGATCGCCGAGGGCACCTCCAAGCCGGCGGTGCTCGACAAGGGCCTGGTCGGCCACTACCCGGGCACCGGGATGCCGGGCGACAAGGCGGGCAACTTCGCGCTCGCCGCCCACCGCAACACCCACGGCGAGCCGTTCCGTTACATCAACCAGCTCGGCAAGGGCGACAAGATCGTGGTGGAGACGGCCGCCGGGTACTACACCTACGAAGTCACCGGGGGCATCCCGGAGACCTCCCCCAGCAACGTGAGCGTGATCAAGCCGGTGCCGAACGGCGCCGGGTACGCCGGCCCCGGCCGCTACATCACGCTGACCACCTGCACCCCCGAATTCACCTCCAAGTTCCGTCTCATCGTCTTTGGGAAGATGATCGAGGAACGGCCGCGCAGCCAAGGCAAGCCGGCCGCGATCACGGGCGGGTAGCCGCCCGGACGTCCGGCCCGGAGGGGGAGCACCGCAGATGCAGGACGACCAGACCGCCCGGTCGGAAGATCCCGGGCGGAGCTCCCTCCCGCCCCCAGGGCGGCCGGCCGGGCGGGGGCGGAGCCGCGCGCTGGCCGCGCTCGGGGTGTTCGGCGAACTGCTGATCACCCTGGGCCTGGTGCTCGGCCTGTTCGTGGCCTACTCGCTGTGGTGGACCAACGTGCAGGCCGACCGCTCCGCCTCGCAGGCCGCCGACCGGCTGCGCGGCTCCTGGGCCGCGGGCCCGGCCCCCACCCCCTCGGCCGCGCCCGGCACCGCCGCCCCCGGCGCGCCGCCCGCGCCGAAGCAGTTCGCGGTGGGCGACGACGTGGGCTTCCTGCACGTCCCGGCGATGGGCCGGGACTTCCAGGTGCTGATCCGGATGGGCACCTCCACCGAGGTCCTGGACGAGGGCGTGGCGGGCGTCTACGAGCAGCCGTACAAGGCCGCGATGCCCTGGGAGCAGACCGGCAACTTCGCCCTGGCGGCGCACCGGGACGGCCACGGCGCCAAGTTCCACGACCTGGACGCCGTCCACAGGGGCGACGCGGTCGTGGTCGAGACCAAGGACAAGTGGTACGTCTACAAGGTCGACAGCACCCTGTCGGAGACCTCCAAGTACGACACCGGCATCGTGGCGCCCGTCCCGGCGCGCGCCGGGTACGCCGGCCCCGGCCGCTACATCACCCTGACCACCTGCACGCCGGTCTACACCTCGCGGTACCGGATGGCGGTCTGGGGGAGCCTGGTGCGGGTGGACGACGTGGACGCCGCGCGCACCCCGCCGCCGGAGCTGCGCCACTCCTGACGGTCCGTGAGGGTCCTGACGGGGCCCCGTGTGGGGTCTCGTCGGGAACGGGAACGGGAACACCGGAACGCCCGAGGGCCCGCCGCGACGGATGCGGCGGGCCCTCGGGCGTCGTCCTCAGGTGTCCTCTGGCTCCCGGCCCCGGTTCAGCCGAACCAGGGGAAGATCGGAGGCCTAGTGGTCCCCTTTGGTGGGTGGGGTGGTGGGGTCGCCCCCTTTGGTCGGATCGGCCGGCTTGGTGAAGAGCTGGACCTGGCTGTTCGGGTCCAGCATGGTGCCGGCTCCGGGGTTGCTCATCTGGACGATCGCGTTCGGGTCCTGAGGGCCGACCACCGAGTAACCCAGGCCGACCTTGGACAGCTGGGCGATGGCGTCCGAGAGCTTGACGTTCTGCAGCGGCGGCACCTGGGCCTTCTCCGGCGCCTTGTAGATCGTCAGCGCGATCTTGGAGTTGGGCGCGGCCTTGGTGTTCGGCTGGACCGACTGCGCGGCGACGGTGTTGACCTTGCTCGGGTCGTTGGTCGGCGTGGTCTTCGAGGAGTCGACCTGGAAGCCGGCGCCGGTCAGCGTGGCCTCCGCGGCCTCCTTCTGGGAGCCGACCACGTTCGGGACGTTCACCTTGCTCTTGCCCTGGGAGACCGTCAGCTTGATCGGGGCGGTCGGGTCGGCGGCCGTGTTGGCCGCCGGGTCCTGGCTGGTGACGGTGTCCAGCGGGGCGGTGTCGTCGTCCTTGTACTCGGGGGTGCCGACGTTGGTGAAGCCGGCCGCGGCCAGCGCCGCCAGGGCCTGGTCCTTGGGCTTGCCCACCACGCTCGGGACCTGGGCCTTCGCCGGGCCGGAGGAGACCTGCACCGTGATGGTCGCGGTCTCGACGACCTGGCTGCCGGGCGCCGGGGTCTGGGTGCAGACCTGGTCCTTCTTGATGGCGGCGTCCGGGCAGGCGATCTTCTCGCCCTCGGTCACCACGAGCTTGGCGCCGGCGGCCGCAGCGGCGGTCTTGGCGTCGGCCAGGCTCTTGCCGATCAGGTTGGGCGCGGCGACCTTCGCGGCGTCCTTCTTGTCGCCGTTGCTGAACATCGCCTGGGCCACGAAGAAGGTGCCGACCAGGACCAGTACGGCGGCGACCGCCAGCACGATCCAGGAGGTGTTGCTCTTCTTCGGCTGGTCGTCGCCGCGCCGGCCGCCGCCCTGGCCGTAGCCGTCGTCGCCGCCACCGGCGTAGGTCTGGCCGTAGCCGTCGTCCTGCTGCCCGTAGCCGGGCTGCCCGGAGGCCTGCGGCAGCAGGGTGGTCGGGCCGCCGCCGGGCTGCTGCGGCAGCACGTTGGTCTGGCCGTACGGGTCGTGCTGCTGCGGGTAGCCGTTCTGGTCGTAGCCGTAGCCGGCCGCGCCCATGCCGTAGGCGGCCTGCTGGGCCGCGGCCACCGGCAGGCCGTCGAGGAAGCGCTCGATGTCGTCGCGCATCTCGTCGGCGCTCTGGTAGCGGTAGTCCCGCTCCTTGGCGAGCGCCTTCAGCACGATCGCGTCGATCTCGGGGCGCACCTCGGGGTCGAAGACCGACGGCGGCTGCGGCTCCTCCCGGACGTGCTGGTAGGCCACCGCGACCGGCGAGTCGCCGACGAACGGCGGGCGGACGGTCAGCAGCTCGTAGAGCAGGCAGCCGGTGGAGTAGAGGTCGGAGCGGGCGTCGACCTGCTCGCCCTTGGCCTGCTCGGGGGAGAGGTACTGGGCGGTGCCGATGACGGCGGAGGTCTGCGTCATGGTCATCCCGGCGTCACCCATCGCGCGGGCGATGCCGAAGTCCATCACCTTGACGTTGCCCTGCCGGGTCAGCATCACGTTGGCGGGCTTGATGTCGCGGTGCACGATGCCGGCCCGGTGCGAGTACTCCAGGGCCTGGAGGATGCCGATGGTCATCTCCAGCGCCCGCTCGGGCAGCAGCCGGCGGCCGGAGTGCAGCAGCTCGCGCAGCGTCGAACCCTCGACGTACTCCATCACGATGTACGGGATGGAGATGCCGTCGATGTAGTCCTCGCCGGTGTCGTACACGGCGACGATCGCGGGGTGGTTCAGGGACGCCGCCGACTGCGCCTCACGGCGGAAGCGGGCCTGGAACGACGGATCCCGGGCCATGTCGGCCCGGAGCGTCTTCACGGCGACGGAACGGCCGAGCCGGGTGTCATGGGCGAGGTACACCTCGGCCATGCCGCCGCGTCCGAGGACGCCGCCGAGCTCGTACCTGCCGCCTAGGCGACGAGGCTCTTCCATAGTTCCGACCCTCTCCCTCACCCGCCGGTGAGGTTGTGACGTAGGTGTCCCCGCACGCTCTGGGTGACGCCGCGCGGTGCGCGACCGGTTCTCCGGCCGGGCCGAGCGGTGCCTCGCGGGCGGCAACGGGCACACCCGCTGCTGGCGGATACGCTACCGGTCGCACCCCATCGGACCGGAGTCAGCCGTCGGCCGATATCAGACCGGTATCCGGAACGGGGTGTCGATCGTGACATTCCCCTCACTCCGGACCCGGCCTTCTACTTGCCGAGTGCGGCCTGCATCACCGCCTTGGCGATCGGGGCGGCGAGCCGGCCGCCGCTGATGCCGTCGCGGTTCTGGGAACCGTCCTCGACCACCACCGCGACCGCGACCGACTGGCCGTCCGGGGCCTTCGCCCAGGAGGTGAACCAGGCGAAGGGCAGCCCGGCGTTGTCCTCGCCGTGCTGCGCGGTGCCGGTCTTGCCGCCGACCTGCACGCCCGGGATCTTGGCGTTCTTGCCGGTGCCGTTCTCGACCACCGAGACCATCAGGTCCTGCATCTTCTGCGCGGTGGCCGGGCTCATGGCCTGGGAGAACTGCTTCTCGGTGTGCTTGGAGATGGTGGTCAGCGTGGCCGAGCGCTCCTGGTCGACCAGGTAGGGCTGCATCAGACTGCCGTTGTTGCAGATCGCGGCCGAGACCATGGCCATCTGCAGCGGGGTGGCGCGGGTGTCGTGCTGGCCGATCGAGTCCTGGGCGGTGCCGTCCAGGCTCTTGCTGTCCGGGAAGACGCTCGCCTCGGAGCGGACCGGGGTGTCGATCGTGCTGTTGAAGCCGAACTTCTCGGCCTGCGCCCGCATCTTCTCCTTGCCCAGGTCGGCGCCGATCTTGGCGAAGACCGTGTTGCAGGACTGGTCCATGCCGGACTTGACCGTGGCGTTCTCGCACTGCTCCTGGGGGCTCTCGTTCTTCAGCTGCGTCGTGGTGCCCGGCAGGACGTACGGCTCCGGCGTGGTCGTCGCGTCGTCGATGCCCTGGAACATGCCGTTCTCGAACGCGGCGGTCGCGGTGACCAGCTTGAAGGTCGAGCCGGGCGGATAGGTCTCCTTGAGCGCCCGGTTGAGCAGCGGCTTGTTCGGGTCGGCGTTGAGGTCGTTCCACGCCTTGGTCGAGGCGCCGTCGAAGCCGGCGAAGCTGCCCGGGTCGAAGGAGGGCGTGGAGACCATCGCGAGGATGGCGCCGGTCTTCGGGTCGACCGCGACCACGGCGCCCTTCTTGTTGCCCATGGCGTCCCAGGCCGCCTTCTGGACCTTGGCGTTGACCGTGGTGACGACGTCGCCGCCGCGCTTGGGCTCGCCGGTCAGCATGTCCAGGGTGTTGCGGAAGAACAGCCGGTCGTCCGTCCCGGACAGGATGCCGTCCTCCAGCGCCTCCAGGCCGACGCTCTGGAACTGGGTGGCGTAGCCGGTGACCGGGGCCCACATCGGGCCGTCGACCCAGGAGCGCTGGTACTTGAAGCGCAGGCCGTTGACGAAGTCCGACTTCGTGACCGGCTGGCCGCTCGCGATGATGTTCCCGCGCGGGTGGGCGTAGCGGTCGTACAGCTGGCGCTTGTTGTTCTTGTTGCTCGCCCAGGAGTCGGCCTGGACGCCCTGCACCCAGTTGGTGCGCACCATCAGGGCCAGTATCAGCACGAGGCAGAAGATCGAGACCCGGCGGATCGGCTTGTTCATCGGGCGGGTCCTCCCGGGCCCTCGGAGGCGGGGGTCGGCTCGACGCCGGGGCGGCGGGCGCTGTCGCTGATCTTCAGCAGGATCGCGACCAGTGCCCAGTTGGCGACCACGGACGAGCCGCCCTGCGCGAGGAACGGCATGGTCATACCGGTCAGCGGGATCAGTCCGGTCACACCGCCGGCCACCACGAACACCTGCAGCGCCATCGCCGAGGCGAGGCCGACGGCGAACAGCTTGCCGAAGGGGTCGCGGGCGGCGATCGCGGTGCGCAGGCCGCGCTGGATCAGCAGCCCGTACAGCAGGAAGATCGCCATCATGCCGGTCAGTCCGAGCTCCTCACCGAAGGAGCCCAGGATGAAGTCGCTCTTGGCGGCGAAGTTGATCAGCCAGGAGCGGCCCTGGCCGAGGCCGGAGCCGGTGACCCCGCCGGAGCCGAGCGCCATCAGCGACTGGCCGATCTGCTCGGTGGCGCCGGGCGGGGGCTTCGGGCTGAAGGCGGCCATCGGGTCGAGCCACGCGTTGATGCGGATCTTCACGTGGTTGGCGGTGGAGGCGACCGCGACCGCGCCGCCGACCGACATCAGCAGGCCGAACAGGATCCAGCTGGTCCGCTCGGTGGCGACGTAGAGCATCACCACGAACAGGCCGAAGAACAGGAAGGACGTGCCGAGGTCGTTCTCGAAGATCAGGATCAGCAGGCTGAGCAGCCAGATCACGACGATCGGTCCGAGGTCGCGGCCGCGCGGCAGGTACAGGCCCATGAAGCGGCGGCTGGCCAGCGCCAGCGCGTCCCGCTTGACCATCAGGTAGCCGGCGAAGAACACCGTCAGGATGATCTTGGCGAACTCGCCGGGCTGGATGGAGAAGCTGCCCAGCCGGATCCAGATCTTGGCGCCGAAGTCCTCCGCCCGGGCCGGGAAGAAGGCCGGTGCGGCGAGCAGGACCAGGGCCACCACCATCGAGATGTAGGTGTAGCGCTGGAGCACCCGGTGGTCCTTCAGGAGGACCATCACCCCGATGAAGCCCGCGATGCCGAGGCCCGACCACATCAGCTGGTTCTGGGCCGCCGGGAAGTTGCCGCTGAGCAGCTTGCCCGCCTTGTCCAGCCGCCAGATCATCACCACGCCGAGCCCGTTCAGCAGCGTGGCGATCGGCAGCATCAGCGGGTCCGCGTACGGCGCGAAGCGGCGCACCAGCAGGTGCGCGACCAGGGCCAGGGCGCCCATGCCGAGCCCGTAGCCGAGCATGCCGGCGGGCAGCTTGGAGTCCATCGCGAGGCCGACGTTGGCGTACGCGAGGACCGGCAGCAGGACCGCGAAGAGCAGCAGGGCCAGTTCGGTGTTGCGCCGGTTCGGCGCCTCCTGCGGGGAGATCGTGGTGTTGCCCCGCCGCCGGGGGACGGCGCGCTCGGCCGTCGCCCGGCGCCGGCCGAGCCGGCCGGTGCCTTCGCTCACGTTGTAGCTGCTCACGTGGAGACCGCTCCCTGACGGCCGGCCGGCCCGCTCGGGGCGGTCCTATGTCGGATCACGGACGTCACTGCTTCGGGCAGGCGTTGGCCCGGCTGAGTTCGTCGTCGGTCAACTGGTCGCCGCCCTGCGCGCCGGCGGCCGGAGGGGTGGCGTTCGGCGCCGGAGTGCCGGAGGCGGCCGCGCCCGGGGTGGTCGGGTTCGGGGTGGCCGGGGTCGGCGTGGGCGAGGGCGCGGTCGTCGGGGCCGCCGCGGCCGGGCCGCGGCTCTTCTCGCCCGGGGTGGGCGTGGTGGCCAGGAACGCGGCGTGGGTGGCCTGCGTCGGCTGGGTGCCCTGGGCGGACGGGGCCGTCGCCGCGGCGGCCCGCTGGCAGAGCTGGACCCAGCCGTCGAGCTCCTGGACGGTCTTGTTCGCGTCCGACATGCTGCCGACCGAGATGGTCTTCTTCACGTGGGCCTGCTGGTCCTCGGGCAGCCACTTCAGCTGGATCTTGCTGTACGAGGAGTGAACCGAGGACAGGCTCAGACCGGCCAGGTTCTGGTTGAGGCCCTGGTAGATCGCGACGTGGTCGCCGTCCTCGCCGATGTAGTACTGGTCCTGGGTCCACTGGTAGCCGAAGAAGCCGGCGCCGCCGAGCAGGCCGAGCGTGACCAGGACGGCCAACGAGACGGTCAGGCCCTTGCGCTTGCGCTTGCGGGGCTGCTCCTCCTCGAAGTCCTCGGTGCCGTACACCGAGGGCTCGGCGGAGCCGTAGCCGTAGCCGCCGCCCTCGTAGCCCTCGGCGGGGCCGAAGCCGCCCGAGGCGGGGTCGTGGTCGCCCTCGTAGCCCTCGGCCGGGCCGAAGGCGCCCTGCGGGCCGCGGCCGAGGCCCGCCGCGCGGCCGGCCGGGGTGTCCGCGATCGAGCGGTCGGCGGCGGCCGAGGACGGCGGGGCGTCGGCGACCGCGCCGACCACCACCGGGACGTCGTTGAATTGGCCGCTCATGGTGTCGGTGGCGCCGACGTCGATGACGTCGGCCACGATGCAGGTGATGTTGTCCGGACCGCCGCCGCGCAGCGCGAGCTGGATCAGCTCCTGCACGGTCTGCTCGGGCGAGTAGAAGCTGCCGAGGGTGTCCTGGAGCGTCTGGTGGCTGACCGGGCCGGAGAGGCCGTCGGAGCAGATCAGGTAGCGGTCGCCGGCCCGGACCTCGCGGATCGACAGGTCGGGCTCGACCTGGCCGCGGCCGTCCAGCGCCCGCATCAGCAGCGAGCGCTGCGGGTGGGTCTCGGCCTCCTCGGGCGTGATCCGGCCCTCGTCGACCAGGCGCTGCACCCAGGTGTGGTCCTGGGTGATCTGCACCAGCGAACCGTCGCGCAGCAGGTAGGCGCGGGAGTCGCCGACGTGCACCAGGCCCATCCGCTGGCCCGTCCAGAGCATGGCGGTGAGCGTGCAGCCCATGCCCTCCAGCTGCGGGTCCTCCTCGACCATCTGCCGGAGCCGGTCGTTGGCGCCCTGGACGGCGTCACCGAGCAGGGTCAGCAGATCGGCGCCCGGCACGTCCTCGTCCAGCCGGACGATCGAGCCGAGCACCTCGGAGGAAGCGACCTCGCCGGCCGCCGCGCCGCCCATGCCGTCGGCCACGGCCAGCAGCCGCGGCCCGGCGTAGCCGGAGTCCTCGTTCCCCTCCCGGATCAGTCCCTTGTGGGAGCCGGCGGCGAAGCGCAGCACCAGGGTCATGCGACCTGTGCCCCCCTCTGGGTCATGGACGGGATGCTTGCCCTCATGCGCTACTACTTCCGCAGTTCGATGACGGTCCTGCCGATACGGATCGGCATGCCCGGCTGGAGCGGGGTGGGCGCGGTCAGGCGCTGCCGGTCCAGATAGGTGCCGTTGGTGGAGCCTAGATCCTCGACCGTCCACTGCCCAGTCTGATCCGGATAGATCCTGGCATGCCGGGAGGACGCGTAGTCGTCGTCCAGCACGATGGTGGAGTCGTGCGCGCGGCCCAGCGTGATGGTCTGGCCCTGCAGCGCCACGGTGGTGCCGGCGAGCGAGCCCTGGACCACGACCAGCTGGGTCGGGCCGCCGCGACGGCGTCCGCCGCCGGGCTGGGTCGGGGCCGCCGCCGCGGCCGGAGCCGGGACGGGGGTGGGCGTGGGACGACCCGCGGCCTGGGTGGAAGCGCCGCCGGCCGCCGTGGCGGACGCGCCGCGACGGGAGGACCGGGGGTTCACCTTGGTGCCGAAGAGGTCGCTGCGGATCACCTGGATCGCGACGATGACGAACAGCCACAGCACGGCCAGGAAGCCCAGCCGCATGACCGTGAGGGTCAGTTCTGACATGGCCGTCCCGCCAGTCGGTGAGCGAGGCGCGCGAACAATTCGGACACTACCCTTCGACCTGCCGGTAGACGATGGTGGTGGAGCCCACGACGATTCGCGAGCCGTCGCGGAGCGTAGCGCGCTGGGTGTGCTGTCCGTCCACCACGATGCCGTTGGTGGAACCCAGGTCGAGCACCATCGAAGGGCTGCCGGGCCGGATCTCGGCGTGCTTGCGGGAGACCCCGGGGTCGTCGATCCGCACGTCGGCCTCGGTGGAGCGGCCGAGCACGCAGGCCGAACCGGAGATCTGGTGGCGGGCGCCGTTCACCTCGACCCAGCGGCGCACCGAGGCACCGCCGTGGCCGGCGCCGGGGAGGTTGTGGACGTTGCCGCGGGCGGGCGCGGGCGGGCCCGGCGGCATGGCGGGGGGCGTGGCCGGGGGCGGGGGCGTGCCGTACTGGCCGGCGCCGGACTGCTGCCACGGCGCGCCCACGGCCGGGGCGGCCGGCGGGCGGTCGTAGCCGGGCTGCGGCTGCTGGGCGTACTGCTGCGGGGGCTCCTCGGCGGCGAGGGTGCGGCTGCGCACCCGGTACAGGCCGGTGTCGAGGTCGTCGGCCTTCTCCAGGTTCACCTGGAGCGGGCCCATGAAGGTGTACCGCTGGGCCTCGGCGTACTCGCGGACCATGCCGGCCAGCTCGGCGCCCAGCTGCCCGGAGTAGGGGCTGAGGCGCTCGTGGTCGTGCGGGCTCAGCTCGACGATGAAGTCGTTCGGCACGACGGTGCGGTCGCGGTTCCAGATGCTCGCGTTGTTGTCGCACTCGCGCTGCAGCGCCCCGGCGATCTCCACGGGCTGGACCTCGGACTTGAACACCTTGGCGAAGGTGCCGTTGACGAGACCCTCAAGTCGCTGCTCGAACTTCTTCAGCACTCCCATGGGGCACCCCCTTCCAGGGTTCGTTCGCCTGCCTGCCGGCCGGATCCCGCCCGGGAACCGGCCGCGCCTACTTGCGGTACTTCCGTACTGATCGTATCCACGCCGGGCCCTTCCGTACGGTTCCCGGACCGTGTGGTGCCCGGGGGTGGGCTCGGACACACAGGGTGACGCATGTCGGGCACGGCACGCCAGGTGTGCCCGTCGGAGCGGGTGCCGACCCCTCGTGCACGCGTTCGCCGCGCACCCGTTCGGATGCGGTCGGTCCCGCCCGACGAGCGATTCGGAGCAGCCCCCCAGGTCGTGCTACTGTTTTCCACGTCGGAAGGGCCGCCCGGAAGGGAGGCCGGTCCAAGGAAACGCGAAGTCCTCATGGTACCGAGCGGTTCGGAAGATCGGTCGGCAATGAGGACAACACCCATGCGCGGGTGGCGGAATAGGCAGACGCGCTGGATTCAGGTTCCAGTGCCCGCAAGGGCGTGGGGGTTCAACTCCCCCCTCGCGCACAGTGAAGCCCCGCAGATCTACGGATCTGCGGGGCTTTTTCGTCGTCCCGTGGTGTTCCGGGGCGTTCTCCACCGCCCGGTCGCGGTGGGGTCAGGAGCGGGCCGCGGGGAGCTCGGCGCGGACCTCGAAGCCGCCGTCCTGGGTGGGGCCGGCGGTCAGGGTGCCGCCCAGCAGCTGGGCGCGCTCGCGCAGGCCGACCAGGCCGTGGCCGCCGCCCGGGAGGGTCTCGGCCGGGCGGACCGGCGGGGCCTCGTTGCGCACTTCGACCCGCAGCCGGCGCCCCTTCGCCCGGACCCGCACGTGGACCGCGGCCTCCGGGGCGTACTTGGTGATGTTGGTGAGCGCCTCCTGCACGGTGCGGTAGGCGGCCCGTTCGACCGCCTCCGGCCACGGGCGGTCGCCGGGGTTCAGCTCGGCGTCGGCGGCCAGGCCGCTCTCCTCGATCAGCCGGGGCAGGTCGGCCAGCCGGGGCTGCGGGGCGAGCGGGGCGTCCGGCAGCGGGCCGCCGGTGCCGCGCAGCACCCCGACCATCTGGCGCAGCTCCTCCAGGGTCCGCACGGACAGTTCGCGGATGGTGCGGGCGGCGGTCACCGCGGCCGGGTCGGTGCTGCTGACCTGGAGCGCGCCGGCCTGGATGCTGATCAGGCTGACCTGGTGCGAGACCACGTCGTGCATCTCCCGGGCCAGCCGGCCGCGCTCGGTGATCAGCACCCGCTCGGCCAGCAGCCGGCTCTCCCGCTCCTGGCCGCGGGTCAGCTCGTCCAGGCGGGCGGCCAGCTCCCGCCGGGTACGGGCGAGCAGACCGGTGGCGGCCGGGCCGGCGGCCAGCATCACGGCCTGGATGGCGTCCAGGGCGGTGGCCCGGCTCAGGTCGACGAGGTGGTCGGGCAGCGGCCAGTGGAAGAACTCGACCAGGGTGAAGAGGACGCCGCAGGGGATCACGATCCGCGGGCGGGGGCGTTCGGCGGACACCGTGTAGACGGCCGTTATCGGGGCCAGCCAGATCTCGTTCACCCAGCTGCCGGGCATCGTGAGCAGCAGCACCGTGACCGGGAAGCGGCGGCGCCAGAACAGCGCGACGGCGGCCAGGGTGGAGAGGGTCAGCTGCCACCAGGTGGCGTCCCGGGCCACCAGGGCGGCGTCCAGCAGGGAGTACAGGACGGGCAGCAGCAGCATCAGCCAGGGCGCGGTGCACCAGGCCGGCAGCCGTCCGGACGGCAGCTGGTCGGCGGCCGTCATGCCCCGTCGCCGGGCTTGGGCCGGACCAGGCCGGCCCGGTGGGCGAGGACGGCGGCCTGCACCCGGTTGGCCGCGCCGAGCTTGCCGAGGATCGCGCTGATGTGGTCCTTGACGGTGCCGGTGCCGAGGAAGAGGCGGTCGGCGATCTCGGCGTTGGACAGGCCCTCGCCGAGCAGCGCCAGCACGTCCAGCTCCCGGCCGGTGAGGGTGCGGGCCAGCGCGGTGGCCTCGGCGTCCGGGCCGCCGCCGTCCACGTAGCCGCCGATCACGGTGCGGGTGACCGTCGGGGACAGGATGTTGCCGCCCGCCGCGAGCACCCGGACGGCGTGCACCAGCTGCTCGGGGGCGGTGTCCTTGAGCAGGAAGCCGGTCGCGCCGGCCCGCAGCGCGGTGCCGATGTACTCGTCGGTGTCGAAGGTGGTGAGCATCGCGACGGCGGGCGGGTCGGGCAGGGCGCGCAGCCGGCGCAGCACCGAGATGCCGTCGAGGTCGGGCATCCGGATGTCCAGCAGCACCACGTGCGGGCGCAGGCGCTGGACGTGTTCCTCGGCCTGCCCGCCGGAGCAGTCGCCGACCACCTCCAGGTCGGGGGCGGAGCCGACGATCAGGCCGAGGCCGGAGCGGACCAGGATCTCGTCGTCGACGATCAGCACGCGGGTGGTGGTGATGGTGCCTCCTCGGTTCGGGCGGCCGGGTGGGCGGTCCGCGTGGGTCGGTTCCGAGAGTAGGGGTAGCGGGGGCGGCGCGCCGAACGCCCGGGGGGTGTCCACCCCCGCCGTTCGGCGGGGGTGGGAATCCGCTACCCGGTTCACGCAATTCTCAGCTTCGGTGGGGAACCATGGAGTTGGCTGACCCTTTCCGGGCTGCTCCCCCCACCAGGGCGGACGGCCGGGCGGGCGTCGCCGGTCAGTCCGTCGGGCCCGTGCGGGCGCCCGGCGCCGGGCCGTACGCGGATGCGCCCCACCATCTGATCGTTTGGAATTGAGCTGTGTCGTCCACTGTGAAGTCGGAGCCGTCCGCCACGTCCCCCGGGCCCCGGCCCGTCGGCGTGCTCGACCGCTGGCGCCCGAGGGCCGCCGTGGCCTCCGTCTGGTACCTGCGGTTGATCGCGCTGCTGAACGTGGCGACGGTCCTGCTGGTGCCCTTCCGGGACCAGGTCAGCGAGCACAACGAGGGTGAGTACTTCACCCCGTACCTGATGACCTCGGGCCTGGCCAGCGCGGTGCTGTCGGTCTTCCTCGCCGTCGCGATGCGGCGGCGCAAGCGGGCCGCGTGGATCTTCAACGCGGCGCTCGGCGGACTGTTCGCGCTGCTCTACCTCTCGGTCATGCTGCTGCCGGACGAGCGGTTCAACCGGCACCCGCTCAACTACTTCTCCACCGTGCTGACCTGCCTGTTCGTGCTCGCGCTGCTGGTCGGGCGGAAGGAGTTCACCTCCAAGGGCGACAGCTCCAACCCGAAGACCGCGGCGGCCACCTTCGTCGGCGGCCTGGTGTTCGGCGGCCTCGTCGGCGGGCTGCTGGTCTGGGCCACCAACGAGCTGTCCGGCGCGGGCTTCTGGGACCTCTTCCGCTACTCGGTCGGCCGGATGATCACCATCACCCCGTCCGAGCACCTGCGTTCGGTGATCGCCGCGCCGACCTGGGTGAACGCCGCCATCAACGCGATGGGCGGGGTGCTCTTCCTGCTGGTGCTGTACGTGGCCTTCCGCAGCCCGCGCGGCAAGGAGCTGCTGACCACCGAGGACGAGGCGAAGCTGCGCGGACTGCTGGACAAGCAGGGCGAGCGGGACTCGCTCGGCTACTTCGCGCTGCGCCGGGACAAGGCGGTGATCTTCTCCCCCAGCGGCAAGGCGGCGGTCACCTACCGGGTGATCGGCGGCGTCTCGCTGGCCTCGGGCGACCCGATCGGCGACCCGGAGGCCTGGCCGGGCGCGATCGACGCCTGGCTGGCCGAGGCCCGCGAGCACGCCTGGGCGCCGGCCGTCATGGGCGCCTCCGAGGAGGCCGGGGTGATCTACGCCCGGCACGGGCTGGACGCGCTGGAGCTGGGCGACGAGGCGATCGTCGAACTGGACGAGTTCTCGCTGGACGGCCGCGCGATGCGGGTGGTCCGGCAGGCGTACAACCGGGTCAAGCGGGCCGGCTACACGGTGCGGATCCGCCGCCACGAGGACATCTCCGAGGAGGAGATGGCCGCGCTGGTGGCCAAGGCCGACGAGTGGCGCGACGGGGCGACCGAGCGCGGCTTCTCGATGGCGCTGGGCCGGCTCGGCGACCCGGGCGACGGCCGCTGCGTGATGCTGGAGTGCAGCGACGGCGAGGGCGAGCTCAAGGCGCTGCTGAGCTTCGTCCCGTGGGGCCCGGACGGGCTCTCGCTGGACCTGATGCGCCGGGCCCGGGACACCGAGAACGGCCTGATGGAGTTCATGGTGATCGAGCTCCTGCAGCGCGCCGACGAGGTCGGACTGAAGCGGGTCTCGTTGAACTTCGCGATGTTCCGCTCCGTTTTCGAGCGCGGTTCGCGCCTGGGCGCGGGACCGGTGCTGCGGCTCTGGCGTTCCGTCCTGGGATTCTTCTCGCGCTGGTGGCAGATCGAGTCGCTGTACCGCGCGAATGCCAAGTACCGGCCGATCTGGGAGCCGCGCTACCTGCTGTTCGAGAAGAGCAGCGAGATTCCGCGGATCGGCATCGCGAGCGCGCGCGCCGAGGGTTTCATCGTCGCGCCCAGCCTGCCCGCCCTGTTCCGACGCCGGCACGCCCGGGCCGCCGTGGCGGCGGCTCCTCGGGTGCCGGTGTCGGCCCGGGACGGGAAGGGGTAGCCCTCCGCCGGGGGGCGGAGGGGGGCCGGTCGGCCGGATGGGGGTCCGGCGGGGGGATTGTTCTCCCCCCTGAGGATGACCCTTATCCCCATCCATGCCGATGTGGCTTTGTTAAGAGGCTTCTAATGTTGAAGTAGACGAGAGTTCGGGGATTCGGAGAAAAAGCTGTGATTCACAGGACCCACGCGGGGGGCGTGCGAAAGGGGCCGCTGGCGCTAGCCAGAACGGCCGCTGTCGCCGAGTGGGGAACGTTGTTCGTGACGGTGCGGAACACGGTGGCGCGGAAGAAGTTCGCCGCGGCTCCGCTGGCCACGACGGCGACGTTTCTGATCCTGCTGTTCAGCATCGTCCAGCACCTGCCGGGCGGGGAGCGCTTCGTCAACCACATCGGAGTGGTGCGGGCGGCGCTGCCGTTGGAGGTCTCGCTGCTGCGGACCCCGCTGTCGCTGTACGTGCCGGCGCTGGACCTACCGGTCTGGGGGGCGCTGGCCCAGGTGTTCGTGGTCTTCGCGATCGCCGAGATCGTGCTCGGCCGGCGGATGACCCTGGTGGTCGCCTACAGCTGCACCCTGGCGGGCACGCTGTTCGCCCGGGTGGGCGTGGCGATCGGGCCGGGCCACCTGTTCGGCTTCCCGAAGTGGGTCGCCTACGTGCGGGACACCGGGCCGTCCGCCGCGGTGGTGGCGCTGGCGATCTGCATCGCCTTCCGCTGCCGGGCCTGGTTCACGGCCGGCCTGGTGGTCGTCCTGATGGTCGGCGAGGCGGTCGTGCTGCCGAACCTGGCGGGCCTGGAGCACGTGGTCGCGGTGATCACCGCGCTGCTGATCGCCGTCTCGGTCGAGGTCTTCGGGGACTTCTGGCCGCGGGTGCTGGCCGGGGTCGGCGCCGCCACCTCGGTGGCCGCGGCCGCGTCGCGGGAGGTCGCGGTCGAGGCCCGGCGCCGCCGCTCGGCGGGCGCCGCCCTCCCCTGAAGCGCGCGGGAAACGGACTGACGGCCGCGTACGGGACGGTGCCCGTACGCGGCCGTCAGGCGTGCGGGAGGGGCAGCTCGAACCAGACGACCTTCCCCACCGCCTTGCGGGCGGTGCCCCAGCGCTCGGCGAGCTTGGTGACCAGCGTGAGGCCGCGGCCGGTCTCGCCGAGCTGCTCGGCCGGCTCCAGCGAGGGCAGGTTGTGGTTGTCGTCGCTGACCTCGACCAGCAGCTTGTCCACCCGGATCAGCTGCAGCTGGACGCGGTCCCGGGCGACCCGGACGGCGTTCGTCACCAGCTCGCTGACCAGCAGCTCGGTGGTGTCGCTGAGCGCCTCCAGGTGCCAGCCGGCCAGCTGCTCGCGGACCAGCGCGCGGGCCCGGCGGACCTCCCGGTGGTCCACCGTGAGGTCCCAGGTGGCCACCTCGGACGGGGCGACCCCGTCGAAGCGGGCCACCAGCAGGGCGACGTCGTCCTTGCGGTCGTCACTGTGCAGCCGTCGCAGCACCTCGTCGCAGGCCTGCTCGGGGCTCTGCTGGGGATCGATCAGGTTCCCGCAGAGCGCGGCCAGGCCGGCTCCTATGTCCCCGCCGCGGACCTCGACCAGGCCGTCGGTGCAGAGCACCAGCATCGAGCCGTCCGAGACGTCGATGGTCTTGGCGACGAACGGCACCCCGCCGACGCCGATCGGTGCGCCGGCCGGGATCTCCAACAGCTCGCCGGTGCCGTCCGGGTGCACCAGGACGGGCGGGACGTGGCCGGCGCTGGCCAGCTCGCAGGTCCGGTTGATCGGGTCGTAGACCGCGTACAGGCAGGTCGCGAGGTGGTCGTCGCCGAGCTTGTGGGCCAGGTTGTCGAGGTGGCGCAGCAGCTGGCCGGGCGGCAGGTCCAGGGCGGCGAGGGTCTGCATGGCGGTGCGGAAGCGGCCCATCGCGGCCGCCGAGTGCAGGCCGTGGCCCATCACGTCGCCGACCACCAGGGCGACCCGGCTGCCGGGCAGCTGGATCGCGTCGAACCAGTCGCCGCCGACCTCGGCCTTGGGGTCGCCGGGCAGGTAGCGGTGGGCGATCTGCACGCCGGGGATCTGCGGCGGGCGGGTCGGGATCATCGAGCGCTGCAGGGTGGTGGCGACCCTCGCCTCGGCGCGGTGCAGCCGGGCGTTGTCCAGCGACAGCGCGGCGCGGACGGCCAGCTCCTTGAGGGTCGCGGCGTCGCTCTCGTCGAAGGGGGCGCGGTCCGGCAGCCGGAGCAGCTTGAGGATGCCCAGCACGGTGCCCCGGGCCGAGAGCGGGACGACCAGCATCGAGCGGCCGGAGACCACCGGGGCCAGCCTCGCGCCGCCGAGCGCGATGGCGTAGTCGACCGCGACATCCGCGCTGACCACCGGGACCAGCACCGGCTGGTTCAGCTGCAGGGCCATCCCGGGCGGGGTGCGGCGGGGCATGCTGACCAGCGAGCCCTCGGAGAGCACGTGGTCCCAGGCGCCGCCGGTCTCGTTGTAGACCAGCGCGACCCGGCGCAGCATGGTGTCGTCGTCCGGGCGGGCGACCGGCAGTTCGGAGTCCGAGATCAGCCCGTCCACCAGGTCCACGCAGGCGAAGTCGGCGACCCGGGGGACGAGCACCTGGCACAGCTCGTGGGCGGTGAAGCCGAGGTCCAGGGTGGTGCCGACCTTGCCGCCGACCTCGTTCAGCAGGGCCAGCTGCTCGCCGGCCTGGCCGTTGGTGAGGAACGGGCCGAGCCGGCCGGCCGGCGGGCTCTCGGGGCTCGCGGGGGCCGGGACCGGGACGGGCGCGGTGGCGTGCGGGGCCTGGTCAGCGTGCGGGGCGTGGTCGGCGGGCGATGGCGGGTGGCCGTTGGCGGCCGACTCGACGCGGGCTCGGTCGATGGCGGCTCCTCCTCCGGTGGATGGGGGCGCCTCCCGGCCGGAGGCGGGAGGAGGGACGGACGGGCCGCCGCCCGCCGCGGCGCCGTTGACGGCGGCGACCGGCTGGGCGACGGGGAGCTCGGCGTCCTCGCGGTGGGCGGCCTCGCGGGGGACGACTTCGCGCTGGGTCGGCAGGGGGGTGCTCGCGCGGCGGCCGGGGGCGGTCTGCTCGGGCTGCGGCGGCGGGCCGACCCGGGCGGCGCGCTGCTGGGGCGTCGGGTAGCGGCGGCCCAGGCCGGCGGCCGCCTGCGCCGTACCGCCCTGCGCGTCGGCGGGGAGCACCGGCAGCACGGTGACCGCGTCCACCCGCAGGGCGGGCAGGCCGCCCGCGCCGAGCGCGGCCAGCACCGCCGGGCGGTGGGCGGCGGGCAGCAGCCGGGCCAGCGGCTCCGGCACCCGGTCGACCGGCCGGGTGAGCGCGGCGGTCAGGCCGTGGAAGCCGCCCCGGGCGGCGGGGGCGGCGGAGAACGGCAGCAGCCGCTCGCCGAGCGCGAGCCGGGGGCCGGTGGTGCGCAGCGGACGGGCGTCGGCGGCCAGGGCGAGCAGTCCGCCGGACGGGCCGGGCAACGGGTAGGCCCACCAGAGCACGTCGCGCTGGTGCTCCTCGCGGTCCGTGACGGTCAGCCGGCCGGCCCAGGGGCGGCCGGAGGCGGTCAGCTCGGCGAGGGTGTCGAAGGCGTCGCAGGCGCGGCGCACGGAACAGCGGCCGAGCACCCGCGACTCCACGGCGGGCAGCAGGCCGGAGGCGGGGCGGTCGTGGGCGACCTCGGCGCGGTGTCCGAAGAGCTCCTCGGCGGCCCGGCCCCACTGCGCGATCCGGCCGGAGCGGTCGATCTGCACGAGGGCGAGCCGGACCAGGGCGGCCACGCCCGTCGGGTGGTCGCCCGGTGCGGTCCCGTCGGCCGTCGGACGCGGTGTGGAGTTGGACTCGGCCACCATGGGTTCGGTCTGCTCCCGCCTGGCCGCCACGCCTGGAGGCGGCCGTTTCTCCGGAGGAAGGCACGCTGTGCGGATACCAGCGAAGCACGGACCGGGCCGGGCTTGATACCGAAACGGGGAGATTCGTCAGTATCGGTTGCGTGTCACGCGGCGCGCGCCGGTCCGTACCTCCGCTTCACCCGGACGGGGCTTACGCGCACGGCGGTAGGGTGGCAGGCCGGACCGCCCCCGCGGCGGGTCCGCAGGACGCAGCCGGCCGGACGAGACAGAGGCGAGAAGTGAGCGCGCAGAGCCCCGCCCGCTGGACGGACCCGGAGCAGCAGGAGCTGGAGGAGCGGGTCGCCGCCGCCGAGCTCGCCTGGCTCAGCATGGACGTGGACGTGCAGACGCTGCGGGTCGAGATCGACAACTTCGCCCTGATCCACCACCAGCTGCTCGGCCCGCTCTACGCCCGGCTGGACGAGCTGGACGCGCTGGTCGCCGAGGCGGTCGCGGCCCGCTCCGGACGGCCCGAGGACCGGCGCCGGGCCGCCGAGGCGCGGCAGCAGGTCGAGGAACTGCCCGACCTGGACGCGCTGTTCGACTCGGTGCAGGAACTGTCGGAGCGGGACCGGTCCGGTCGGGGGGAGGAGGCCGGCCCGGGGGAGCGGACCGCCCCGCCGCCGGCCGCCGCGCCGACCCGGGTGCGGCCCGGCAAGGAGGCCCAGCGGATCTACCGCGAGCTGGTCCGCCGCGCCCACCCCGACCTCACCACCGACCCGGCCGAGCAGCAGCGCAGGGCCGCCTTCCTGGCCCGGGTCAACGAGGCCTACGCCTACGGTGACGCCGCAGCGCTGGAGGGCCTGGCAGCCGAGTGGTCCACCGCGCCGGAGGCCGCGCCCGCCCTCGACTCCCCCGACCGGTCGGACTGGCTGCGCCGCCGGCTGGACTGGCTGACCGCCAAGATCGCCGAGACCGCCACCGAGCAGGTCCGGCTGGAGCAGACCCCGATGGGCCAGCTGCTCGCCCTCGCCCCGCAGGACCCGGACCGGCTGCTGGAGCAGCTCGCCGAGGAACTGCTCGCCAAGGCCGCCGAGCGGCAGGCCGAACTGGAGCGGCTGCTCGGCGGGCACGGTCCGGTGGACGGGCACGGCTCGGTGGACCCGCACGGCTCGGTGCCGGTGGGCGACAATGGCACGGACCCGACCGACGTTCAGGAGAGCCACACGATGTTCGCGCAGATCCCCACCACCGACGCCGCCGCCGTGCCCGCCGACGCCGCCCTGCTGGACGTGCGGGAGCAGGACGAGTGGGACGCCGGCCACGTGGACGGCGCGCTGCACATCCCGCTGGGCCAGGTCATCGCCCGGCTCGGCGAGCTGCCCGACGAGAAGCTGTACGTGCTCTGCCGGGTCGGCGGCCGCTCCGCGCAGGTCGTCCAGTACCTGGTGCAGCAGGGCCGGGACGCGGTGAACGTGGACGGCGGGATGTACGCCTGGGAGAGCGCCGGACGTCCGATGGTCAGCAGCACCGGGCAGGCGGCCTTCGTCCTCTAGCCGGTCGTAGGCGGTCGTAGGCGGCCGTTGGCGGCCGTTGGCGGCCGTAGCCGGTGCCAGCCGGGGCGTAGTCGGTCGGGCCACGGCCCGGCCGGCCCGGCCGGCCCGGCCGGGCCGGCCGGGCCGGTAGGGCAGGATGGGCGCGCGCGAGCGCGCCGGCACCGGGCCGGGCGCCGTCCGCCGACCGGGCTGGGGGAGGCCATGACGGAGACCACGGACCGGCCGGCTCCGGGGAGGGCCTGGTCGAAGCCCGCGCAGCTCGTCCTCGGACTCGCCGGAGCCGCGCTGGTCGGCGGCACCGGGCTGTTCCTCGCCGCGGTGTTCCTCCACGTCGCGCCCGCCAACTCGCTGTCCCGGCAGTACCGGAGCGAGATCGACGGCGTGGTGTACCCGGAGTTCGAGCAGAACTGGAAGCTGTTCGCGCCCAACCCGCTGCAGCAGAACGTCAGCGTGGACGCCCAGGTGCGGACCGTCGCACCGGGCGGGGCGACCACCACCCGCGAGTGGCTCGGGCTGACCGCGCAGGACATCGCGGCGATACACGGCAACCCGGCGCCCAGCCACGTCGACCAGAACCTGCTGCGCCGGGCCTGGGACTTCTACGAGGGCTCGCACAGCGCGCAGGACGAAGCGCCGACCGACTCGCGCGGCAAGCTCGCCGAGCAGTACCTGAAGCGGATCGCGCTGCAGCGGATCGGCCGGGAGGTGGACGGCGAGCGGATCCTGGAGATCCGGTTCCGGGTGACCACGGCCACCCTCCCGGCGCCGAGCTGGAGCGGCGAGGCCGCGCCGCCGGCGCCCAAGGTGCGGGAGTTGCCGTGGTGGCCGGTGGCGGACGAGGACTACCGGGGGCTGGGTCGGTGAGCGAGGTGTCGGCGGGGGTTTCCCGGGCGGGGGCGGGGGAGCTGTCGGACGAGGCGCTCTCGGACGGGGCGGTGTCGGAGGAGGCGCTCTCGGGGGAGGCGCTCTCGGGGGAGCCGGGGACGTCGGGCGGCGTGCCGCGGCAGGGCGGTGGTGGGCGGCCGCGCGGGCCCGGGGCGCTGGTCGGACGGGCCGTCGGGGCCTTCACCGGGCGGGTGCTCGGACGGCACCAGGCCGCGGCGGTGCGGATCGGGTTCGGGCTGGTCTGGCTCGCCTACCTGCTGCGCGAGTGGCCCAACCGGCGGGTGCTGTACGGCGACCACTCCCCCTGGTCGCTGGAGCTCGCCGAGCGGTTCCTGGGCGACGACGGGGCGTTCACGGTGCTGCCCTGGTTCGGTGGGCGGCCCTGGTTCGAGCTGGTCTACCACCTGGCGGTGCTGTCCGCCCTCGCCGTGCTGCTGGGCTGGCGGACCCGGGTGAGCACCGTGCTGTTCCTGGTCACCGTGCTGTCGCTGCAGAACCGGGACGTCTTCCTCGGCGACGGCGGCGACAACGTCGTCCACCTGATGGCGGTCTACCTGGTCTTCACCCGCTGCGCGGAGGTCTGGTCGCTGGACGCCCGGCGGCGCGGGCACGCGAGGGCGCGGAACGGGGTGGTGCTCTGGGCGGCGCTCGGGGTGGTGCTGGCGGTCTGTCAGTTCGGGGGCTTCTCCGGCGACAGCCTGACCTGGACCGGCCCGAGCTTCCCCTACGTCGGCTGGTCGCCGCTGTTCTGGGGGCTCTGGGCGGTCGCCGGACTCTGGTGGACGCTCGGGCGGCTGCGGCCGGACGGCGAGGCGCGAGCGGTGCTCGACGCGCTGGCGACCATGGTGCACAACTGCGCGATGCTGGTGATCGCCGTCGAGGTGGTGCTGATCTACGCCACGGCCGGCTGGTACAAGGTGCAGGGCTCGCGCTGGCAGGACGGCACCGCGCTCTACTACCCGCTGCACCTGGACTACTTCGCCCCCTGGCCCGGGCTGTCCGCGCTGGTCGGCTCGGCGCTGCTGCCGGTCTTCCTGATCTCGTACGGCACCGTGATGCTGCAGGTGGCGTTCCCGTTCACGCTGCTCAACCGGCGGGTCAAGAACGGGCTGCTGGCCGTCATGATGCTGGAGCACATCGGGATCGCGGTGGTGCTGGGGCTGCCGGTGTTCTCGCTCGCGATGATCGCGGCCGACGCGGTGTTCCTGCCGACGGGTGCGCTGACCTGGTTCGCGGCGCGGGTGAGCAGGATCCCGACCGGTCCCGTCCGGCGGAGGGCCGAGCCCTAGGATGTCGGTATGTCCTGGTTCGCCGCGCTTCGTGACACCGCGCGGACCGGACTCACCCTGGACCGGGCGCTCACCGACCCCAAGCGGGCCGTGCGCGGGGCGGTCGCGGTGGCGCTGGTGCTCTTCCCGACGCTCGCGCTCGGCGGGGTCCCGCTCGCGACCTCGGCCGCGATGGGCGCGTTCATCGCCGGCTCCGCCACCTTCCAGCGCAGCTTCCGACCCCGGGCCAGCCTCGCCGTCGCCGCCGGGGCCGGACTCGGCGTCAGCACCTTCCTCGGCTACCTGGCCGCCGGAGTCCCCGGACTGTTCCCGGTGCTGCTCGCGGTGTGGGCCTTCGGGGCCGGGCTCTCCTGGGCGATCGGGCCCACCGCCGGGGTGGTCGCGACCAACACCGTCTCGGTGATGCTGATCGTCGTCCAACTCCCGGTCAGTGCGCTGGCCGCGCTCGGCCACGGACTGGTCGCCGCCCTCGGCGGGGTCGTCCAGGCCGTCGTCATCACGCTCTGGCCGATCGGCAGTTGGACCGCACAGCGGAACGCCCTTGCCGACACCTACGCCGAACTCGCCGACTACGCACGCCGGTTGCGACAGGACCCGACCGCACACGTGGACCCGGCGCCGTTCATGACCGCCCGGCACGCCGCCGCGCTCACCCCCTGGCAGGACCGCCACCGGCCGCCCGAACTGCGCGGCCTGCGCGGCATCGCCGAACGGATCCGGCCCACCCTCGCCGCGCTCGCCGACCCCAAGGTCGGCGCCCCCGAGGAAGGGCCCGAACGGGACCGGGCCCGGGAAGTGCTGGCGGCCTCCGCCGAGGTCATGGACGCCCTGGCCCGGGCGATCCGCACCGGCGACCCCGTCCGGCTCCCCCGGTCCACGCCCTCGCTCACCCTGGCCGGGCCGGACGACGGCCCCCGGCTGCGGGGCGCCGCCCGGCGCTCCTCCCGGCGGCTCGGCGGACTCCTGCGGAAGGCCGCGGACGCCCTGGACCGCGGCGACGAGGACACCATCACCACGCCCGTGGTCGGGGCGGGCGGCGCGCTCCACAAACCGTCGATCGGGCGGATGCTGCCCGTCGCGGCACGGGCCGTCCGGCGGCAGCTGCAGCCGCGCTCGGCGATCTTCCAGCACGCCGTGCGGCTCACCGGGGTCGTCACCGTCGCCTACCTGCTGGCCCGGATCGCCGGGTTCCACCACGGGTACTGGGCACCGATGACCGCCGCGATGGTGATGCGGCCGGACTTCGCGCAGACCTACAGCCGGGGCGTCGCGCGGTTGGCGGGGACGGTCGTCGGGGTCGCCGTGTCGACCTTGGTGGTGCAGCTGGTCCACCCCGGGGAATGGGTGCTGGCCGGGCTGGCGGTGGTCTGCATCGGCGGGGCGTACCTCGCGTTCCGGACCGGGTACGCGCTCACCACGGTCGGGATCTCGACGTACGTGGTGTTCCTGCTCGGGCTGCAGGAGGGGGACCCGCTGGTCACGGCCTTCGAGCGGGTCGGCCTCACGCTGCTCGGCGGATCGATCGCGCTCGTCACGTACGCGCTGTTCCCGACCTGGCAGACGGCGCGGCTCGGGGAGCGGCTCGCCGAATGGCTGGCCGCGGCCGGGAGGTACGCGGCGGCGGTCATCGCTTGTTACGAGGAGCCGGCGGGGGTGCGTGGGCGGGCCGTGCGGAGTGCGTTGCTGGACTCGCGGGAGGCGCGGTCCGAGCTTCTCCAGGCGATGCAGCGGGCTGATGCCGAACCGGGGCGGCACGAGTCGGGGCTGGCGGGGGTGAGCCGGCGGCAGATCGACCGGGCTCGGGCGGCGGTCGGGCACTTGGGGCGGGCGGCCGTGTTGCTGGAGGCGCATTTGCCGGGGGTGGAGAGCGGGGCTTCGGGGGCGGGGTCGGTGGGGGTTGGGTCCTCGGGGGCGGGGGCGGGGGTGGAGCCGGTGGTGGGGGCGGGGGAGTATGCGGAGGAGCTGCGGTTGGCGACGGCGCTTGCGGCGGGGGCCTTGTTGACGGGGCGGCCGGTGGAGTTCGGGGCGGTGCGGGAGGCTCAGGCGCGGTTGGAGGCTCGGTTGGCCTCTGGGGTGGCGGGGGTTCAGGGGGATGTGGTGCGGGCGGGGACTCGGTTGGTGGGGGTGGCTTTGCGGGACTTGGAGCGGGCTTTGCGGGGAAGTTCTGGGGGGTGAGGTTCCGCTGGCGCGGGGCTGGTGGGGTGGTGGCTTTCGGGAGGGTGGGGGGTCGGGGGGGGGGGGGGGGGGGGGGGGGGGGGGGGGGGG